>NZ_JBAKHO010000029.1:0-70644 GCF_036902735.1 Micromonospora lacuserhaii | reverse complement strand
GGTGGGCGGCGGCGGCTCCGCGCCGGCGCGGCCGTCCGGCATGGTGCGCGGCGGCGGCTCGACGCCCTCCGTGCGGCGGCGCTGCGCCAGCCGGCGCCCCACCTGGATCATCGGCTGCTCCACCCAGCGGAACAGCAGGTCGGCGGCGAGCAGGCCGATCAGCACCGTGGCGAGGAAGTAGGTGGTGCCGCGCGGCACCGACGGCGCGAGCCCGGCCACGGTGGCCGCCGCGAGGTACTGCACCAGATAGAGCGAGTACGACCGCTCACCGACGAACGCCATCGGCCGCAGCGCCAGCAGCCGGGCCGGGATGCTGCGGTTCAGCAGGGCGGGCAGCAGCAGGGCCGCGCCCACCGCGTAGCTCAGCACCCGAACGTCGTTGTGCCCGTCCGCCGCCGGCGGCCAGTACGGCAGCGACAGGTGCAGCGCGACGAAGGCCACCACCACGACGACCGCGGTGACCGGGTGGGTCAGCGGGCGGATCAGCGCGTACGAGCGGCGGTCGTGCATGACGATCGCCAGGGCGCAGCCGACCAGGATCACGATGTACTGGGTCGGCCAGTACGGCCAGGCGGTGAAGACCGGGATCAGGGCGAGCAGGGTGGCGACGGCGACCCCGGTGATCGCCAGCCGCCGGTAGAACGCCCCGGACACCAGCACGAAGGCCAGCAGCGGCCAGACCAGGTAGAACTTCTGCTCGATCGCGATCGTCCAGGAGTGCAGGAACGCCGGGGTGGGCGCGAACTCGTTGAGCATGAGCAGGTAGTGCGGCATGGAAGCGGCGACCCGCTGGCCGGTGCCGTTGACGTGGGCCAGCGCCCAGGTGGCGGCGAGCACCACGAAGTAGACCGGCAGGATCCGGAAGAACCGCCGCAGGTAGAACCCGCGTAGCGAGACCCGGCGCCGGGCGCTCTCCTCACGCAGCAGCAGGGTAGTGATCAGGAACCCGGAGAGCACGAAGAACAGGTGCACCCCGATCCAGCCGGACGTCCAGGCCCAGCGGGGACCGCCGAAGTGGAAGGCCACGACGATCACCGCGGCGATGGCTCGGAGCCCGTCCAGCGCCTCGAAGCGACGCATCGCGAGGAAATCGGTATGGCTGAGTGCGCGCACTCGGGCGAGTCTGGGCCAGTGAGGAGCGCAGGTCAAGCCGCATCGACGTGGGTCGGGCCCGGAGACCCGGCCGCGGTGCCGGGAGCCGGAGCGGGTGTGGGCGGTGACGGCCGTCGGGTGGTGGGTAGGCCCTTCGGACCAGCCAGGACGGCCCGGGCCACCGGGTGGACCGCCGCCACCGCCCTGACGTGGACCCGGTGGCGTCCGCTACCGTGACACCGCCTGTTCAACGTACGACCGCCGGAGGACCAGTGCCGCTGCTCTACACCATCGGCAAGCTCACTGTGGCGCCCGCGCTGCGGTTGGCCTTCCGTCCGACCGTGGAGGGGCTGGAGCACATCCCGGAGACCGGCGGCGCGATCTTCGCGGGCAACCACCTCTCGGTCGCCGACGAGCTGTTCCTCGGCACCGTGGTCCCGCGGCACCTGGCCTTCTGGGCGAAGTCGGAGTACTTCACGGGCACCGGGCCGAAGGGCGCCCTGTCCAAGTTCGTGCTCACCGGTCTGGGGGCCATCCCGGTCGAGCGGGCCGGTGGCCGGGCGGCACTCTCCGCCTTCGACGCCGCCATTCCGGCGCTGCGCGGCGGCGACCTGGTGGCCGTCTACCCCGAGGGGACCCGCTCGCCGGACGGCCGGCTCTACCGGGGGCGTACCGGGGCGGCCCGGCTGGCGGTGGCGGCCGGCGTGCCCATCATCCCGGTCGGCATGACCGGCACGGACCAGGCCCAGCCGATCGGCACCCGGGTGCCCCGACCGGGCCGCGCCAAGATCACCGTACGGTTCGGCAAGCCGCTGGACTTCACCGGCCGGCCCGACGACCGGACGTCGCTGCGCCAGATGACCGACGAGCTGATGGCCGAGATCCAGAAGCTCACCGGCCAGGAGTACGTGCCGCGCTACGCGCCCCGGCGGGGCGAGGAGACGCCGGGCGAGGCGTCCGCCTGACCGGTCTCACGGCGGGTCGTCGCCGCGCCGCTTCTCCTGGGCGATCACCGCGTCGACGTCGGTGAGGCGGTCCAGCTGCTTCATGGCGCGGGCCATCCGGGCGTTGCTCGGGA
This sequence comes from Micromonospora lacuserhaii, assembly GCF_036902735.1. Taxonomy (NCBI): domain Bacteria; kingdom Bacillati; phylum Actinomycetota; class Actinomycetes; order Micromonosporales; family Micromonosporaceae; genus Micromonospora; species Micromonospora lacuserhaii. Next base: position 68,474 of record NZ_JBAKHO010000029.1, on the reverse strand, counting down.
TCCGATCCCGGTTGCGGGCGAGGAACGACCAGTAGCCGGCGGTGAACGGGCAGGCGTCCTCGCCGAGCCGCTTCCTCGGGTCGTACCGGCAGCCGCCGCAGTAGTCGCTCATCCGGTTGATGTAGGCGCCGCCGGCGACGTACGGCTTGGTGGTCATCCGGCCCAGGTCGGCGTACTGGCTCATGCCGATCACGTTGGCGGTCATCACCCACTCGTAGCCGTCGACGAAGCTGGTGTGGAAGAACTCCACCAGCTCGGCGGGGCGCCAGCCGCGCTGGAGGGCGTAGTTGCCGAGCACCATCAGCCGGGGGATGTGGTGCACCCAGCCGTGGTCGCGTACCCCGGCGAGCAGGTCGGAGAGGCAGTGCGCGTCGACCGCGTCGGCGTCCAGGCCGTTCCACCAGGGCGGTACGGGCCGCCGGGCGGCCAGCGCGTTGTCGCCCTGCCAGCCGGGGTCGAAGTACCAGTACAGGTGCCAGACGAAGTCCCGCCAGCCGAGGATCTGCCGGACGAAGCCCTCCACGCTGGGCAGCGGCACGCCGTCCTTCCGGTACGCCTGTTCGGCGCCGCGGACCGCTTCCATCGGGTCGAGCAGACCGAGGTTGAACGAGGACGACAGCAGACTGTGCGCCATCCACGGGTCACCGGCCAGCATCGCGTCCTCGTACGGGCCGAACGCCGGCAGCCGGTGCCGGAGGAAGTGCCGCAGCCGGGTCCTGGCCTCCTTCGTGGTGGCCGGGAAGCGGCGTGGCCCGTCCCGGCCGACGAACCGGATCCCCTCCCGCTCCCAGCGGTCCAGGTCGGCCCGGACCTCGGCGTCGATGTCGTCCTCCCTTGGCATCGGCGGCGGCGGGACGTCGAGCCGGTCCGTTCCCTTCGGCGGGGGTTCCCGGTTCTCGGTGTCCAGGCTCCACCGGCCGCCGACCGGTTCGGTCCCCGCCATCAGCACGCCGTGGTGCTCCCGCGCGAACCGGTAGAACGCCTCCATCCGCAGCGCCCCGCGGCGCTCGTCGGCCCAGTCGGCGAAGTCCGCCTGGCTGGTCGGGAAGCCGCGGGCGGCCAGCACGGTCACGTCCCGCTGCCGGCGCACGAAGTCCAGCGCCCGCCGTGAGGTGGGGTGGCACACCTCCAGCGGTTCAGGGACCTTCCGCAGCGCCTCCCCGTACGTCTCGGTGCGCAGGAAGCGGGCCTGGTCGCCGAGCTCGGCGGCGCGGTGGCGCAGCGCGGAGAGGACCAGGTGCGCCTTCTGCCGGTGGTAGGCGCGACGGCGGAAGACCGCCTTCGACTCGATCAGCAGGACCGGCTGGCGCCGGTCGTCGAGGAAGTGCGGCCCCAGCTGATCGGCGAAGAGCCACCGCCGCGACATGTCCTAATTGTGCACGTCCGGGTGGTCTGAAGGCGACAGACTCTCGAGCCTCAGTGCTGCCCCTGCGTGATGATCTGCTCCCGCAGGGTGGCCAGCAGGCGCGCGCTGTCGTCGACCGAGAGCCGGGTGAAGACCGCGGTCGTGACGCTGCCGTAGTCGACCGAGGTGCAGACCACCACGTCGCCGTCGTCCACGACGCCCACCGCGCAGCGCTCGTACCGGCCGCGGACGCCGGTGTCGACCGGTTGCGCCTCGCCCAGCCGGTACGTGTCGGTGAGCCGGGTCAGCTCGTCCTTCGCGCCCGACTCCGGGTCGAACCGGAAGCCGGTGCCGCCGAAGACGGTCACCAGCTTGCCGTCCGGAGTGCCGTAGACCCCGGCGAAGACGTCCTCGGCGAGCAGATTGGCCTCGCGTACCCGGGTCTTCAGCCGATTCGCGGTCGCCTCGCTGCGGGCGTCGCTGCGCAGCGTCAGGTCGGCCACCTCGCCGGGCAGCGCGGCGTCGGCCGGGTACTGCTCCCACATCGGCTTGCCGAACCAGGCCGGGCAGCCGCAGCAGCAGAGCAGGGTCAGCAGCAGCACCCACGGCCAGCGACGCCGGCGGCGCACAGGCACCGGGACGTACCCCCGAGGGGCCTGCCACCCCGGCGGCGGGGTGACCGGCTCGGGACGGCCGCGGCGCTGCTTCGGCGGCCTTGCCGGCACCGGCGGTGGCGGGGGAGGGGGCGGCGACACCGGCCGGGCCGGTGGCGTGGGCGGGGGCACCGGCTGGCCGGCGCCCGGCTGCTGGCCGATCGGGGCCGGGTAGGGCCGGGTCATCGGCGGCACGGGGTAGGGCCGCGTGGGCGGCAGCGGGGTCAGGTCCGGATGGTTCAGCTCCCAGCCGCCGGTGTCCACGCCCGCCCACGGGTCGACCGGGGTGCGGTGCTCGGGCAGCTCGTGCGGAGCGGGCGGCGGCACGGGGGTCGGCTCGGCCGACTCACCCCAGGCGCGCTGGCGCGGCGGCGGGGGCGGAACGGCGGCCGAACCGCTCCAGCGCGGCGCCGGCGGCTCCGGCGGGGCGTCCGCGGGCCTACCGCCCGCCGGGGCCTCCGCGGGCCCCCCGCCCGCCGGGCCGTCCGGGTCGGGCCCGGGGGCGTCGTGCGGGTTAGGGGGTACGGGGGAGTCGGTGGGCTCGTCGTGGGTGACCGCCGGATCCTGCTCCCGGTCGGGGACCGGGGTGCTCCCGTCGGCCGGCCGGTCGGTACCCGGCTGCGGCTCCGGCATCGCGGCAATCTCCTCTCGCGCCGCTAGCGAGGTTAGTACCGGCGCGCCACCACCGACCAATCCGCCGGTGGACCGGCGGAACACCGCCGGCCACCCCTGCGGCGCGTGCGGTGTCCGGCCGGCGGGCGCGTACCCTTGGGCATCATGAGTGCCCCGTCCACGACGCCGCGCGACGCCGCGGCCATTTCCGTCTGGCCCCGGCTGGAGCCGCTGCTGCCCCAGGTGACCAAGCCCATCCAGTACGTCGGTGGCGAGTTGGGCGCGGTGGTCAAGGACTGGGACGCGGCGACCGTCCGGTGGGCGCTGATGTACCCCGACGCGTACGAGGTCGGCCTGCCCAACCAGGGCGTGCAGATCCTCTACGAGGTCCTCAACGAGCTGCCCGACGTGCTCGCCGAGCGCACCTACGCGGTCTGGCCCGACCTGGAGAAGCTGATGCGCGCCCACGGCGTGCCGCAGTTCACCGTCGACGCGCACCGCGCGGTGCGTGCGTTCGACGTGTTCGGCATCTCCTTCTCCACCGAGCTGGGCTACACCAACCTGCTCACCGCGATCGACCTCGCTGGCATCCCGATGCTCGCCGCCGACCGCACCGACGCCGACCCGGTGATCGTGGCCGGAGGCCACGCCGCGTTCAACCCGGAGCCGATCGCCGACTTCATCGACGCCGCGGTGCTGGGCGACGGCGAGGAGGCGGTCCTGGAGATCACCACGATCGTCCGGGAGTGGAAGGCGGAGGGCTCGCCGGGCGGCCGGGACGAGCTGCTGCTGCGGCTGGCCCGCACCGAGAGCGTCTACGTTCCGCGCTTCTACGACGTCGACTACCTGCCCGACGGCCGGATCCAGCGGGTCGTGCCGAACCGCCCGGACGTGCCGTTCCGGGTGCACAAGCGCACCACGATGGACCTGGACGCCTGGCCGTACCCGAAGAAGCCCCTGGTCCCGCTCGCCGAGACGGTGCACGAGCGGTACGCGGTGGAGATCTTCCGGGGCTGCACCCGCGGCTGCCGGTTCTGCCAGGCCGGCATGATCACCCGGCCGGTCCGGGAGCGCTCGATCACCACGGTCGGCCAGATGGTCCGCGACGGCCTGGAGTTCTCCGGCTTCCACGAGGTCGGCCTGCTGTCCCTGTCGTCGGCCGACCACTCCGAGATCGGCGACATGTGCTCCGGCCTCGCCCAGCAGTACGAGGGCACCAACGTCTCGCTCTCGCTGCCGTCGACCCGGGTGGACGCGTTCAACATCGACCTGGCCCAGGAGCTGTCCCGCAACGGTCGGCGCACCGGTCTGACCTTCGCCCCCGAGGGCGGGTCGGAGCGGATCCGCAAGGTGATCAACAAGATGGTGTCGAAGGAAGACCTCATCCGCACCGTTGTCACCGCGTACACCAACGGCTGGCGGCAGGTGAAGCTCTACTTCATGTGCGGCCTGCCCACCGAGACCGACGAGGACGTCCTCGAGATCGCGGACATGGCGCACGAGGTCATCAAGGCCGGCCGGGCCGCCACCGGGTCCAAGGACATCCGTTGCACGGTCTCCATCGGCGGGTTCGTGCCGAAGCCGCACACCCCGTTCCAGTGGGCCCCGATTGCGCGGCCGGAGGTCATCGACCACCGGCTCCGGCTGCTCAAGCAGGCCATCAACTCCGACCGCTCGCTGGGTCGGGCGATCGGCTTCCGCTACCACGACGGCGAGCCGTCGCTGATCGAGGGCCTGCTCAGCCGCGGTGACCGGCGGGTCGGCGCGGTGATCCACAAGGTCTGGGAGAACGGCGGCCGGTTCGACGGCTGGAGCGAGCACTTCTCGTACCAGCGCTGGGTGGAGGCCGCCACCGAGGTGCTGCCGACCTTCGGCGTGGACCTCGACTGGTACACCACCCGGGAGCGCGACGAGCTGGAGGTCCTGCCCTGGGACCACCTCGACTCCGGCCTGGACAAGGACTGGCTCTGGCAGGACTGGCAGGACTCGCTGTCGGAGTACGAGCAGGACGACTGCCGGTGGACCCCGTGCTTCGACTGCGGTGTCTGCCCGTCCATGGACACCGAGATCCAGATCGGCCCGACCGGTCGGAAGCTGCTTCCGCTGACCCCGGTCAACGGCGGCGGCCTCAAGGTGCCGCCCGCGACGGCGGCGTCCACGGCCTGACGTCGCCGCAAGCCCCGCCGCACACGGCCCGGCGGGGCGTCGCGCCACGGGGTGCGATGACACCAGGTCGGTCCGCTACCGTGTCCGACGTCGGCCCGCCGGCGTCGGACGCCCCGCGTCCGACGGTGTGAGCGGTGCCGAGAACTGGCCGCGTGGCGATCGTGGGGGACGCTGGTGCTGCAGACCGGTACGGAGCAGGACATTGACGCACGACCGTCGGTGACGGACGACGGGGACGAGCCGCGGCGCCGTAGCGGCCCGTCCCGACGCCTCGTCGTCGTGCTCCTGGTGCTGGGCTACCTGGCCAGCGTGGCGTGGCGGGTGTGGCTGTCCCACTCGGTCGTCGTCCCCATCGCGCACACCGACGAGGACAGCTACCTCAACGCCGCGCGGGTCTTCGCGGGCGGTCCGGGCGGCTTCAGCTCGGAGAACGGGGCCCTGCGCCGGGCCGGGTACCAGTTGCTGATCTCGCCGGCCTTCCTCGGCGAGCACTCCTTCACCGTCAGCTACGGGCTGGTCCGGGTGATCAACGCGCTGGTCAACTCAGCGCTGCTGCCGCTGGCCTACCTGCTGGGCACCCGGGTTCTGGCGATGCCGCGCGGCCGGGCCCTGGCGGTCGCCGCCGTCGCCGCCACCATGCCGGCCACCATCTTCTACTCCCTCATGGCGCTGACCGACTCGGTGCTCGCCGCGCTCACGGTCGCCTGGATCCTCCTGCTGGCCCTCTGGCTGCGCCGCCCGGAGCGGATGCTCGCGGCGTTCGGCGCCACGGCCGCCGCAGGCGCGTACTACCTGATCCACGTCCGTGGGGTGGTCATCCTCGCCGTGCACGTCGGCGTGGTGCTGGTCTGGGCGGTGCGCCGCCGGCTGGGCTGGCGCCCGCTGGCGGTCGCCCTCGCCACCGTGGCCGCCGCCGTGGTGGGGAACCAGGTGCTGATCGCCCTGCTCGGCGACAAGCTGCTGCTGGCCGGCGCCAGCCCGGGCGGGAGCACCGTCGACGCGCTGCTCAGCGCCAAGGGCGCCGGGTTCGTGCTGGCCAGCCTCACCACCCAGCTCTGGTACGTGCTGACGATCACCTGCGGGATGGCGGCGCTGGGCTGGTTCTCCGCCGTCCGGCTGATCACCCGCCGTTCGGTCGACCCGGCCCGCCGCTGGATGGCGGTCGCCGCGCTGGCCGCCACCCTCGGCGTCGCGCTGGGCTGCGCCCTGATCCTGGTCGGGGTCCCGTCGGCCAGCCGGGACGCGGTGTACGCCCGCTACATCCACGCCTTCGCGCCGCTGTGGCTGGTCTTCGGCCTGGCGGTCGTCTTCGCCGCCCGCCGGCGGGCCCTGCTCACCGGCTGGCTGGCGGCCGCCGCGCTGACCGCCGCCGGTGGCGGCTTCGTCGCCTGGCGGGTCGCCCTGGAGCAGCGGCACGGTTCGCCGCTGCGCTACGGCGTCTTCGCGGCGCCCGACCTGATGGCGATGACCGCCGGTTGGGCCGGGATCCGGCCGCTGCTGGGCACCGCCATCGCGCTCGTCGGTGGGACCGCCATCGTGCTGCTGTGCCGCCTGCGCTGGGGCTGGCAGCCGGTGCTGGCGCTCGCCGTCGCCGGCAACCTGGTGATGATGGGCCTGCTCACCGTCCGGGTGCTGCACCCGTACAGCGTCCTGTTGAAGCCCAGCCCGTCGCTGACGTCGCTGGGCCTGCGCGACGGCGAGCGGGTGGCCACCAGCACCGCGTACCACCTGGGGATCCGGCTCAACCACGAGCACGAGATCACCTGGACGGCCGTGCCGAACTTCGTGTCGGTGCCGCCCGCGTCGGCGCAGGTGGTGATCGCCCGCTGGTATCCCGACCCGAAGGACGAACGGCACCGCTGGGACTGGAACGGCACGAAGTACGGCTTCCACCGCGTCGGCGGGAACGCCGAACAGCACTGGGCGCTCTGGCGCCGCGACGGCTGACCGTTTCCCGGCCCGCACCGGGCCCGGCGGGAACGGCAGCGACAGAACCCGAGCAAGGAGCACGACGATCAGCAGGAAACCACAGCCGGAGGGCGGGCAGGCGCCCGTCGTCCAGCGGATCCGGATCCGGTACGCCAAGCGGGGACCGCTGCGGTTCACCTCGCACCGGGACTTCGCCCGGGCCTTCGAGCGCGCGCTGCGCCGGGGCGGCATACCGGTCGCCTTCTCGCAGGGCTTCACCCCGCACCCGAAGATCTCCTACGCCAGCGCCGCTCCCACCGGGGTGGCCAGCGAGGCGGAGTACCTGGAGATCGGCCTCCAGGCGGTCGTCGACCCGGAGCAGTTGCGCGCCGCGTTGGACGCCGCGCTCTCGCCCGGGCTGGACGTGCTGGACGCGGTGGTGGCCGCCGGCGGCAGCCTCGCCGACCGGATCGAGGCGTCGCACTGGCGGATCGAGCTGCCCGAGGTCGACCAGGCCGTCCTGGAACGGGCGGTTTCCGCCTTCGTCGCCGCGGACGAGGTGCAGGTCGAGCGGATGACCAAGCAGGGCCGGCGCACCTTCGACGCGCGGGCGGCCGTCATGCGCATCGATGTGCTGCTGCCGACGGAGACGCCTTCCGGGGACCCGGGCGTGTCGTGTGCGATACTCGAACTGGTCGTGCGGCAGGTCACCCCGTCCGTACGGCCCGATGACGTCCTTTCCGGCCTTCGCGTGGTGGCCGACCTGGAGCCGCCGGTTCCCCCCAGGGTGATCCGGCTGGCTCAGGGCACGTTGACCGCGCAGGGCGAGATTGTGGATCCGTTGGACGCGGACCGCGGCGGGGCACCCATCGGAGAGCACTGACCCACGTCAGTGCTCTGGCAGGCAGACTTCGGCGGTCGCGCACCTCGCGCGATCGGCGGAAACACTTTCGCGGCAACCCTGCGTGGCAGCGCTCACCCGCGCCCGGGGCAGCCAGAACTGGAGAACGTCCATGCTCGAGAACGAGCCCGAGGGCGGCGAACGGACCGGTTCACAGCCGGCCGGCGACACCGCCGACAGCACCGCCGACGGCACCACCCCGGAGGCCGCGCCGACCCGTCGGCGCACCACCCGGCGCCGGGCGGCGGCCCCACTGAACCAGCCGGAGCAGGTCGAGGCGCCCGCCGAGGCGCCGGCCGGCTCGGTGTCGGCCACCGACGAGACGCACCAGGCCGAGGTGCTGGCCCCGGTCGCCGGTGAACTGGACACCGCGCCGAAGACCACCCGTCGCCGGCGTAAGGCCACCCCCGCGAAGGCGGCCGAGGAGCCGGTGGTCGCCGCCGAGGCCGAGGAGGCCCCCGGCGAGGTCGTACCGCCCGTCAAGGTGACCCGTACCCGCCGGAAGAAGGCGGCCCCCGCGGCGGCCGAGCCGGCCGCGGAGACCCCCGCCGAGCCGGTGGGGGTCGCGGCCGAGACGCCGGTCGAGCCCGCCGCCCCGGCGGCCGAGCCGGTCGAGGCCGAGGAGGAGGAGCCCGCCGTCGAGGCGGCGGCGCCCACCGAGCCGACCGTGGCCGACCGGCCCGCGCAGCCCGCCGCCGAGTCCACGGCCGCCGAGCCCACGACCCCCGAGCCGGGGGTCGCCGCCTCCGGCGCCGAGAGCCGCTCCGGCGAGGTTCCGCCCGGTGTCGCCGTGCCCGGTGGCGAGCAGGCCGAGGTGACCGAGCCCGCACCGCGCACCCGGCGCCGGCGGGCCACCATCGCCGCGCCCACCGTGCTCTTCATGGCCCCGCAGCCGGAGGAGCTGCCCACCTTCCGGGTGGTCGAGCCCGGCCCGGCCGCGGAGCCGGTCGCCGAGGAGCCGGCCGAGACCGGCCGGCGTCGCCGGCGGGCCCGCCGGGAGGTCGAGCCGGTCGAGGCCGCCGAGCCGGTCGAGGCCGAGGAGGAGGAGCCCACCGGCGAGGCCGAGGAGGGCGCCGAGGAAGAGGACGAGGACGAGGCCGCCGCCGCTCGCCGCCGGCGTCGTCGCGGGCGCCGGGGCCGCGGTCGCGGCAAGGGCGGCGCCGACGACACCGAGGACGACGAGGCCGAGGAGACCGCCGAGGCGGAGGCCGAGGCCGGCGAGGCCGAGGAACCCGAGGAGGAAGAGGGCGAGGGCGACGGGATGACCCGCCGCCGGCGCCGTCGCCGCCGCCGGGGCGCCGGTGAGGTCGAGGGGGCCGTCGAGGACGGCGTGCCCACCGTGGTCAAGATCCGCGAGCCGCGCCGGGCCGTCGACGAGGTGCAGGGCGTCTCCGGCTCGACCCGGCTGGAGGCCAAGCGGCAGCGCCGCCGGGACGGCCGCGAGCAGCGCCGTACCCGCCCGCCGATCCTGAGCGAGTCGGAGTTCCTGGCCCGCCGGGAGGCGGTCGACCGGGTGATGGCCGTGCGCCAGCGCGGTGACCGGACCCAGATCGCCGTCCTCGAGGACGGCGTGCTGGTCGAGCACTACGTCACCCGCAACTCGTCGGCCACCATGGCCGGCAACGTCTACCTCGGCAAGGTGCAGAACGTCCTGCCGAGCATGGAGGCGGCCTTCGTCGACATCGGGCGCGGCCGCAACGCCGTGCTCTACGCCGGTGAGGTCAACTGGGACACCACCGGCCTGGAGGGGCGGGCCCGCTCGATCGAGCAGGCGCTGCGCTCCGGCGACTCGGTGCTGGTGCAGGTGACCAAGGACCCGATCGGGCACAAGGGCGCCCGGCTGACCAGCCACATCGCGCTCTCCGGCCGGCACCTGGTCTACGTGCCCAACGGCAACGCCTCCGGCATCAGCCGCAAGCTGCCGGACAACGAGCGCAAGCGGCTGCGCGACGTGCTGAAGAAGCTGGTGCCGGACGGCGCCGGCGTGATCGTCCGGACGGCCGCCGAGGGCGCCACCGAGGACGAGCTGGCCCGCGACGTCAAGCGGCTCCAGGCGCAGTGGGAGGACATCCAGGCCAAGGCGGCCGAGGGCGGTGCCCCGGTGCTGCTCTACGAGGAGCCCGACCTGGTCATCCGGGTCGTCCGGGACCTGTTCAACGAGGACTTCCGCGACCTGGTCATCGAGGGCGAGCAGTCGTACGACATGGTCGAGTCGTACCTGTCGCACGTCTCGCCGGACCTGGTCGCCCGGCTGCGCCGGCACGTCGGCACGAGCGACGTGTTCGCCGAGTACCGGATCGACGAGCAGATCATCAAGGGGTTGGACCGCAAGGTCTTCCTGCCCTCCGGTGGTTCGCTGGTGATCGACCGGACCGAGGCGATGACCGTCGTCGACGTCAACACCGGCAAGTACACCGGCTCCGGGGGCAACCTCGAGGAGACGGTCACCCGCAACAACCTGGAGGCGGCCGAGGAGATCGTCCGCCAGCTGCGGCTGCGCGACATCGGCGGCATCGTGGTGATCGACTTCATCGACATGGTGCTGGAGTCCAACCGTGAGCTGGTGCTGCGCCGGCTGACCGAGTGCCTCGGCCGGGACCGGACCAAGCACCAGGTCACCGAGATCACCTCGCTCGGCCTGGTGCAGATGACCCGCAAGCGGATCGGCGCGGGCCTGCTGGAGGCGTTCAGCGAGCCCTGCGAGTGCTGCAAGGGTCGGGGTGTGGTCATCCACACCGAGCCGGTGCCGGAGAAGCCGCGCACCGGCGGCCCGGCGGAGAAGGTCAAGGCGGTCGCCGCCGCGGTCACCGCCCCGGCCGCCGAGCAGCCCGTGGGCGGCGCGTCGTCCCGGCGCCGGGCCCGCAAGGGCGCGGTGCCCGCCGAGCGCACCGTGGTCGAGACCACGGAGAGCCCGGAGCAGGCCGACCCGGCCACCGACGCCGAGTACCACGACACCATGGGCTACGACCTGTCCCGGTACGAGGCGGACACCGCCGCCGCCCCGGCGGTCTCCGACGCCCAGGAGGGCGAGTCCGCCCGGCTGGCCGGGTCGGACGACCCGGACGCGATCGGCGACTCCGAGGAGGAGAGCGGCGAGGGCGGCACCGGCCGGCGCCGCTCCCGCCGTGGCGGCGCCCGTCGGCGGACCCGGCCGTGAGGCGCTGAGCGCCCGACGTCCAGCAGGGCCCCTTCCCCGGCGATCGTGCCGGTGGGAGGGGCCCTGCCGCGTCTCCCGGGCCGGGGCTACGATCGGTCACCCCCCGGCTAGGAGAAGACCCATGCGCCGCCTGCTCGCCGCCACCGTGGTGACCGCCGTCCTGTTGACCGGCTGTTCCGACGACCGGACGGGCGACACCCCCGGCCGGGCGTCGTCCGCCCCGCCCCTCGGCGCGTCCGCCCTGCCCACCGTCGTCCCGTCGGTGCCCGTCAGCGGCTCCCCGGCCGGCGGCAACGGGCCCCGGATCTGTGCGGAGGCCGAGCAGGCCTCGTCGACGGCCGTCCGGACGTACGTCGAGGAACTGGGCAAGATGATCGCGGCGGTCGGGGCGAACGACAGCACGGGGGCGGAAACCGCCCGGAAGCGGGCCGAAGCCGCGTTGACCACCTGGCGTACGACGCTGCGCGGGGAGGCCGCCCGGGCCACCGACCCGCAGCTGAAGACCCTGCTGGCGGACCTGGCCACCGAGGTCGGCATGCTCGGCACCGACGTCGAGTCGATCGACGAGACCGAGCTGGACCGGCTCCAGCAGCGCCTCGACCAGCTCTGCGCCCGCTGACCGGCGGCGTTGTCGGCGGGCCCGGTTTGGGAGTCGGCCGGTCCATGGCGTACCCTTTCCTGCGGCGCACTTTGGTGTGCCGAGTTCCCGCGTGCCCGCGCCGCCGGTGTCACTGCTACCCGGCGAGTCGCCGTGGGAACGACCGCCAGCAGCCTCAACGACAGGGAGTCCGCCTCCGATGTACGCGATCGTCAAGACCGGCGGCAAGCAGTACAAGGTCGCCGAGGGCGACGTGATCGAGGTCGAGAAGCTCGCCGGTGCCCCCGGCGACGCGGTGAAGCTCACCGCGGTGCTCCTCGTCGACGGTGACGACCTGGTGACCGACGCGGCAAAGCTTGCCTCGGTCGCGGTGTCCGGCGAGATCGCCGCGCACACCAAGGGCCCGAAGATCCGGATCCACAAGTTCAAGAACAAGACCGGCTACCACAAGCGCCAGGGTCACCGCCAGCCGCTGACCCAGGTCAAGGTGACCGGCATCTCCAGCGGGAAGTAGGTCGTCCTCCAATGGCTCACAAAAAGGGTGCGTCCAGCTCGCGTAACGGTCGTGACTCCGCGGCCCAGCGACTCGGCGTGAAGCGCTTCGGTGGTCAGGTCGTCAGCGCGGGTGAGATCCTCATCCGTCAGCGTGGCACCAAGTTCCACCCCGGTGACCTGGTCGGCCGCGGCGGGGACGATACGCTCTTCGCGCTGTCCGCCGGTGCGGTCCAGTTCGGCACCAAGCGTGGTCGCAAGACCGTAAGCATCGTGCCGCAGCAGTAGTGCTCCAGCGAAGCGGGCCGCGGACCTCGAGTCCCGGCCCGCTTCGTCTTTTTCGCTTGCGGGGCGTACCCCGCTGGAAGGATTGGCGTCGTGACGACGTTCGTTGACCGGGTCGTCCTGCACATGCAGGCCGGCGACGGCGGGCACGGCTGTGTCTCCATCCACCGGGAGAAGTTCAAGCCCTTCGGCGGCCCCGACGGGGGCAACGGCGGGCACGGCGGCAGCGTGTCGCTGGTGGTCGACCCGCAGGTGACCACACTGCTCGACTTCCACTTCCGTCCGCACCTCAAGGCCGACAACGGCAAGGGCGGCGCGGGCTCGAACCGGGACGGGGCCAACGGCCACGACCTGGTGATCAAGGTGCCGAACGGCACCGTCGTGCAGACCCTCGACGGCGAGGTGCTGGCCGACCTGGTCGGCGCGGGCACCACCTTCGAGGCGGCCCGTGGCGGCCGGGGCGGCCGGGGCAACGCCTCGCTGGCCAACGCCCGGCGCAAGGCCCCCGGCTTCGCCGAGCTGGGCGAGCCCGGCGACCGGCTGGACGTGGTGCTGGAGCTCAAGAGCGTCGCCGACGTCGGCCTGGTGGGCTTCCCGTCCGCTGGCAAGTCGTCGCTGATCTCGGTGATCTCCGCCGCCAAGCCGAAGATCGCCGACTACCCGTTCACCACCCTGGTGCCGAACCTGGGCGTGGTCCGGGTCGACAACCACACCTTCACCGTCGCCGACGTGCCGGGCCTGATCCCGGGCGCGGCCACCGGCAGGGGGCTGGGGCTGGAGTTCCTCCGCCACGTCGAGCGCTGCGCCGTGCTGGTGCACGTGGTCGACACCGCGACGCTGGAGCCCGGCCGGGACCCGCTCGCCGACATCGACACCATCGAGGCCGAGCTGGCCGAGTACGGCGGCCTCGCCGACCGGCCCCGCCTGGTCGCGCTGAACAAGGTCGACGTGCCGGACGGGCAGGACCTCGCCGACATCGTCCGACCCGACCTGGAGGAGCGCGGCTTCCGGGTGTTCGACGTCTCCGCCGCCACCCGCGAGGGGCTCAAGGAGCTCATGTACGCGATGGCGGAGCTGGTCGACCAGTCCCGCAAGGCCGCGCCGCCGGCCGAGCCGACCCGGATCGTGATCCGCCCGAGGGCGGTCGACGACGCCGGCTTCACCATCGAGACCGAGGCCGACGGCTCCTTCACCGTCCGGGGCACCCGCCCGGAGCGCTGGGTCCGCCAGACGAACTTCGACAACGACGAGGCGGTCGGCTTCCTGGCCGACCGGCTGGCCCGCCTCGGCGTGGAGGAGAAGCTGGCCAAGGCCGGCGCCAAGCCGGGCGACCTGGTGCGCATCGGCGAGCGCGAGTTCGACTGGCAGCCCACCCTCTACGCGGGCGTCGACTTCGTCCCGGGCAACCGGGGCACCGACGTCCGGTTGGAGGAGAAGTCGAACCGCCTCTCAGCGGCCGAGCGGCTGGCCGCCCGCAAGGCGCGCCGGGTGCGCCCCGACGGCGAGGGCGAGATCGAGGCCGGCGGCCTGGACGCCGACGTGTCGGACGACGACGAGGACTGGGAATAGGCCATTCCGGCCCGGCCCGGGTCGGTCGCCGGAAACCTCCGCGAAATCGGCGCGATCTAGCGTGGGGTGATGCTGATCGAGTCCCGTCCCGCTGACGACCCGGAGATCGGCGCCCTGGTCGTCGCCCAGCAGCGGGAGTTGCGCGAGGCAGACGGCGGTCTGGACGGCCAGGCCACCGTCACCCAGGACGACATCCACTACCTCGCGGTGGTGCTCGCCGGCCGGGCGGTGGCCTGCGGCGGGGTCCAGGCGCTAGACGCCGGGACCGGCGAGCTGAAGCGGATGTACGTCCGGCCGGCGTACCGGGGGCGGGGCATCGCCCGGCAGTTGCTCGGCGCGCTGGAGGAGTTGGCGTTCCGGCGCGGGCACTCGGTGCTCCGCCTGGAGACGGGGAGCTACCTGCCGGCCGCGATCGGCCTCTACACGTCCTGCGGCTACCAGCCGATCCCGGTGTACGGCGAGTACGTCGACAACCCGTACAGCGTCTGCTTCGCCAAGCGGCTGCCGGTCGCGGCCTGAGCCGCGCTCCTGCCGGCCCCGTCGGGAGTCAGGCGCCGGTCTCGGCGTGCGCGGCGGTGACCGGCTTGGACTCCGGCGAGGCGTGCTGGCGCAGGAAGATGCTCAGCACGATCAGCGTCCCGACGGCCAGGAACTCGCTCTGCCAGTTCTGCATCGACTGGAACCAGAAGTCGCTGGTGCCGAGGAACTGCCAGGCGCTGATGGGGGCGGCGCCGCTCTGCAACGCCTGCTCCTCGTTGTACTCGACGACCCCGCCGAGCAGGTGGCCGACGAACGAGCCGAGGAAGATCAGCAGCAGGGCCAGGGAGAGGCTGTTGCGGTAGACCGCCAGCGGCAGCCCGCCGGCGCGGACCGGCCAGGGGGAGTCGGGCTTGGCCCGGCGCGCGTCGTCCTCGGGGCGGTCGGTCTGGTCCTCCGGCTTGGACTCGGCCGAGCCCTTCTGCACCAGGTACGCGGTGAGCAGCACGTAGCCGCCCATCTGGAGGAACTCCGACTCCCAGTTCTCGAAGACGGACTCGGCGAAGTGGCCGCTGCCGAGGTACGCCAGCCAGCTCAGCGGTTGTGCGCCGTACTCGGACAGCTCCTCGTTGTGGGTCTGCCAGCCGAAGATGCTCTGCAGGACGAGGAAGACGACGAACGCGCCCAGCATCGCGGCAGTCAGCGCGTTGGTGCGGATCCAGCGGGGCATCACGACCTCCTCGTCAGTGCCTGGCAATGATTCCGATGCCCCGGCCGCTGCCTGGTCAAACTCCGACAGTCCGGGCCATCTGCGCAGCTCGCACGAGGTGCCATGTGATCAGGGGCGGTCGATCGGGGTGTCCAGCCGGCCGCCGGTGCCCGCGTCGTTGGAGAGCAGCAGGCCGGTCGCGAGCATGCCGAAGCCGAGCGCCAGGTGCAGCCAGTTGTCCGCGTCGTTGATCGGGATGAAGTTCGCCGCACTCTCCCGGTCGATGGCGAAGCCGTAGAGCCAGAGTCCCAGGTAGGCGGCGCCGCCGCCGGCCAGGAAGAGGCGGGCGCCGCCGACCGAACGGGCCAGCACCAGGCCGGCCAGGCCGAAGAGCAGGTGCAGCAGGTTGTGCAGGACCGACACCTGGAACAGGCCGAGCAGCTTCGCCCCCGAGTGGTGACCGACGAAGGTCAGGTCGCCGTAGCCGGTGGTGATCCCCGGGATGAAGCCGAGCACACCGATGGCGACGAACACCGCGGCGACCGCGGCGGCCACCATCCGGATCCGCGGCTTCGGTCCGGCCGCGGCGCGTCCACGCGCGTCACGCGCCATCGATGTCACCTCCGTGCTGCGGTTGTCGGCCGGGGCCGGACGACCCTCCATTGTGTGACCGGGACGGGTGGGTCGCGCAGAGAAATGACGAATCAGGCATGGACTCCGCGACTGGGGGTAGGGATCTGGACACGCCGACCTGAACGGTCGGCGGGATCCCCCAAGCGCACAACCGCGACGAATGTCCGAGCGGAAGGGAAATCATGACCTACGATCTTTCACCCACGTCTTCCACGTACGGGCAGGGTCAGAGCAACGGCGGCGGCGTCCGGGACCAGGCCCGCCAGGTCGGCTCCGACGCCGCCAACGCAGGTGGCGCGGTCGCGCAGACCGCCAAGGAGCAGGGTCACGAGGTGGTCGGCGAGGCCAAGCGCCAGGCGCGCAACCTCTACGGCGAGGCCCGCAACCAGCTCGCCGGCCAGACCTCGGAGCAGCAGCGCCGGGCCGCCGGTGGCCTGCGCTCGCTGGCCGACGAAGTGCGCTCGATGGCGCAGAGCGGCCAGGGCGGTCCGGTGACCGAGCTCGCCCACCAGGCGGCCGACCGGGTGCACGGCGTCGCCGGCTGGCTGGAGGAGCGGGAGCCGGGCGACCTCCTGAACGAGGTGAAGACCTACGCCCGCCGCAACCCGGGCACCTTCCTGGTCGGCGCGGCCCTGCTGGGTGTCGTCGCCGGCCGGCTGACCAAGGGCATCACCTCGGCGGGCGACAGCTCGACCGGCAGCCACGGCCTGTACGGCTCGACCGGCACCAACGGCTACGCCGACCCGGACGCCACGGCGGTCATCCCGACCCCGCCGGCCCCGCGCGCGATGCCGGACGCCGTCCCGGCGGGCGGCTACCTGGACCCGACCCCCGGCACCTACGCCGAGCCGGACCCGGGCTACTCCGGTCAGGGCGCTGCCTACCCGGACCGTGGCACCACCACCAGCTACGCCGACCCGGTGGGTGGCACCGGCCAGCCGCTGCCGCCGGTGAGCGAGACCGACCCGCTGCCGGGCGTTCCGTCCAGCGGCACCAACCGTCCGTGAGCGTACGAGTCATCCGAAGGGAGGCGGCGGCATGAGCATGCCGACGCAGGGGTCCGGGCTGGACTCCGGGTACCACCCCGAAGGTGCCCCGTACACCGCGGACGAGGTGCGGGGCAGCTCCATCGGTGAGCTGATGCGGTCGGTCACCACCGACCTGTCCACCCTGATGCGGCAGGAGGTGGAGCTCGCCAAGGCCGAGATCCGCCAGGAGGGGAAGAAGGCGGGTAAGGCCGCCGGCTTCTACGGCGGCGCCGGCTTCGGCGGCTACATGGTGGCGCTGTTCGTGTCCATCGCCGTGTGGCAGTTCCTGGACAACGTCATGGACTCGGGCCTGGCCGCGCTGATCGTGGCCGTCGTCTGGGCCGTGGTCGCCGCAGTCCTCTACTCGAAGGCCAAGAAGAACGCGGAGCGGATCCGCGGCCTCAAGCAGACCAACGACAGCGTGCAGCGGATCCCCGACGCGCTCAAGCCGCACCCGGAGGGAGTCACCCGATGAGCACCGACCCCGACCAGATCCGCCGGGAGATCGAGGCCACCCGCAACAGCCTCAGCACCGACGTGGACGCGCTGGCGTACAAGGTCAGCCCCGGCCGGATCGTCGACGACCGTAAGCAGCGGGCGCGCAACGCGCTGCAGAATGTGAGGGACAAGGTTATGGGTACCGCTTCCGACCTCGGCCACGGCACCGGGCACGCCGCCCACGCCGCCGGCGGCCACGCCTCCTCGGCGGCCTCCACCGTCAGCGACAAGGCCCACTCGGCCGCGTCGACGGTCGGCGACGCCGCCCAGCGGGCGCCGCAGCTGATCCGGCAGAAGTCCGAGGGCAACCCGCTTGCCGCCGGCCTGATCGCGTTCGGCGTCGGCATGCTGGTCTCCTCGCTGGTTCCGGCCACCCGCCGCGAGCAGGAGCTCGCGACGCAGGTCAAGGAGAAGGCGGGCGAGCACAGCGGCGTCGTCAAGGAGAAGCTGAGCGAGGTGGCCAGCGAACTCAAGGAGGAGCTGCGCGAGCCGGCGCAGCACGCCACCGAGTCGGTGAAGTCCACCGCGCAGGGCGCCGTGCACGCGGTCAAGAACGACACGAAGTCCGCCGCGCACGACGTCAAGGACTCGGCGCAGCAGTCGCGCGAACAGGTCCGGTACTGATCGGGACCACTCGTACCCGCAGCTCGCGGCCACTCCCGGCATCCGCCGGGACGTGGCCGCGAGCTGTTTCCCACCCCGCCCCACCCCACCCCCACCCCGCCCCACCCCACCCCCACCCCACCCCACCCCGCCCCCACCCCGCCCCCACCCCGCCCCACCCCGCCCCCACCCCGCCCCACCCCCGCGATCTTGCAGTTGTGGTCCGCGAGATGTCGCTTATGAACTTTTCGCCGGGGCCGAAAGTGCAAGATCGCGGGGGTGGGCGGGGGAGGGGGTCAGCGTGGGCGGGGGGAGTGGCGGTGGCGGAGGGTGTGTGGGGAGGTGGCGGGGCGGGGGACGCGGGTGCCGGCGTAGGGGACCCCGCCGGTCAGTCGGCGACCGACCGCGATCCAGGCGCAGACGCCGCGTTCCAGCAGCCAGAGCGGGGCGGCCAGGGCGGTCGCCGGTGGGAAGACCGCCGCGCCGCCGGCCCGTCGCCGGCCGCGCTCGGCGAGCGCCACGGTCGTCGCGGCGGCCGCCAGCAGCAGGCTCGACCGGCGGGTGACGACCGCGGCCGCCACACCGGGCAGCACCGCCAGCGAGACCAGCAGCCGGGCCGGCTGGGCCAGGTCGTCGTACGCCTGGCGGACCCGCTGGCCGCGGAAGTGCGCGACGGTCGGGGGGAGTCGGCGTACGTGCAGCCAGGGCGGGGCGACCTCGGTCCCGCCGTACGCCCGCACCGTCCGGACCAGTTCCAGGTTCTCGAAGAGCACGTCCGGGTCGTAGCCGCCCATCGCCTGGAAGGTGCTCCGGCGCACGGCGAAGGTACCCGGCCAGTCCGCGGCGAGGGCCCGGTTGAGCAGCGTCCGGCCGGTGTCCCACCAGGCGTGCCAGGGCAGCGGGTCGAAGTAGTTCTGCGGGCGGACCAGGTCGAACGCGCCCAGCAGCCGGTGCGCCGCCCGCAGCCCCGCCTCGTCGTAGCGGACGTCGTCGTCGGCGATCACCACGTGCTCGTGCCGGGCGGCCGCCACCCCGGTCAGCACGCCCCGGACCTTGCCGTTGACCCCGCGGACCGCCGGGTCGGGGGCGAGGTGCCGGACCAGGCCGCGCCAGGCCTCGGCGTGCCGGGCGAAGGTCTCCGGCGGGGAGCCGTCGACCACGGTCACCTCGACCAGCCGGGCGAGGTCGCGCAGGTAGCCGGTCAGTTCGGGCAGGCCCTCGTCGTCCGGCCAGCGCAGCGGCAGGACGTACTCGACGGGGAGCCGGCCGGGTGGGGCGCCGGCGGGGGCGGACGGCCGGTGACCGGCGCGGGCGGTCGCGCGGGGTGCGGTACGGGGGGCGCTTCGGCCGCGGAGGAGTGACATCGACGGCTCCCTGCTCGGTAATGATCCCGGCATGCCCGCGATCGGATCGGTCAAACCGGGGCGTTTCGACGGCGTCTCGACGGGTAGCGGCTGTGGATGCGGGAGTCCATCCCCGGGCCCCGGGTGGAGGAGACGTGATGACCAGCAACGGAACGAGGTGGGCGCTGCTCGGCGCCAGCACCGTGACCGCGGTCGGGGTCGGCCGGGTGGTGGCCCGCCGGCGCCGCCGCCACCAGCCCGACCGGCAGAACGGCTGGTACGTGGTGCGGCGCGGGATCACCGTCGACCGCCCGATGGACGCCGTCATCGGCTTCTGGACCGACCGGGAGCGGCTGGACCGGGCCCTGGCCGAGTGGGCCACCCTGGAACAGGTCGCCGACAACCGGTGGCGCTGCGTGGCCCGCGACCCGGCCGGGGGCGGCACCGAGTGGCGTGCCGAGATCACCGTCGACGGCCCGGGCCGGCTGAGCTGGGCGGTCACCGACCGGCCGTTCCGGCAGCAGGGCCACGTCGACCTCGCCCCCGCCCCGCAGGACCGGGGCACGGAGATCCGCGCCGAGCTGCGCTACCGGGTGGGCGGGCCGCTGCGCCGGGCGCTCGGCCTGGCCCGCGGCCACGACCCGGACCTGGGCCTGCGCGACGCGCTGCGCCGGATCAAGTCGCTGGTCGAGTGCGGCCAGATGATCGAGACCCGGCACGACCCGTCCGGGCGCACCCCGGCGCAGGAGGCGGCGACCGACAAGGTCCGAGAGGCGTTGACGACGGGAGGACGGCCGTGAGGGCGCTCTGCTGGGAAGGGGTCGGCAAGCTCGCGGTACGGGACGTGCCGGAGCCGCGGATCCGCGCCGAGGGCGACATCGTCGTCAAGGTCCGGGCCAGCAGCGTCTGCGGCTCCGACCTGCACCTGATCAACGGCTTCCTGCCGGCGATGCGGGAGGGCGACATCCTCGGCCACGAGTTCATGGGCGAGGTCGTGGAGACCGGGGCCGCCGTGCAGCGGCTGAAGGTCGGCGACCGGGTGGTGGTCGGCTCGGTGGTGGCCTGCGGCGGCTGCTGGTACTGCCGCACCGAGCAGTACTCGCTCTGCGACAACTCCAACCCGCAGCCGATCATCCCGGAGAAGCTCTGGGGCCACTCGCCGGCCGGCATCCTCGGCTACTCGCACGCCGCCGGCGGCTACTCCGGCAGCCACGCCGAGTACATCCGGGTGCCGTTCGGCGACGTGGGCGCGTTCAAGGTGCCCGACGGGGTGGCGGACGACGCCGCGGTCTTCGCCTCCGACGCCATGCCGACCGGCTGGATGGCCGCCGACCTCTGCGGCCTGAAAGGTGGCGAGGTGGTGGCCGTCTGGGGCGCCGGCGGGGTGGGCCAGATGGCCGCCCGCGCCGCCCAGCTGCTCGGCGCGGAACGGGTCATCATGGTCGACCGGCTGCCGGAGCGGCTCACCGCCGCCGCCGACCGGCTCGGCGTGGAAACCGTCAACTACGCCGAGACCGACGTGCTGGAGGCGCTGCGTGAGATGACCGCCGGCCGGGGCCCGGACGCCTGCATCGACGCGGTCGGCATGGAGGCGCACGACGTCGGCCCGATCTACGCGTACGACAAGGCCAAGCAGACCGCCCGGCTCCAGACCGACCGGCCCACCTCGGTCCGGCAGGCCATCATGGCCGCGCGCAAGGGTGGCACGGTCAGCATTGTCGGCGTGTACGGCGGGCTGGTCGACAAGTTCCCGCTCGGCGCCGCCATGAACAAGGCCCTGGTGCTGCGGATGGGGCAGATGCACGCCCAGCGCTACATCCCGATGCTGCTGGACCGGCTCGCCGCCGGGGAGATCGACCCCGGTTACCTGGCCACCCACCCGATGTCCCTGGAGGACGGGGTGCGCGGCTACGAGATCTTCGAGAAGAAGCAGGACGCCTGCCTGCGTAGCGTGCTGCATCCGACCGCCTGACCGGTTCGGCGGGGCGTGCGTCGATTCGACCACCGGCGGCGGGGTACAGCACCCGTCATGACACCGGAGATCGATGAGACGCCGCCCCGCGCCGGTGCCGCGACCCGGGCGTTCACCGGCAGCGCGGTCGCCCTGGTGGTGGCCGGCACGGTCGCCCTGCTGACCCGCCAGCCGTGGCTCTTCCCCAGCCTCGGGCCGGCCGTCATGCTCCACGTCGAGCAGCCCGGCAAGCCCGAGTCCTCGCCGCGCAACACCGTGATCGGCCACCTGGTGGCGCTGCTCGCCGGGTACGCCCTGCTCGAGCTGACCGGTCTGGCCGATCACCCGTCGGCGCTGGTGGAGGGGGTGTCGGCGCCGCGCATCGTCGCCGCCGCGGGCTCCCTCGCCGTCACCGCCGCGGTGCTGGTGCTGCTGAACGCCGCGCACCCGCCGGCCGGCGCGACCACGCTGATCGTGAGCCTCGGCCTGCTGCACACCCCACCCAACTGATCATCGCGTTCGGCGCGGTCCTGCTGGTGACCGTCGTCGATCTGCTGTTCAACCGAGCCACCGGCCGCCAGATGCCGCTGTGGGGCTCGTCGTCGGAGGAGGACTGAGAGATGGTGGACCGGATCGCCGACCCGTGGGGTCCGCGCACGCCGTACGGGCCGGGCGAGGAGTGGCCGGTACGGGTGGACAGCTTCCTCGCCACCGGGCGTACCGAGGCCGATGTGGAGCGCTGGGTGCCGAGCGCGTCGATCCTGCACTCCAACGGGGACGCGATGGACATCGCGGTGGCCGGCGGCCGGATCGTCGGGGTACGCGGCCGGGCCGACGACCGGGTCAACCACGGTCGGCTCGGCCCCAAGGACCTCTACGGCTGGCAGGCCAACCACAGCCCGGACCGGCTGCGCCACCCGCTGGTGCGCGACGGCGACCGGCTGGTCGAGACGGACTGGGACACCGCGATGGGCCGGATCGTGGCCCGCTCGAAGGAGCTGCTGGACGGCCCGGGCGGCTGGGGACACTTCGGCTTCTACACCAGTGGCCAGCTCTTCCTCGAGGAGTACTACACCCTCGGGGTGATCGGGAAGGCCGGCATCGGCACCCCGCACATGGACGGCAACACCCGGCTCTGCACGGCCACCGCCGCCGCGGCGCTCAAGGCGAGCTTCGGCACCGACGGGCAGCCCGGGTCGTACACCGATGTGGACCACTGCGACGCGATCGCGCTCTGGGGGCACAACGTCGCGGAGACCCAGACGGTGCTCTGGACCCGGATGCTCGACCGCCGGCGCGGGCCCAACCCGCCGGCGATGCTGGCGGTCGACCCGCGTGCCACGCCGGTGGCCCGGGAGGCCGACCTGCACCTGCCGATCCGCACCGGCACCAACCTGGCCCTGCTCAACGGCCTGCTCCGCGAGCTGATCCACCGCGGCTGGTACGACGAGGCGTACGTGCGGGCGCACACGGTCGGCTTCGACGAGCTGTGCCAGGTGGTCGAGGACTACCCGGTGGCGAAGGTCGCCGAGATCTGCGACCTGCCGGCCCGGGACGTCGAGCGGGCCGCCGAGCTGCTCGGCCACGCCGACCGGCTGCTCTCCACCGTGCTCCAGGGCTTCTACCAGTCCAACCAGGCCACCGCGGCGTCCTGTGCGGTCAACAACCTGCACCTGGTGCGCGGCATGATCGGCCGGCCGGGCGCGGGGATCTACCAGATGAACGGCCAGCCCACCGCGCAGAACAACCGGGAGTGCGGCGCCGACGGCGACCTGCCCGGGCTGCGCAACTGGGAGAACCCCGACCACGTCGCCGACCTGGCCCGGCTCTGGAACGTCGAGGTGGACACCATCCCGCACTGGTCGCCGCCGACCCACGCCATGCAGATCTTCCGGTACGCCGAGCAGGGCTCGATCAAGCTGCTCTGGGTCTCGGCCACCAACCCGGCCGTGTCCCTGCCCGACCTGGCCCGGATCCGGCGGATCCTGACGAAGCCGGAGCTGTTCCTGGTCGTCCAGGACCTCTTCCTCACCGAGACCGCCGAGCTGGCCGACGTGGTGCTGCCCGCCGCGACCTGGGCCGAGAAGACCGGCACCTTCACCAACGTCGACCGGACGGTGCACCTGTCGGAGAAGGCGGTCGACCCGCCCGGCGAGGCCCGCGCCGACCTGGACATCTTCCTGGACTACGCGCGCCGGATGGACTTCCGGGACCGCGACGGCGACCCGCTGATCCGGTGGACCGGGCCGGAGGAGGTGTTCGAGGCGTGGAAGGAGTGCTCCCGCGGGCGGCCCTGCGACTACACCGCGATCACCTACGACCGGCTGCGTGGCGGCGGCATCCAGTGGCCGTGCACGCAGGAGCACCCGGACGGCACTGAGCGGCTCTACACCGACGGGGTCTTCCACACCGACCCGGACTACTGCGAGACGTACGGGCACGACCTGGCCACCGGGGCCGAGCTGCTGCCCGACGAGTACCGCGCGAAGCAGCCGGCCGGGCGGGCGTTCCTGCACGCGGCGCCGTACCAGCCGTCGCCGGAGGTGCCGAGCGACGAGCATCCGATGCTGCTCACCACCGGTCGCACGGTCTACCAGTTCCACACCCGGACCAAGACCGGCCGAGCCCCCCAGCTGGAGCACGCCGCCCCGGAGGTCTGGGTGGAGCTCAACCCGGACGACGCGCGCCGGCTCGGCGTGGGGGAGGGCGACCAGGTCCGGGTGGAGTCGCCGCGCGGCGCCGTCCGGGCCCGGGCCCGGATCTGCGGGGTACGCCCCGGCGTGGTCTTCCTCCCCTTCCACTACGGCTACTGGGACGCCGCCGAGCCCGCCGGGCCCGGCCCCGGCGCTCCCGGGAAGGCCGGCGCCGGTGACCGGCACACCCGGGCCGCCAACGAGCTGACCATCACCGCCTGGGACCCGGTCTCCAAGCAGCCGATCTTCAAGGTGGCCGCGGTCCGGGTAGTGAAGGAAGCCGACTCCGGTGGCCGTCCCGCGCCCGCGCCCACCGTGGGCGGCTGCGCCCCGCCGGACGACGCCGGCATCCCCGCCACGGTCGGCGGCCCGGCCGCCGAGGCCCGATCGGAGGTGGCCTGAGATGCACCTCGCCCACTACCTCGGCCTGCTGCACAAGGCACAGAACCGGCTCGGCGACGCGTTCGTCGAGGTCGGCCAGGCGCACCGGGAGGAACCGGACGTCTTCCACACCTGCGAGAAGCTGGCCACCCAGTGCCGCCAGCACGCGGAGAAGCTGGCTCCCTTCGCCCACCGGTACGCCGAGGACGCCCCCGCCGAGCCGGACCGGCTGCACTCGGAGCTCTTCTCCGGCACGCGTACCGGCGGCATCGGGCTGCTGCGCGACCTCCAGGACCTCTACCTGATGGCCGCCGAGTGCGACATCTGCTGGGCGGTGGTCGGGCAGGCCGCGTACGGCGCCCGCGACGAGGAGCTGCTGGCGGTGGTGCGGACCTGCGAGGGGGAGACCGCCGTCCAGCTGAAGTGGCTGCGGACCCGGATGAAGCAGGCCGCCCCGCAGGCCCTGGTCGTCGCCGACTGAGGTCGTCCTAGTCGACGTGGCCGTCCTGGTCGATGCGGCGGACGTCGTCGATGAGGAAACCGCTGGGTGGCATCGTCGGCATCCGGCTGAGGTCCAGCGACAGGTCCTGCGGGGGCACCTCGTAGCGCATCGCGCCGGTCAGCAGGGTCACCGCCCGCTTCATCAGCTCGATGGTGATCCACTCGCCGGCGCAGCGGTGCCCGCCGAGGTGCTCGCCACCGCCCTGCGGCACGAAGCCGTACGGGTCGTCCCGCCAGCCGGTGAAGCGCTCCGGGCGGAAGCGTTCCGGCTCGGGCCACAGCTGCGGGTGGTGGTTCGTGCCGTACAGGTCGAGCAGCACCCGCCGACCCTGCGGGAAGTGGTGCCCCCGCCAGTCGAAGGAGCGCCGGACCCGGGCGGCGGCCACCGGGAAGAACGGGTAGTAGCGGCGGACCTCCTGGACGAAGCACTCGGTGACGTCGTCACCGGCGCGGACCCGTTCCCGCCAGGACGGGTGGTCGCGCAGGGCCAGCGCGGCGAAGACCACGTACCGGTCGACGGCGACGGTCGGGCGCAGCACGTTGAGCAGCTCCACCGCGGCGATCCGGCGGGGCAGCAGGCGGCCCTGCCCGTCCCGGTGCTCGGCGATGGTCCGCAGCGCGCTGCCCTCGGCGGCGGGCAGGGTGCCGACCCGGGCCCGCTCGATCAGGTCGCCGACCCAGCGCTCGCCCCGGCGGCGGCCGAGCACCCCGCGCCAGTGCCGGGGGCCGACGGCGGCCGGACCGTCGATCATCGCGTGCAGGTCGTCGGTGTGCCGGGCGACCTCCGGCTCGGCCAGCGGCACCCCGGACCAGGCGCAGACCGCCCGGGTGAGGATCCGGCCCACCTCGTCGTAGAGCCCCACCGGGCCGGACCGCTCCCACGCCGGGACGCGGGCCTGCCACTCGTCGGTGAAGAGCCGGACCAGCTCGCGGATCCCGGCCGGGGTCATCAGCGACAGGAACATGCCCTTGCGGTCGCGGTGGGCTGGCCCGTCCAGCCCCTGGACCCCGCCGCGCCCGGTCAGCGTCCGCTGCCCCCGTACCGGCATGGCGCCCTCCCGGACGAAGCGTTCCGGGTCGTAGAAGAGCACCGCCGCCGGCCGGCCGCGCAGGCAGATGGTCGGTTCCAGCAGCAGCCGGGTGGTGAAGATGTCGCTGCCGTAGCGGTCGCAGCGGGAGCTGATGTAGCGGTATCCCTCGCGAAGGAACGCCAGCGTGCTCTCCGGGCTGCGGTCGGCGGGGATGGTGGTGGCCATCGGCTGCTCCTGACACGGACGACGATCGGCCGAGCTGGTCGGCCGGGTGCGTCTACCCGGGTCGAGGCGGCTGAATCCCCTCCGACGCGAGAGGCCGGCGGGACCGGTGGTCGGGGTGTGGGCCAGCGGACGGGCCGTTCGCTGGCCCCTCCCAGGACGCCGGAAACCTGGTTGGCTCGTTCCCGGGCGGGCGGCGGATGCCCGGCCGGTGTCGACGACGGGGAGGACCGATGCGGGAGAACAGGCCGCCGTACTGGCGGCAGCGGCGGGCGGTGGACGGCGTCGGTGGCCGGGGCGGGGCCGGCCCGCGGCCGGGGGACGCCCCGCTCATCCGGTCGCCCCGGCGGTCGCCCCGGCCGCCCCGGCACTTCACCGCCCACCTCGGCTTCGAGGCCGACGGGCCGGAGCAGGCCCGCGAGCTCGCCGTGGCGTACGCCGAGGCGTTGAGCCTGCTCCGCCCGGAGCTGGCGCTCGGCGCGGCCGCGCTCTCGCCGGCCGACGCCTGGCACCGGGCGGCGCGGCTCTTCTGCGGCGCGGTCGGCCCGGACGGCGAGCGCTGCGCCGACGTCGCCGACCATCCCGGTTTCCATCACGCCCCCGGCCCCGGCGGGCTCGGCTGGGGCGAGGGGGACGGGTGAGCCGGGCCCGGCGGTCAGTCGAGGTCGAACTCGCCGTCCTGGGCGCCGGCCACGAAGGCGTCCCACTCGGCCTGGGTGAAGACCAGCACCGGGCCGTCCGGCTCGGCCGAGTTGCGCATGCCGATCAGGTCGTCGACGAAGGCCACCTCGACCGCGCTGTCGGTGGTGTCGCCCTCGGCTCGCTGCCAGACCGCCCGGGACAGGTCGAAATCGCCCTTGGGGTGCTGACCCATTGTTCGTCCTCCATCACCACGCGCCGTGGGAAGCCGGTCCGGCTCCTCGTCGGGCAGGATAAGCGGATGCCGAGCCTGACCCGTGTAGAGGCGACCGCGCGTCGCGCGCTGATCACCGTCGAGTCCTACCAGGTGGACCTCGACCTGACCGGCCGTGGCGAGCGCTTCCGCTCGACCGCCATCATCCGCTTCCGGGCCACCCCCGGCGCCGAGACATTCGTCGAGGTCAAGCCGGCGGCCCTGCGCGCGGTACGCCTCAACGACCGCGATCTCGACCCGGGCGCGCTGGCCGACGGCCGACTCCCGCTGACCGACCTCGCCGCGGAGAACACCCTCACCGTGACCGCCGAGATGGCGTACACGAACACCGGCGAGGGGATGCACCGCTTCGTTGACCCCGCCGACGGCGAGACCTACCTCTACGCGATGTCCTTCCTGGACGACGCGCCGCGCATCTTCGCCGCCTTCGACCAGCCCGACCTCAAGGCCCCGGTGACCCTGTCGGTGACCGCCCCGCCCGAGTGGACGGTCGCGGCCAACGGCGCCCTGGCCGCGAACCCCGCACCCGGCCGCTGGGAGTTCGCCCCGACCGCGCCGCTCTCCACCTACTTCGTCTCGCTGGTCGCCGGGCCCTGGCACGTCCGCCGCGACGAGCACGACGGCATCCCGCTGGGCGTCTACTGCCGTCGCTCGCTGGCGGCCCACCTCGACGCCGACATCGAGGAGATCTTCACCGTCACGAAGCAGTGCCTGGACCGGTTCCACCAGCTCTTCGCCGAGCGCTACCCGTTCGGCAAGTACGACCAGGCGTTCGTGCCCGAGTTCAACGCCGGCGCGATGGAGAACCCCGGCCTGGTCACCCTCCGTGACGACTACATCTTCCGCTCGGCGGTCACCGACACCGAGCGGGAGCTGCGGGCCACCACCATCGCCCACGAGATGGCCCACATGTGGTTCGGCGACCTGGTCACCATGCGCTGGTGGGACGACCTGTGGCTGAACGAGTCCTTCGCGGAGTACCTGGGCACCCGGGTGACCGCCGAGGCGACCCGGTTCGACCAGGCGTGGACGACGTTCGCGATCCGCCGCAAGGCCTGGGGCTACGCCGCCGACCAGCGCCCATCCACCCACCCGGTCGCCCCGGAGGAGGTCGCCGACGCGGCCCAGGCGTTGCTCAACTTCGACGGCATCTCGTACGCCAAGGGTGCCAGCGTGCTGCGCCAGCTGGTGGCGTGGCTCGGTGACGACGCCTTCCTGGCCGGGCTCAACGCGCACTTCGCCGCGCACCGGTTCGGCAACGCCACCCTCGCCGACCTGCTGACCAGCCTGAGCGCGGCCAGCGGCCGGGATCTCGCCGACTGGGCGGAGCGCTGGCTGCGCCGGCCGCAGGTCAACACGCTGCGGGTGCGGACCGCGGTGGACGCCGACGGCCGGTGGACCGAGGCGGCGGTGGTGCAGACCGCGCCCGAGGCGTACCCGGTGCTGCGCCCGCACCGCATCGGCGTGGGCCGGTACGGCACGGGGGCCGCGACGCACCGGTTCGAGGTGGACCTCGACCCCGAAGCCGACAAGGGCCACACCGACCTCGCCGCGCTGGTGGGAGAGCCGGCCACCGGGCTGTTGCTGCCCAACGACGGCGACCTCACCTTCGCCAAGATCCGTCTCGACCCCGCCTCCGCCGACGCGGTGCCGATGGTGCTGCCCGGGCTG
This sequence comes from Micromonospora lacuserhaii, assembly GCF_036902735.1. NCBI lineage: Bacteria > Bacillati > Actinomycetota > Actinomycetes > Micromonosporales > Micromonosporaceae > Micromonospora > Micromonospora lacuserhaii. The sequence continues at coordinate 40,134 of NZ_JBAKHO010000029.1, read as the reverse complement.
GACGACCCGCTGGCCCGGGCGCTGCTCTGGGGTGAGGCGCTCGACGCGGCCTCCGACGGGGAGCGCCCGGTAGCCGGCGTGGTGGCACTGATCGACGCGGCGCTGCCCGCCGAGACCGAGGTGGTGATCGCCGAGCAGGTGCTCGGGCGCAGCCACGCCCTGGTCGACCGCTACCTCGACCCGTTCGCCCGGGACGCCGCCCTGCTCCGGATCGCCGGGGCCTGCGCCACGCTGCTCGACGGCGCCCCCGCCGGCGGCTCGCTCCAGCTCGCGGCGGCGCGCGGCCTGATCACCGCGACCGCCGACGCGGATCTGCTGCGCGGCTGGCTCGCCGGCCACGGGGTGCCGGAGGGACTGGCGGTCGACGCCGAGCTTCGCTGGGCGCTGCTGCGCCGGATGGTGGTGCTGGGCGCCGCCGGCGAGACCGAGATCGCCGCCGAGGCCACCGCCGACCCGAGCGCCACCGGTGCCGAGCGGGCCGCCCTGTGCCGGGCGGCGCTGCCCGAGCTGCCGGCCAAGGAGGCGGCCTGGGAGATCATCACCCGGAACACCGAGCTGTCCAACCGGCTGGTCGAGGCGACCGCCGAGGGTTTCTGGCAGCCCGAGCAGGCCGAGCTGACCGCGGCGTACGTCGAGCGGTACTTCATCGACATGCCGGACGCCGCGCGGCGGCGTACCCCCTGGGTGGCCGACCGGGTGGCCGGCCTCTCCTTCCCCCGCTACGCGGTGGCCCAGCCGACCCTGGATTCGGCCGCGGCGCTGCTGGGCCGCGACGACCTGACCCCGGGCCTGCGCCGGGTGGTCATCGACGCGGCCGACGACCTGCGGCGGGCGCTGGTGGCCAGGACGGCGGTGGCCGCGGCGGGCGCCTGACGGGTGGGTGACGGGACGGTGCGGCGGCCCCAACGGGCCGCCGGCCGTGCCCGGCCTACGATCGTCGGGTGGAGGAAGACATCCGGCGAATCGGGATCATGGGCGGCACGTTCGACCCGATCCACCACGGGCACCTGGTGGCGGCCAGCGAGGTGGCGGACCGGTTCGGCCTGGACGAGGTGGTCTTCGTCCCGACCGGGCAGCCCTGGCAGAAGGCCGACGAACCGGTCAGCCCGCCCGAGGACCGCTACCTGATGACGGTGATCGCCACCGCCTCCAACCCGCGGTTCCAGGTCAGCCGGGTCGACATCGACCGGGGTGGCCCCACCTACACCGTCGACACCTTGCGCGACCTGCACAACGAGTACGGCCCGAAGGTCCAGCTCTTCTTCATCACCGGCGCGGACGCGTTGGAGCGGATCCTCTCCTGGAAGGACCTGGACGAGATCTTCGAGCTGGCCCACTTCATCGGCGTCACCCGGCCCGGCTTCGAGCTGACCGACAAGCACCTGCCCGCCGACACGGTCAGCCTGGTGCAGGTGCCGGCGATGGCGATCTCGTCCACCGACTGCCGCGCCCGGGTCGCCCGGGGTGAGCCGGTCTGGTACCTGGTGCCGGACGGTGTGGTGCAGTACATCGCGAAACGGCGCCTCTACCAGCCGTGAATTCGCCCGTTCTGGGGCCGTTCGTCCCCGTAATGGACCAGAACTGACAAGTCGTCGCGCCGCCGGGTGTGAGACGCTTGGAGGGTCGCACGGTTGATCGAAGGAGAACGGTGACAGTTTCCGAACGCGCTCACGAGCTGGCGATGGCTGCCGCCCAGGCCGCGGCCGACAAGAAGGCCGAGGACATCGTCATCATCGACGTGGGCGATCAGCTCGCGATTACGGACGCGTTCCTGGTCGCTTCCGCCCCCAACGAGCGTCAGGTGCTGGCCATCGTCGACGCCATCGAGGAGCGCCTGCTCGAGCTGCCGGAGAAGGCCAAGCCGCTCCGCCGCGAAGGCGAGCGGGGTGGCCGCTGGGTGCTGCTCGACTACGTCGACATCGTGGTGCACGTCCAGCACACCGAGGAGCGCGAGTTCTACGCGCTCGACCGGCTGTGGAAGGACTGCCCGACGATCCCGTTCGTCGACCGCGACCTGGTCGAGGCCGAAGCGGCCGGCTCCTCCGCCGCCACGGAATGACCCGGCTGATCGTCTGGCGGCACGGCAACACCGACTGGAACGCCGCAAGCCGCGTCCAGGGCCAGACCGACGTGCCGCTGAACGACCTCGGCCGGGAGCAGGCGCGCGCCGCCGCGCCGCTGCTCGCGGCGCTGCGGCCCGACGTCATCGTGGCCTCCGACCTCAGCCGGGCCGCGGCGACCGCCGACGCCCTGGCCGAACTCACCGGCCTGCCGGTCCGCACCGACCCGCGACTGCGGGAGCGGCACTTCGGCCTGTGGCAGGGGCTCGCCCTCACCGAGGCCGCCGCGCGCTTCCCCGAGGAGTACGCCCGCTGGCGGGCCGGCGACCCCGACCCGGGCGCCGAGATCGAGAACCTCGACGACCTCGGCAAGCGCCTCGGCACCGCCTTCCAGGAGGCCGCCGACCTCGCCGACGGCGGGACCGTCGTGGTGACCACCCACGGTGGTGGCGCCCGGCAGGGCGTCGGTCATCTGCTCGGCTGGGACCACTCGGTGCTGCGCTCCCTCGGGTCGCTGGCCAACTGCCACTGGACCGAGTTGCGGTACGACGACGGCGTGACGCGGCGTGCCGCCCCGGGCTGGCACCTGCGCGCCCACAATGTCGGCCTGATCACCCGCTCGGCGCCGGCCGAGCCAGTCTGAGCCGTCCGGCCCGGGCGTCCGGCGCGCGGATCCGCTAGCGTGCCGGGCATGCCCGTCGCGGTCGTCACCGACTCCACCGCCTACCTTCCGCCCGAGCTGGTGCAGGCGCACCGGCTCACCGTGGTGCCGCTGACCGTCGTGCTCAACGGCGCGGAGGGGCTGGAGGGGGTGGAGACCTTCCCGGCTGACGCGACCCGGGTGCTCGGCGGCCGGCGGGTCTCGGTGAGCACGTCCCGGCCGTCCCCCGAGCAGTTCGCCCGGACGTATCGGGAACTGCTCGACGCCGGTGCCGACGGCGTGGTCTCCGTACACCTGTCGGCGGAACTCTCCGGCACGGTCGAGGCCGCGCGTCTCGCCGCCGCCGAGGTCGGCGACGGGGTAACCGTGGTCGACAGCCGCTCCACCGGCATGGGCCTGGGCTTCCCGGTGCTCGCGGCGGCCGCCGCCGCGGAGGCCGGCGCCGACCTGTCCGGGGTACGCGACGCGGCCCTCGCCGCCGTCGACCGGACGACCATCTGGTTCTACGTCGACACGCTGGAGTTCATGCGCCGGGGCGGCCGGATCAACGCGGCCGAGGCGCTGCTCGGCACCGCCCTCTCGGTCAAGCCGATCATGCACATGCCGGACGGCGCGATCGTGCTCAAGGACAAGGTGCGCACCGCCAGCCGGGGCGTGGCCCGCCTGGTCGACCTCGCCGTCGAGGCGGCCGGCGACGCCGAGGTGGACCTGGGGGTGCACCACCTGGCCGCGCCGCAACGTGCCGCGCAGCTCGTCGAGGCGCTCACCGCCCGGCTCGGCGACCGGCTGCACGACACGTACGTCTCCGAGGCGGGCGCGGTGGTCGCCGCGCACGCCGGGCCGGGGCTGGCCAGCGTGGTGGTGCACCGACGCCCGGCACCGGAGCAGCCCGGCCACTGACCTGACCGACCGGGCGTCAGCGCCGGGGAAGGGGGACCGGATGTCGTACGTGGTGACCGGCGGCGGCCGGGGCGTCGGGCGGGCCGTGGTGCACCGGCTGCTCGACGACGGCGGCACGGTGGTGGTCGTCGAGCGGGACGCCGACGCCCTGGCCTGGCTGGCCGCGCACCCGGCCGCCGACCGGCTGGTGCCGGTGATCGGCGACGCCGCCGACGAGCAGGTCACCGCGCACGCCGCCGACCTGGCCGAGCGCGTCGCGCCGCTGGCCGGCTGGGTCAACAACGCCGCGGTGTTCCGGGACGCGTCGGTCCACACCGCGCCCGCCGCTGAGGTGCTGGCGCTGATCGGGCTCAACCTTGCCCCGGCGGTGGTCGGCTCGGCCACCGCCGTCCGCCGGTTCCTCGCCGCCGACACCGGCGGGGCGATCGTCAACGTCTCCTCCCATCAGGCGGGTCGACCGGTGCCTGGCTGCCTGCCGTACGCCACCGCGAAGGCTGCCGTCGAGGGCCTGACCCGGGCGTTGGCCGTGGAGTACGGCGCCCGGGGCATCCGGACCAACGCGGTCGCGCTCGGCTCGATCGCCACCGAGCGGCACGCCGACTTCCTGGCCGGGGCGGAACCGGCCGCAGCGGAGCGGGTCGAGCGGGAACTGGCCCGGCTGCACCCGGTGGGCCGGATCGGGCGCGCCGATGAGGTGGCCGAAGCGGTGGCGTTCCTGCTGGCGGGGGCGGGCTTCGTGAACGGCGTGGTGCTGCCGGTGGACGGCGGACGGGCGGCGCTGGGCCTGGATCCCGAGGCGCGCTGAGCTCTCAGCAGGCGCTGCCCTAGCAGATCCGGGGCATGATCAGGCGGTTGTCCACAGGCCACCCCGTTGTCCACAGCGGACCCTCGACGGGCTGACCGCGACGCCGGGACGGCCCTACCGTCGCGCCGTGTCAGACGACGAGGAGTCCATCGTGCGGCGGCGGTTGTCCCGGCTGGTCGACCCGGCGGGGGAGGGGCACCCGCCGGTCACGTGGCCGCACCCGAGCCGGGTGCCCGGCGAGCCGTCGCCCGGGGTGGGTGACCCGACCCGGCGCGTCCGGGCCGGTGCACGGCGGCCCGCCCCGTGGCCCGGTGCGCCGGAGCCGACCGGGCGGTCCGCGTCGTGGCCGGGCGGTGCGGGGGAGCAGGACCAGCAGCCGGCCATCGAGGACGACCCGGACAGGGCCGATCCGCCGGTGTCCCGGCTGCCCGGGCCCGGGGCGTTCGACCCCGGCCGGCGCGGTGTGCGGGCGCTCGCCGTCGTGGCCGTGCTGGTCGTGCTCGGGGCCGGTTTCTGGTCGTGGCGGTCCCGACCGCGGGCCGAGCCGGTCCGGCCGGAGCCGGCGAGCGCCGCGTCGAGCGCCGGGGGCCCGTCGGCCGCCGCCGTGCCGGCCGCGGATCCGGGCGGCGAGCTGGTGGTCGCCGTCGCCGGCAAGGTACGCCGTCCCGGGCTGGTCCGGGTGCCGGCCGGGGCTCGGGTTGCCGACGCCGTCGAGGCCGCCGGCGGGGCGCTGCCCGGCGTCGACGTCGCCCTGCTCAATCCCGCCCGCAAGGTCGCCGACGGGGAACTCATCCTGGTCGGCGTCGCCGCCCCGCCCGGTCAGGCCGGGCCGGCGGGCGCGTCCGCCGGGGGCGCGGCCCCGACGGCGGGCGGGCGGCTGAACCTCAACACCGCGACGCTGGCGCAACTCGACGCGCTGCCCGGCGTCGGCCCGGTGCTCGCCCAGCGGATCCTCACCCACCGCGACCAGCAGGGCGGCTTCCGCTCGGTGGGCGACCTGCGTCAGGTCGAGGGCATCGGCGACGCCCGGTACGAGCAGCTCAAGGACCTGGTGACGGTGTGAGCCGGGCGACCCGTCCGCACCGCGCACCGCCGGAGCGCGCCCCCGAGGCCCCCGACCTGCGGCTGGCCGGCCTGGCGGTGGCCGCCTGGCTGACCGCGCTGGCCTGCCTGCACCTCACCGCTCCGACGGCGGCGCTGCTCGCCACGTCCGCCGCCGGCCTGGCCGGTATCGGGGCCGGGCACCTGCTCGGCCTCGTCGGGCGGCCGAGCGGCCCGGTCCGCCGGTACGGCTGGATCGCGGTGGCGGTGCTCATCGGCGTGGTCTGCGGCGCGAGCGCCACCGCGGCCCGGCTGCACGTACGCGACGCCCCTGCCCTGCGCGCGCTGGTGGACCAGCGCGCCCGGGTCACCGCCGAGCTGGTCGTCCGGGACGACCCTCGTCCGATCCGCGGCGCGCCGGGCCGCCCGGCCACCCTGCTGGTGGCGGGGGAGCTGATCCGCCTCACCGGCCCGGGCGGCGCGCGGCTGCGCGCCCCGGTCCGTGTCCTGGTGCTCGCCACCGATCCGGCCTGGCGGGGGCAGCTGCCGGGGCAGCGGCTCACCACCGAGGGGCGGCTGAGCGCGCCCCGGGGCGGCGATCTCACCGCGGCCGTGCTCAGCGCCGCCGGACCGCCCGTCCCGCTCGGACCGCCGCCGTGGCTCCAACGGGCCGCCGGTACGCTCCGCGCCGGGCTGCAACGGGCCTGTGCGCCGCTCCCGGACGAGCAGGGCGGCCTGCTCCCCGGACTCGTGGTCGGGGACACCAGTCGGCTGCCCGCCGCGGTGGAGGAGGACTTCCGGACCACCGGGATGACCCACCTCAACGCCGTCTCCGGCTCCAACGTGGCGATCGTGGTCGGCGCGGTCCTGCTGCTCGCCCGCTGGTCCCGCGCCGGCCCGCGGCTGGCCGCCGTGCTCTGCGGGCTGGCCCTGGTCGGCTTCGTCGTCCTGGTCCGTCCCTCGCCGAGCGTGGTCCGCGCCGCCACCATGGGCGCGATCGGGCTGGCCGCGCTGGCCGCCGGCCGGCCCCGGGCGGCGCTGCCGGCGCTGGGGGCCGCGGTGGCCGTCCTGGTGCTGCTGGATCCGGACCTCGCCGGGGACGCCGGCTTCGCCCTCTCCGTCCTGGCCACCGGCGGGCTGCTGCTGCTCGCCCCCGGGTGGCGCGACGCGCTGCGCCGGTGGGGCGTGCCGCCCGGGCTGGCCGAGGCGCTCGCGGTGCCGGCGGCCGCGCAGGTGACCTGCGGGCCCGTGGTGGCCGGCATCTCGGGGACGGTCAGCCTGGTGGCCGTGCCGGCCAACCTGCTGGTGGTGCCGGCGATCGCGCCCGCCACGGTGCTCGGGGTGGTGGCCGCCGTGATCTCACCGCTCTGGCCGGCCGGCGCCGCTTTCGCCGCCTGGCTGGCGAGCTGGCCGGCGTGGTGGCTGGTGACCGTGGCCCGGGTCGGGGCGCGGCTGCCGGCGGGCGCCCTGCCGTGGCCGGGCGGGGTGCCCGGCGCGCTGCTGCTGGCCGGGCTCACCGTGGGGCTGCTCGTGGCCACCCGCCGGCCGGTCATCCGCCGGCTCGTCGCCGTCTGCGCCGTCGCGGTGGTCCTCGGCACGCTGCCGGTCCGGCTGGTCGCCGGCGGTTGGCCGCCGGACGGCTGGCTGGTGGTCGGCTGTGCGGTGGGCCAGGGCGACGCGCTGGTCCTCCCGGTGGCCGCCGGGCGGGCCGTGGTGGTCGACGCCGGTCCGGAGCCGTCCGCCGTGGACGGTTGCCTGCGGCGGCTCGGCGTGCGGGAGGTTCCGCTGCTGGTGGTGAGCCACTTCCACGCCGACCACGTGGGCGGGGTGGCGGGGGTGTTCCGGGGGCGGCGGGTGTCCGCCGTGCTGACCCCGGGACTGCCCGAACCGGCGGCCGGGCGGGAACTGGTGGCCGCCGCGGCGGCGGGTTCGGCCGGTCTCGGCGTACCGGCGGCCGGGTGGTCGTACCGGGCCGGCGGGGTGGAACTGGTCGCGCTCGGGCCGCCGTACCCGCTGCGGGGCACCCGTTCCGACCCGAACAACAATTCGTTGGTGCTGCGGGCCACCGTGGCCGGGGTGCGGGTGCTGCTGCCGGGGGACGCGGAGACCGAGGAGCAGCGGGCCCTGCTGGACCGGGTGTCGGCCGGCGCGCTCCGCGCCGAGGTGCTCAAGGTCGCGCACCACGGCAGCGCCTACCAGGACCCGGCCTTCCTGGACGCGGTCCGGCCGCGGGTCGCCCTGGTCGAGGTCGGGGCTGGCAACGACTACGGCCACCCGAGCCCGACCGTGCTGGCCCGGCTGTCCGGGGGCGGGGCGCGGGTCCTGCGGACCGACACCGACGGCGACGTGGCCGTGGTGGTCGGGCCGCACGGGTTGGCGGTGGTGACCCGGGGACTGCCACCGGGACGGCGGTGAGCGTGGGCCGAGGAAAGTTCGGAGATAGCGGCGGATTGGCGCCATCAGCCCAACAATAGAGGTAAATGTCTGCTTTTGCGCTGAGTGCGGGGTGGGCCGTCACAGCGGACCACGAGCAGGCCCGCACCCGCGGCGAGCCGTGCCAAGATGGGCGGCGTGACCGCCCCCAGCCTCGCTCCCATTCTGCTCGTCCTCGGCGACGAGGAGCTGCTCGCCACGCGCGCGGTGAGCGAAGCCGTGGCGAAGGTCCGCAGCATCGACGCGGACGTCGACGTCCGGGAGTACCAGGCCGGGTCGCTCACCGTCGGCGAGATCGCCGAGATGCTCAGCCCCTCCCTCTTCGGCGGTCGCCGGGTGCTCGTCCTGCGGGCCGCGCAGGACGCCCGCAAGGATCTGGTGGCCGCGCTGCTCGCGTACGCGAAGAACCCCGACCCGGATGTCCAGTTGGTGGTCCTGCACCTCGGGGCGGCCAAGGGCAAGGCGTTCGCCGACGGGCTGAAGGCCGCGGGCGCCACCGTGGTGCCGGCGGCCAAGCTCAAGGGGCACCGGGAGCGGGTCGCCTTCGTCCGGGACGAGATCCGGCGGGGCGGCGGGAAGTGCACCGACGACGCCGCCGAGGCGCTGATCGCCGCCGTCGGCACCGACCTGCGCGAGCTGGCCGCCGCCTGCTCCCAGCTGATCGCCGACACCGACGGCCGGATCGGCGCGGACACGGTGGCCCGCTACTACCGGGGGCGGGTCGAGGTGAGCGGCTTCACGGTCGCCGACGCCACCATGGTCGGCGACGTCCCGGCGGCGCTGGAGGCGCTGCGCTGGGCGCTGCACGTCGGGGTCGACCCGGTGCCGATCGCCGATGCCCTCGCCGACGGGGTGCGGACGGTGGCCCGGGTGGCCGCCGCCGGGCGGGGCGACCCGTACCAGCTGGCCAGCACCCTCGGCATGCCCGCCTGGAAGATCAAGAATGCCCAGCAGCGGGCTCGGGGCTGGACCCCGGAAGGGCTGGTCGAGGCGATGCGGGCCGCGGCGGAGTGCAACGCCGCGGTCAAGGGTGGCGCCGACGACCGGGCGTACGCGCTGGAGAAGGCGGTCTTCTCGGTCGCGGCCGCCCGACGGGGCGGCGCCCGGTGACCGGCCCCGCCCGCACGCCGTGGACGACGGTGCCGAGCGAGGACGAGCGGTACCGCCCGCTCTACGCCCGGCTGCTCGGTCTGCGGTTCGTGAACCCGGGCGGGGTGCTCTGCTTCCTCTTCTTCGAGGGCGCCGTCGCGCTCGCCGTGCTGCTCGCCCTGGCCGAGCTGGTGAGCTGGTGGGCGGTGCTGGTCCTGCCGGCGGTGGTGGCCCTGATGGTGAAGCTCAACGACATGGTGGCCGAGATGGTGGTCCGCTCGGCGGCGCTCGTGCCCGAGCAGGAACGGGACCGGTTCCGGCGGCAGATGGAGCCGGTGGTCGGCCGGGCGCGGGTGCCCCGGACGGTGCCGGGCGTGGTGGTGACCACCGAGACGTACGCCGGACGGGTGGAGTGGCCGGCGTCAACCGCCGAGGGTGACGCCCCCGGGTGGATCACCGAGGGCCCGCCGGGGCGCTCCTGACCGATCGCCGGCTCACCGGCCCGACGTCGGCGACTGACCGGACCGACGCCGGACGATCGGCCGAGACACGGACAACCGGAAGCCCCAGGCGTCGCCGCCCGGGGCTTCCGGTCAGGTCTGAAGTTGCTCGGGGTCAGGCCGAGAGCGCGCCGACGCGCTTGGAGATCGCCGACTTCCGGTTGGCCGCCTGGTTGGCGTGGATCACGCCCTTGCTGGCGGCCTTGTCCAGCTTGCGGGCGGCGTCACGCATGAGGACGGCCGCCTTCTCGGCGTCACCGGCCTCCGCAGCCTCGTGGAACTTGCGGATGGCGGTCTTCAGCGACGACTTGACCGACTTGTTACGCAGCCGGGCCTTCTCGTTCTGCCGGTTGCGCTTGATCTGGGACTTGATGTTCGCCACGCGACAGCCTCGTCTTGATAGCTCGGTATGGTCTGTATGCCGCGCGCGACGACGAACAGGCGTCATCGCTGCGCGAAGAGCCAGGTTACCAGGTTGGCCGGGACGAGCCAAAACGGCTCAGACCCAGCCCCGCCGAGCGGCCAGCCAGGCGAGCGCCCGCTCCCCGCTGAACCGCTGGTGCGCCCGCAGATGCGGGGACGCCGGCGGCGCCCCCGCGACCGTCGGATCCGGGGCCGCCGCCGAGGTGAGGTGGTAGCCGGCGAGGGCGGCCAGCGTCACGTCCAGGGCGTCCGGCGGGGCGCCGGCCGTGGCCGGGTGGCCGGCGAAGACCGCGTCCAGGTGGGTGCCGCCCCGGTACCCGGTGATCAGGAGGCTGGCCAGGTCGAACCAGGCCGGGCCCTGACAGAGCCACGTCCAGTCGCAGAACCAGGCCCGGCCGTCGGCGTCGAGGAGCACGTTGTCCATCCGCAGGTCCCCGTGCGCCAGGCCGTGGCCGGCGGCGGCGTACGCCGGCAGCCGGGACTCCAGCGCGACCAGCTCGGGCAGCCGGGCGCCGGCCCAGCCGGGCAGCGGCGGCGCCGGCTCGCGGCCGGCGGCCACCTCACCCCACCAGAGGATGTCGTCGCGGGCCAGGTCGGCCAGCCGGGGCAGCCCGAGGGCGACCAGGTCGCCGGGGGGTCGGGCGAGCGCGGCGGCGACCTCGGCGTACCCGGCGAGGACGGCGTCCCGCTCGGCCGGGTCCCAGGGCAGCCGGGGCGTCCGCCCGTCGATCGCGTCCAGGCAGAGCGCGTACCAGCCCGACTCGGCGAGCGCCCAGCGCGGCCGGGGGACCGGCAGGCCGGCGGGGAGCCGCGCCAGGACCGCTCCCTCCCGGGCGTACCAGTCGGCGAGGTGGCGCTGCCGGGTCAGGTCGGCGGCCTTGACGAAGGCCCGACCGCCGTCCGCGGTGCTCAGCACGGCGGCGAACCCGCTGGTGAAGCCGGCCCCGGCGGTACGTGCCGACACCACGGGCGCGCCGAGCCGGGCGGCCACCGCGTCGCGCAGCCCGCGGGGCAGCGCCGACCAGTCGGGCCGTACGGCGGTGGCGTGGTACGGCGGCGGGCTGGCGGTCACCCCTCCCATGCTGCCTCGCCCGGCGTTCCCGGCGGGGACTGGGCTCTCCACGACTCGCCGCGATGTTCCCGCTGCCCGACCGGGAACGGGAGTGGGTCTGGGAGACTGCCAGGCCATGAGGACCGACGACTTCTGGCAGTTGATCGAGCAGGCTCGGGTCGGTGGCGGCGGTGAGGCGCCGGCGGTCGCCGCCCGGGCGGCCGCCCTGCTGGCCGAGCGCGATCCGGAGGACATCGTCGGGTACGCCCGCCACCAGCAGCGGGTGCTCGCCGCCTCCTACCAGGTCGACCTCTGGGGCGCGGCCTACCTTATCAACGGGGGCGCCTCCGACGACGACTTCGAGTACTTCCGGGGCTGGTTGATGACCCAGGGCCGGTCGGTCTTCGCCAGGGCGGTCGGTGATCCGGACGTGCTGGCCGAGCTGCCCCGGGTGCGGGCCGCCTCGCTCAGCGGCGAGGAGTTCCGCTGCCCGGAGATGCTCACGGTGCCCTGGGACGCGTACCGGAAGGCGACCGCGACCGAGCTGCCGGCGGAGCGCGACCCGGTCAAGGCACCCGACCTCAACGACTTCTGGGACTTCGACGACGAGGACGAGGCGCGCCGTCGGCTGCCCCGGCTGGCCGCGCTCTTCGTGGAGCCGCCCGAGGAGTGAGCGCGGGCGGTGGGGCGGCACCAGGAGTGATCGGACCGCGTCGCGGGCGACGTGGGAGCATAGAGGGGGCCGGCGTGCGCCGGCCCGCTCACGTCAGCCGACCAGAACGGACAGCTGTGCCACCGACGCTCGATCCCGGCGCGAACGCTCCTGGTGCCACCGACCCGGCGCGCCTCAGGAACTTCGGCATCATCGCCCACATCGACCACGGGAAGTCGACCCTGGCCGACCGGATGCTGCAGCTCACCGGCGTGGTCGACCCCCGGCAGATGCGTGCGCAGTACCTCGACCGGATGGACATCGAGCGCGAGCGCGGCATCACCATCAAGAGCCAGGCCGTCCGGATGCCGTGGACCGTCCGCGAGGGGGAGCGGGCCGGCGAGCAGGCCGTGCTCAACATGATCGACACCCCGGGTCACGTCGACTTTACCTATGAGGTCTCCCGGTCGCTGGCCGCCTGCGAGGGCGCGGTCCTGCTGGTCGACGCCGCCCAGGGCATCGAGGCGCAGACCCTGGCCAACCTCTACCTGGCGCTCGAGAACGACCTGCGCATCATCCCGGTGCTCAACAAGATCGACCTGCCGGCCGCCCAGCCGGAGAAGTACGCCGAGGAGCTGGCCCACCTGATCGGTGGCGACCCGGCGGACTGCATCAGGGTCTCCGGCAAGACCGGTGAGGGCGTGCCGTACCTGCTCGACGAGATCGTCCGGCAGTTCAGGCCGCCGGTCGGCGACGCCGACGCGCCCGCCCGGGCGATGATCTTCGACTCGGTGTACGACGTCTACCGGGGCGTGGTCACCTACGTCCGGGTGATCGACGGGCGGATCAGCGCCCGGGACCGGATCAAGATGATGTCCACCGGCGCGGTGCACGAGTTGTTGGAGATCGGGGTCATCTCGCCGGAGATGGTGAAGGCCGAGGCGCTCGGCGTCGGCGAGGTGGGCTATCTGATCACCGGCGTGAAGGACGTCCGCCAGTCCCGGGTCGGTGACACGGTGACCATCAACTCCCGGCCGGCGACCCAGGCGCTCGGTGGTTACAAGGATCCGAAGCCGATGGTCTACTCCGGGCTCTACCCGATCGACGGCTCGGACTACCCGAACCTGCGCGAGGCGCTGGACAAGCTCAAGCTCAACGACGCCGCGCTCGACTACGAGCCGGAGACCTCGGGGGCGCTGGGCTTCGGCTTCCGCTGCGGCTTCCTCGGCCTGCTGCACCTGGAGATCATTCGGGAGCGGCTGGAGCGGGAGTACAACCTCGACCTCATCTCCACCGCGCCGAACGTGGTCTACCGGGCCATCACGGATGACGGTGAGGAGATCGTGGTGACCAACCCGAGCGAGTACCCCACCGGCAAGATCGCCGAGGTGTACGAGCCGGTCGTCCGGGCCACCGTGCTGACCCCGAACGACTACGTCGGCGCGGTGATGGAGCTGTGCCAGGGGCGTCGGGGCAGCCTGCTCGGCATGGACTACCTCTCCGCCGACCGGGTGGAGCTGCGCTACACGCTGCCGCTCGCCGAGATCATCTTCGACTTCTTCGACCAGCTGAAGAGCCGGACCAAGGGGTACGCCTCGCTGGACTACGAGCCCTCCGCCGAGCAGGCGTCCGACCTGGTGAAGGTGGACATCCTCCTGCACGGCGAGCCGGTGGACGCGTTCAGCGCCATCGTGCACAAGGACAAGGCGTACAACTACGGGGTCAGCATCGCGGCGAAGCTGCGCAACCTGATCCCGCGCCAGCAGTTCGAGGTGCCCATCCAGGCGGCCATCGGCAGCCGGGTCATCGCCCGGGAGACCATCCGCGCCATCCGCAAGGACGTGCTCGCCAAGTGCTACGGCGGTGACATCAGCCGTAAGCGCAAGCTGCTGGAGAAGCAGAAGGAGGGCAAGAAGCGGATGAAGATGGTGGGCCGGGTGGAGGTCCCGCAGGAGGCCTTCATCGCCGCCCTCTCCTCCGACTCGGGCGACGGCAAGGCGCCCGGCAAGAAGTAGCTCCACCCTTCGTCGACGACGGCCGGCATCCCTGTCTCGGGCGGGATGCCGGCCGTTTCCGTCGCTGCGCCCGGGTCGTACCGGTGAATTTTTCGATGTTCCGTCACCCCGTGCCGGGGCCCGGGAGCCTGCCCTGACCTGCGAGGACATGTCGTTCGGGAACCGACGCGACGGGCGGGCATCGACCTGGGACGACGCCCGTTCCGATGAGTCGGTTTGGTTTTTCGGCGGTTCGGGCATCTACCGGTCACGACAAGAACCGCACACACCGTGCGACTCGAACATTCAGGAGGAGGGCGACCGTGGAGCTCACCGTTTGGGGCATCATCACCGCGATCGTTGTTGGTCTCATCGTCGGCGCTCTGGGCCGCCTGGTCGTGCCGGGCCGCCAGAACATGCCGATCTGGCTGCACATGCTGATCGGCGTCGGCGCCGCGCTGCTGGGCACGATCATCGCCCGGGCGTCGGGCTTCGCCGACACCGCCGGTTTCGACTGGCGTGAGTTCCTGCTGCAGGTCCTGCTCGCCGCGGTCGCCGTGGCCCTGGTGGCCGGCGTGGGTCGTCGTCGCGGCGTCACCCACCGGTAATTCCGCAACATCGCACGCTCAGCGGGCGTCCGTACCCCTCGGGTACGGGCGCCCGCTCGCGGTGGTGATCCGACAAAAGATCCGTGACACATGTCCGTCGACTGATGTGCGACAGATCCAGCGACCTAGCGGCAGGTTGCTGCCGACGAAGCATCCTGTCAGGTCGTAGCCGAGATGAGGATGTGCACGCCCATTCGGTTGCCGCATCCGTGCCGCTAAGCCGGGTCCCCCTCGACGAGCAGCCGGGCATAATTGCCCATCGACCGCTGGTAACGCGCCAGGTGGGGGGCGAGTGCGCCCAGCGCCAGCGCGACGGCCTCCCGCTCGCGCCCGACGTCGACCAGCGCCAGAGCCAGGAAACCCGCGACCGCGTCGTCGAGCTCGTCGCTACCGGCGTCCCGTTCGGCCGTCAGGAGCGCCACGCTCTCCCCGGCGCGACCGAGGTTGCGCAGCGAGCTGGACATCTGGATGATCGTCCGGCGCCGCCGCAGCCCGGTGAGCCCAGCCTGCAGTGCCTGCCGGTAGAGCGGGACAGCCAGATCGGAGTGCCCGGTCGAGTCCCACGCGCAGGCGCGCTCGAACAGGCCGACCGCGCTGTCGGCGGGTAGTTCAGCGGCGAGTTCGCCGATCCGACTGACGAAGTCGTCCTCGGCGAAGCTGTCCATCGTCGCCCACGCCTGGGCGACCCGCCGCTCCCAGTCAGCGCTGATCTCGCTCTGGCTGGTCACATCATGCATGGCGATCTCCCTCGTTGCGGGCGGCCGGTCGGCTCGCGCTCGCCCATCCTGGGAGAGTCGCTAGACTCGATACCACTGATTCGGTCACAACCGAATCTCTTAGACTTTGCGGGAGGAGCCCGCCATCGCGGCAACCCTCCGATTCAGCGTCGCCGACGTGCTGCGCTGCCGCTTCGCAATCTCGCCGGCCTTCGAAACGCTGTCGGCGATCCGGCTTACCCTGCCGGCCGAGTCCCCCGGGCAGCACCGGCGTTGGCTGGACGCGGTCGCCGGCCAGGTCGCCGGAATCGACCTGCGGCCGATCACCCTGCTGCAGCCCCGACGCGGCTACACCCCGGACTTCCTGGCCCCGCCCCCAGCTGGGCCGCTCGCAACCTTCGAGGACGATCTGGCCCGGATCGCTGACGCCCCGCCCAGCCAGGTGGCCGCCGAGATCGCCCGATCCCTGCACGACACTCCGGGTGCGGCCGACAGCGAGATCGGCCGATACCTGCTCGGTGATCCCGTCGGGGTCCTCGCGACGCTGACCGGCCTGATCCGTACCGCGTGGCACCAACTCGTCGAACCCAGCTGGCCCCGCGTGCGTGCCCTGCTCGACGCCGACGTGGGCTTTCAGACCAGGCGGCTCGCGGAGGGTGGTCTCGACCGGCTCTTCGCGGAACTGCATCCCACCCTGCGCTGGCACGACAACACCCTCATCCGCGAGTACGGCGACGACGACCACCGCGACCTCGCCGGTGCGGGACTCGTCCTGATGCCCAGCGCGTTCAAGTGGGACCAGGTGGTCGTCGTGATGGACGAGCCGTGGCAGCCCACCGTGATCTATCCCGCCCGCGGATCCGGCACGCTCTGGCAGCAGTTCGGCGGCACGCCCGACGCCGCACTGGGTCGCCTGATCGGGCGGACCCGGGCAGCGCTGCTGATTGGGCTGACCGAACCCGCGACGACGACCACGCTCGCCCACCGGCACGCTCTCGCCCCGGCCACCGTCTCGGAACACCTGACGGTGCTGCGCGACGCCGGGTTCATCATCGGCGAACGCCACCGGCACGAGATCCGCTACCGGCGTTCGGCGCTGGGCACCGCCGCGGTCGACCGGCGGTCTTGAGCACCCGCACCTGCCGCGAGTCGCGCCGGCAACGGTCGCCGGGTTGACAGGTCCTCAACTGCCGAGCTGCGGCTGGAACGCTCGCGCTACGCCCGCAATGCCGCAGCTGTGGCCGCGACGAAGCCGTCGGGGTTGTCCAGCATGATGTTGTGGCCCGCGTCTGGCACGGCGACCACCCGCACGCCGGCGTCGGTCAGGGCGCGCGCACCGATCGGTTCGTTGTCGGCCGGGTGGAGGTATGTGCGCGGCACGGGCAGTTCGAGCAGCAGATCACGCATGGTGGGGGTGGTGCCGCGGCCGAGGTGTGCCGCAGTGCGGTAAAGCGCCTCCGGACCAGTGAGTCGCATCGTCGCCGCCCAGGCCGTGCCGACTCGGGTGAGCGTCTCGGCTCGGCCGTCGCCGTGTACGAACTGCTCCTCGGTGTAGCGGGCGTGGATGCCGACGCCCGGAGGCTGCGGGTCGAGGGTGGCGTCGACGAGGACCAGTGCGGAAACAAGGTGTGGATGGCGGACGGCCAGGACGATGGCGACGGCGCCGCCCATGCTGTGTGCGATCACCTCTGTGGCGCCGACCCCGGCTGCTGTCAGCGCGGTAGCGAGGAGGTCGGCGTGCTCCTCCAGCGTGTACGAGGCGTCGGCGGGCCGGTCGCTGATGCCGTGCCCGAGCAGATCCATCAGCAGGCTGCGCCGTCCGGCGAGGGCGGGGTTGGTGGCGACCGCCGCGTAGTACGCCGGCGAAGAGGCGCCGAGCCCGTGCAGGTAGACCCGAGTCGGTTCGGCGCCGGGAAGCTCCACCCAGCGGATCGTCGTGCCATCTGGTCGCACCTGGGCCCCGCGCATCACGTACCTCCTGACCGGTACCTCGTGTTCGAGGTATCACGCTGTCGAGGTAAGCTAGCACGGTGTTGGAGTTCGCGATAATGGGCTTCCTGGCCGACGCCCCGTTGCACGGGTACGAGCTGCGCAGACGCGTGGCTGCACTCACGGGCCACGTCCGGCCGATCGCGGACGGGACGCTGTACCCGACGATCAAACGGATGGAACGTGCGGGCTTGCTGCGTCGCGACGTGCAGGCTGGCCAGGTGGCGGCACCACGGCACGTGCTGATCCTGAGCCCGACCGGACACGCGGAGCTGCTGCGTCAGCTCCGCACCCCCGACGAGCTGTTCATCACCGACGAGAACCGCTGGTTCACGCTGCTGGCCTTCCTGCGCCATCTCGACGATCCAGCAGCCCAAGGGGCCGTGCTGCGCCGCCGGCTCAGTTTCCTCACCCAGCCGGCGAGCTTCTTCTGGGACGGCGACCGACCGCTGCGCGCCGACGACTTTCCCGACGACCCCTTCCGCCGAGGGCTGTTCCGCATCGCCACCGCCACCAGCCGCACCGAGATCGCCTGGCTGCGGGAAATGCTGACATCACTCACGCGATGACCACCCGGACCGACTTCGGTAGGCCGAATGTCCGCCGCCCGTACCAACGCGCACATCTGCCGCTGTCAGCGCGTGCGTCCCGAGTCCAGTGCGTCCCCGGTCGACGCCGAGATCTAGGCTCGGGCCATGGGTGCGGTACTCCGTCAAAGTGGTCTGATACTCGAGGTTCCCGAGGCGGAAGCGGCAGTGGGACGCCACCGTGACGTGCTCGACGCCAGCGCCCGGCTAGGGGTCCCGGCCCACGTCACCGTGCTGTTCCCGTTCGTTCCTCCAGCTCAGATCGACCTGGTGGTCGTAGCTGAGCTTCGGCGGATCTTCGCCAACACCGCGGCGTTCGACTTTCGACTGACCCGCACCGCATGGTTTGGCGACGAGGTTCTGTGGCTCGCGCCGGAGGATCCCCAGCCCTTCCGGATCCTCACCGAGCTCGTGCACACAGCCTTCCCGGACTTCCCGCCGTTCGAGGGGCAGTTTGACGACGTCGTGCCTCACCTGACAGTGGCTCATGGCGGCGACTTGGAGGACATGCAAGCTGCAGAACGGGCCCTCGAACAGCATCTGCCCATCCTGGGACGTGCCAGGAAGATGACGCTCATCGCTCAGGCCGATGACAGCGGCACTTGGATCAGGCAGACCACGTTTCCGTTGGCTGAGCCGGACAGGAGTTGAACGTTCCTCTCTTGCCGCTGGTCGGTGCTGGCGGATCGCGCAAGGTTGGGCGAGGAACGCGGTATCAAGACCCGGCGATTACCGCCGGCATTCGATGTTCGGCGATACGGTGACGAGGGCAAAGTCCTCGTGCCCCTCAGCGAAGGTCACGGACTGTCCGCCGTAGACGGGGTCGGCGCAGCACTGCTGGCGTTGGGCGGCACCTGGCTGGAAGTGCTCGTGGTACGGCGCCTGCCCTACCTCGCCCTGCCCCCACGAGCCTTGTTCGCGCTCGGCCTGCTGGCCGGCCTCGGCATGGGGCTCCTGATCGCCTCGGTCTTTTCGGGATTCTTCTGGTGGTGGGCTATCGGCGCCACGACACTTGGCGTTGCCGTCCTCGTCCTCGTGCCCCTCACGGCGCGCCGTCGAGGTCGCTGACCGAACATCCGCTTCTGCCCGATCAGCGCGCCGAGGTGTCGCAGCTCAGTTGGCGGACATGTGTCCCGCATCGGTCGACGGAGGGCCGCGCCCGCTCGCGTGTGACGTGACCGGGCCGCCTCCGCCCGGGTCGACCGTGAGTCGGAAGGGACCGCCACGGCGGGCCGCCCGGTCGGCCGCCGCCGGGATGGACCGGTCGCCCACCTTCGTCGGGTCCAGATCTCTCGGAAGTTTCCGCAGCCCAGCGAGATTCCATCCCCGATCGGCCCGAAAGTCGGTTTGGAAAATCGCGGGTTCGGGAACTTATCGATCAACGCCAACAACCACACATCGTGTGACATACCTAGAGAAGGAGGACGGTCGTGGAGCTCACCGTCTGGGGCATCATCACCGCCATCGTCGTCGGCCTGATCGTCGGCGCGCTGGGCCGCCTGGTCGTACCGGGTCGCCAGAACATGCCGATCTGGCTGCACATGCTGGTCGGCGTCGGCGCCGCACTGCTGGGCACGATCATCGCCCGCGCGTCGGGCTTCGCCGACACCGCCGGTTTCGACTGGCGTGAGTTCCTGCTGCAGGTCCTGCTCGCCGCGATCGGCGTGGCCCTGGTGGCCGGCGTGGGTCGTCGTCGCAGCGTCACCCACCGGTAATTCCGCCACACCGCATTCTCAGCGGGCGCCCGACCCCTCAGGGGTCGGGCGCCCGCTCGCGTATGCCCCGCCGCCGGGCTTCCGCCGCCGCTGTCCGGCCCTGCCCCGCCGCCTGCGAGCTGCGGTACGGTCGCCTCGCCCGTCGCCACCCCTGTTGTAAAGGAATTTTTCCTACTAGGGTGCGGCAGAGAAGGTTTATGCCAGACGGCGCGAGGGAGAAGTGGCGTGAACAGGTGGAAGCGGCTGGCTCCGGTCACCGCCGTCGTGGCCTCGGCCGCGATGGTGCTCGCCGGTTGCGGGGGCTCCGGCGATGACGAAACCGCCGACAACAGCAAGCTGACGGTCTGGATGATGGGCGAGGGCGGCGACGCCCAGACGACGTTCCTCGACGGCGTCGAGACCGAGTTCAAGAAGAAGCATCCGGACACCGACGTGGTCGTCCAGTACATCCCCTGGCTGGAGGCGCCGAAGAAGTTCCAGGCCGCCCTCGCCGGCGGTGAGGGGCCGGACGTCACCGAGCTGGGCAACACCGAGACCCAGGGCTGGGCCGCCCAGGAGGCGCTCGCCGACGTCACGGACAAGTTCGCCGGCTGGACCGAGGGGAAGGACATCCTTCCCGACCTGGTGAAGAACGCCCAGCTCGACGGCAAGCAGTACGGCGTCCCCTGGTACGCGGGCGTCCGGGCCATCTACTACCGCACCGACTGGTTCGCCGAGGCCGGCATGCAGCCGCCGACGAACTGGGAGGAGCTGGTCTCCGTCGCCAAGGCGGTGCAGGCCAAGAAGCCGGGCACCTACGGCATCGCCCTGCCCGGCAACTCCGAGCTGCCCTTCTATTCCTTCCTCTGGGGCGCCGGCGGGGAGATCGCCACCAAGCAGGGTGACAGCTGGAAGTCCGGCTACAACACGCCGGAGGCGCAGAAGGCGGTCAAGTTCTGGACCGACCTGGTGACCGTGCACAAGGTCGCCCCGCCGGCCGCCGCCGGCTGGAACGAGGTCGACGCCCGGACCCAGTTCGCCACCGGCAAGGCCGCCATGGCGTTCGCCGGTAGCTGGCAGGGCGGCGCGATGAAGAAGGACAACCCGGAGATCGAGAAGGTGTGGGGCACGTTCCCCATCCCTGGCCCGGACGGCAATCCGGCCCCGGCCTTCGCCGGCGGTTCCGACATCGCGCTCTGGAAGGACAGCAAGCGTCAGGCGCTGGCCTGGGACTACCTGACCGTGCTGCTCAGCAAGCAGAAGGACAAGGAGTTCGCCAGCAGCCTGAACTTCTTCCCGGTCTACTCCGACCTGGTCGGCGGCAACAACTACGCCAACGACAAGGTGATGGGCGCGTTCGCCACCACCATGCAGAACACCAAGCTCACCCCGCTGACCCCGAAGTGGGTCGAGGTCAGCCGGACCAAGACCGTGACCCAGGCGATGAACAGCTCGGTCATCAAGGGCCAGAAGACGGTCGAGCAGGCCACCGCCGACGCGGCGGCCGAGATGGAAGGCATTCTGAACAGCAAGTGAGCACACTGACCAAGCCCACCGGGACGGCCGCCGCGCGGGAGACCCCCGCGCGGCGGCGCCCCCGCGTGGACCGCCTGCCGTACCTGCTCCTGCTGCCCTGCCTGGTGGTGATCGGGGTGCTGCTGCTCTGGCCGCTCGGCCAGGTGGTGGCGATGTCGTTCTACAAGCTGGACAGCGTCCGGCAGTTGCGCGGCGACCGCGAGTGGCCGTGGGTGGGGCTGGCCAACTACACCCAGATCCTCGGCGACCCGTTCTTCCGCACGGTGCTGCGCAACACGGTGCTCTTCGCCGCGGCGAACGTGGTGCTCACGATGATCCTGGGCACCCTGGTGGGGCTGCTGCTCAACCGGCTCGGCAAGCGGATGGCCACCTTCGTCGCCAGCTGCGTGATGCTCGCCTGGGCCACCCCGGCGCTGACCGGCACCATCGTCTGGAAGTGGATCTTCGACGACACGTCCGGCCTGGTGACCTGGTTGTTCAACAAGCTGCCGGACGGCCTGTCGACGGCGCTCTTCGGGCGCAGCGACTGGACCGGGTACGGCTGGTTCAACTCGCCGCTGCTCTTCTTCACCATCCTCACCCTGGTGGTGGTCTGGCACTCGTTCCCGTTCATCGCGGTCAGCGTGCTCGCCGGCCTGAAGAGCGTGCCGAGCGAGCTGCACGAGGCGGCCCGGGTCGACGGCGCCGGGCCGTGGAAGGTCTTCTGGAGGATCACCTTCCCGCTGCTCCGGCCGGTCTTCGGGATCCTGATCGTGCTCTCCACCATCTGGGACTTCAAGGTCTTCACCCAGCAGTTCGTGCTGGCCGGCGGCACCCAGGACCGGCCGACGTTCATGCTCTCCATCTACTCGTACGCCGAGGCCTTCTCGCCGCCGCCCAAGTACGGCGTGGGCTCGGCGATCGCGGTCATCCTCACGCTGATCCTGCTGGTGGTGACCGGTCTGTACGTCCGGATGGTGCTCAGGCAGGAGGACGAGTCGTGAAGAAGGTCGCCCTCAACGCGGCGGGCCTGCTGGTGGCGCTCTTCGCGGCGTTCCCGGTCTACTGGATGGTCGCCACCTCGCTGAAGCCGAGCCGGGAGATCTTCTCGGCGACCCCCCGACCGGTGCCGGCCGAGCCGACCCTGGAGCACTACCGGGAGATCCTCACCGGCAACCTGATCCCGGGCGTGACCTTCGCCGACTTCTTCCTCAACAGCGCGCTCGTCGCGGTGAGCACGGTCCTGCTCAGCGGGCTGGTGGCGCTGCTGGCCGCGACCGCGGTGGCGCGGTTCCGGTTCCGGCTGCGGACCAGCTTCCTGATCATGCTGCTGGTGGTCCAGATGATCCCGCTGGAAGCGCTGGTCATCCCGCTGTTCCTGATGATCCAGCGGCTCGGGCTCTACAACACCCTGCCCAGCCTGATCCTCACGTACCTCGGCTTCTCGCTGCCGTTCGCGGTCTGGATGCTGCGCGGCTTCGTGGCGGCGGTGCCGAAGGAGCTGGAGGAGGCCGCGGCGATCGACGGGGCGAGCCGGGCGCAGACGTTCCGGCGGATCCTCTTCCCGCTGGTCGCCCCCGGCCTGGTGGCGACGAGCATCTTCTCGTTCATCACCGCCTGGAACGAGCTGATCTTCGCGCTGACCTTCGTCAACGACCAGAACCGGTACACCCTGCCGGTGGCGATGACCTTCTTCTTCGGCCGCGACGACACCGCCTGGGGCTCGGTGATGGCCGCCTCGACGCTGTTCACCCTGCCGGTGGTCATCTTCTTCCTGCTGGTGCAGCGCCGGATGGTCTCCGGCCTGGTCGCCGGCGCGGTCAAGGGCTGAGCCCGGTCGCTGTCGCGGATCTTCGCCCGCGGCTAGGCTCACCGCCATGACTGGCAGGGTGGCGGCGGTGAACCTCGGCGTGGTGACCGAGGCGGAGTGGGCGGGCGACGCGAGCGGCCGCACCGGCATCGACAAGCGGCCGGTGGACGGGCCGGTGCTGCTGCGGGTCGACGGCGTGGAGGGCGACTTCATCGGCGAGCGGGCCCACCACGGCGGCCCCGACCAGGCGGTCTACGCCTACGCCGAGGAGGACGCCCAGTGGTGGGCGGCCGAACTGGACACCGGCATCCGCCCCGGCGGCTTCGGCGAGAACCTCACCACCTGGGCGATCGACATCACCGGCGCGGTGATCGGCGAGCAGTGGGCGGTCGGCTCCGCGGTGCTCCAGGTGACCAAGCCCCGCACCCCGTGCACCACCTTCGCCGGCTTCTGGGGCGTACCCGACCTGATCAAGCGGTTCACCGTTCGGGCGGCGCCGGGGGCCTACCTGCGGGTGCTGCGCGAGGGCGAGGTCGGCGCGGGTGACCCGGTCGAGGTGGTGGACCGCCCCGCGCACGGGGTGACCATCGGCGAGGTGTTCCGGGCGATGAGCCTGGAGCCGGAGCTGCTGCCCCGGCTGCTCGCCGCGCCCGAGCTGCCCGAGCCGCTGCGGGACCGAATCCGCCGCCGGCTCGCCGACACCCACTGACCGGGCCGGCGCCTCACTGCTCGGCGGCGAAGACCTCCGCCAGCACCCGGCCGCCGGTCGGCCGGCCATCGGCCACCCTGGCCCAGTTGCCGCCCCGGGCGGTCCACTCCAGATCGCCGAAGCGGACCCGCTTCACCCCGTGGTCGGTGGCGTGGGAGACCAGCCAGTGCGCGTACCGCCAGCCGTCGCGGTCGTCGGCCGCCGGCACGGTCAGCCCGGTCAGCTCGGCCGCCGTCGCGGCGGCCGGCAGGCCCCAGTCGAGGGTCAGGCCCCGGGTGAGCGCGGCCGCGGCCGCCGCGCCGCGCATCGCCGGCGTCCGGCCCACCGTGCAGGCCACCGCGCCGGTCGCGTCGCCGAGCAGGGCCCGGGTCAGCACCTGCGACTCGTCCGCCCACTTCTGGTAGGCGGTGGGGAACGCCGAGCGCTGCACCGCCTGGGCGGCCTCGGTGACCTCCATGTCCTGCCAGCCGCGCACCTTCTTCAGCGCGGCGTAGAACCGGTCCGCCGCGTACCGCTCGTTGCGGATCTCCTCGGGGGTGCCCCAACCCTGGCTCGGGCGCTGCTGGAACAGGCCGATCGAGTCCCGGTCACCGTCGGGCAGGTTGCGCAGGCCGGACTCCTGGTATGCGGTGGCCAGGGCGACCACGACCGCCCGCTCGGGCATCTGCCGCTGCATGCCGATCGCGGCGATGGTCGCGGCGTTCGCCATCTGGTCGGCGTCCAGGATGACGGTGCCGTCGGCCTGGACGGTGCAGGTGCGACTGGCCACCGGGAGCCGAAGCTGCCCGCCGAGTTGGCGGACGACGACGAACACCCCGAGCAGGGCGACCACCGCCACGACCACACCGGCTGTCACGAATGCCCGAGTTCGCACCCGCACCTCCCTTTCGACAGTTCGCCAAGCGTACGTCCCGGAAGACGCGAGCCGGGTCGGCCGACCGGTTCACATTCCCTGGGCTGGCCGGAATACCGCCCGAAGCACCAGTCACCGTGGGCGACCAGTTCCGACTACCTCGCGTTCTCTGCCTGCCCACCGCCCAGAGCGGCCACCCATCGAGCTAATCGCTTTTCCCGAAAGGCGAGCACGCCCTCGCGGCCCTCCTCGGAGAGGAAGTAGCCGGTGGACAGGGCGGCCAGGTCGGCGATCTCGGCGCGCAGGTCGGTCGCGGCCGGCCGGCGCAGCAGCTCCTTCGCCCCGGCCAACGCCCCCGGGGCGCCGCGTACCAGCGACGCGCAGTAGCGCTCCACGGCGGCGGTCAGGTCGTCCGCCGGCACCGCGGCGGTCACCAGGCCGATCTCGGCGGCCCGCCGACCGTCGAAGGTGTCCCCGGTCAGGTACAGCTCGGCGGCGGCCCGGGGGTGCAGCCGGGGGAGCACGGTGGCCGAGATGACCGCCGGGATCACCCCGATCCGTACCTCGGTGAAGGCGAATGTCGCCTCCTCGGCGCAGACCGCCAGGTCGGCCGCCGCGATCAGGCCCAGCCCGCCGGCCCGGGCCGGCCCGGCCACCTTCGCGAGCACCGGCTTCGGGCACTCCCAGACCGCCGCGAGCACGTCACCGAGCATCCCGGCCGGCACCCTGCCGCTGGCGTACGCGGCCGCGGTCTCCTTCAGGTCCGCCCCGGAGCAGAAGACCGGGCCGGTGTGGTCCAGCACGACCGCCCGGACCGTGTCGTCGGCGACCGCGTCGGCGAGCCCGGCCAGCAGCTCGGTCATCAGGGGAGTGGAGAGCGCGTTGCGGTTGTGCGGGCTGTCCAGGGTGAGGGTGGTCACCCCGCGGGCCGTGGAGACCCGCACGAGCGCGTCGGGAGAGGTCATGCCGGGCACACTAGTGGCCATGCCCGGCGTCCTTCCAGAAGGCGAGACCGTCCCCGTCGACGGCTCGCTGCCCGCCGCCGCCCTGACCTCGGTCGGCGCGCGCGGTTTCGGGGTGTACGTGCACGTCCCGTTCTGTGCCAGCCGCTGCGGCTACTGCGACTTCAACACCTACACGGCGGCGGAGCTGGGCGGGGGCGCCGACCGCGAGTCGTACGCCGACACCGTGCTGGCCGAGCTGGCGTTGGCCGCCCGGGTGCTCGGTGACACCCCGCCGCCGCGGGTGGACACCGTCTTCGTCGGGGGCGGCACCCCGACCCTGCTCCCCGCCGACGACCTGGCGCGGATCCTGGACGGCATCGACCGGACCTGGGGGCTGGCCGCCGACGCGGAGGTCAGCACCGAGGCCAACCCGGAGTCGGTCACCCCCGAGTCGCTGCGGACGCTGCGGGCGGCCGGGTACACCCGGATCTCGCTGGGCATGCAGTCCGCCGCGCCGGGGGTGCTGGCGATCCTCGACCGCAAGCACAGCGCCGGCCGGGCCACCGCCGCCGCCCTGGAGGCCCGCGACGCCGGGTTCGACCACGTCAACCTGGACCTGATCTACGGCACGCCGGGGGAGAGCGCCGACGACTTCGCCGCCTCGCTGGAGCGGGTGGTGGCGGCCGGGGTGGATCACGTCAGCGCGTACGCCCTGATCGTGGAGGACGGCACCCGGCTGGCCGCCCGGATGCGTCGGGGCGAGCTGCCGTACCCCTCCGACGACGTGGCGGCGGACCGCTACCTGGCCGCGGAGGCCGCCCTCGACGCGGCCGGTTTCTCCTGGTACGAGGTCTCCAACTGGGCCCGTTCCGAGGCGGCCCGGTGCCGGCACAACCTGCTCTACTGGACCGGCGCCGACTGGTGGGGGCTCGGCCCCGGCGCGCACAGCCACGTCGGCGGGGTGCGCTGGTGGAACGTCAAGCACCCCTCGGCGTACGCGAAGCGCCTTGCGGCGGGGGAGTCACCCGGCCTGGCCCGGGAGCTGCTGACGCCCGACGAGGCGCACATGGAGGACGTGATGCTGCGGCTGCGGCTCGCCTCCGGGCTGCCGCTGGCCGCCCTGGACGGGCCCGGCCGGGCGGGCGCCGAGCGGGCGCTCGCCGACGGCCTGCTGGCTCCGGCGCAGTTCGCCGCCGGGCGGGCGGTGCTCACCCTGCGCGGGCGGCTGCTCGCCGACGCGGTGGTCCGCGACCTGCTGCCCTGAGCGGGCGGAGCGTCCGGCCGGCCCGGAGGCCGGCCGGCGGCTCACTTGATCATGCTGATGCTCATCGGGTAGCGGTAGAGCTCGCCCTCGTTGGCCTTGACGCCGGCGAGGATGCCGAAGACCACGCCGAGGATGACGGCCGCGCCGACGGCGACGAACCCGATCAGGATGCAGCTCAGGATCCAGCCGACCAGGCCGATGATCGACCAGAGCAGCTGGAAGTTGAGCGCCGCGACGGCGTGCTGCCGCACGGCCGGCGACTGGTTGCCGCGGGCCAGCATGGCGACCAGCGGGGGAAGCCAGCCGAGCACACCGCCGCTGACGAACATCGCCGCGGCGCCGCCGAAGTGCGCGATCAGCGCCCAGGTCTTGTCCTCGTTGTTGGCCCAGCCGCCGCTCGGGGCGCCGTACGCGCCGCCGGTCGGATAGCCGACGCCGGGTGCGGAGTAACCGCCGGGCGGGGGGTAGCCGCCCGACGGCGGCTGGCCCCCGGGAGGTGGCGGATAGCCGCCGGGCGGGGGGTAGCCGCCCGCTCCGGACAGTGGTGCGGTGGGGGGCTCGTACGACGAGCCCGAGGGGGCGGTCGGGTCCGGCTGGGCGCCGGGGTCGCCCGCGCCCGGAGGGCGAGGTGGTTCAGTCATGGACGTCACGGTAGGGGCTGGTGGCAAGGGGGCACCAGAGCGACATCGCCCGGGATGTCCGGCTGATCGGCCCTGGTGCCGCACCGACGGTCCGCCGCTGATCATCGCGTCAGTGGGGCCGCCGACGTAGACTGGCACTCGCTACAGACGAGTGCCAGAGCACTCGCCCGGCGCGCAGCCGCCCGGGCCGACGTGCGTCAGGAGGTGGGGAGATGGGTCTCGACGACCGCAAACTGGCCGTCCTGCGCGCGATCGTCGAGGACTACGTGGCCACGCAGGAGCCGGTCGGCAGCCGTGCGCTCGTCGAGCGGCACCAGCTGGGCGTCTCCCCGGCGACGGTCCGCAACGACATGGCCGTGCTGGAGGAGGAGGGCTACATCCGGCAGCCGCACACCAGTGCCGGCCGGGTGCCCACCGACCGCGGCTACCGGCTCTTCGTCGACCGGCTCTCCCGGGTCAAGCCGCTCAGTCCGGCCGAGCGCCGGGCCATCGAGCGCTTCCTGGTCGGTGCGGTCGACCTCGACGACGTGGTGCACCGCACCGTTCGGCTGCTGGCGCAGCTGACCCGGCAGGTGGCCGTGGTGCAGTACCCCTCGCTGGCCCGCTCCTCGGTGCGGCACCTGGAGCTGGTGCCGATCTCCACCACCCGGCTGATGCTCGTCATGATCGCCGACACCGGCCGGGTCGAACAGCGGCTGGTCGAGCTGCCCACGCCGATCCCCGCCGAGGACGTCACCGACCTGCGCCGGCTGGTCAACGAGAAGCTGGTCGGCAGCCGGCTGTCGGAGACCCCGCCGCTGGTCCAGGCACTGGTCGAGGAGGCCGCGCCGCACCTGCGCGGGGCGATGACCACGCTGTCGACCGTGCTGCTGGAGACGCTGGTCGAGCGGCACGAGGAGCGGATCGCGCTGGCCGGCACCGCCAACCTCACCCGGGGCGGCCTGCTCGACTTCCAGGGCTCGCTGCGACCCATCCTGGAGGCCCTGGAGGAGGAGGTGGTGATGCTCAAGCTGATCGGCGAGGCGGAGTCCACCACCACCCGAGTGCTGATCGGCGACGAGAACGAGATCGACAACCTGCGGGCCGCCTCGGTAGTCAGCACCGGGTACGGGCCGGGGGCGACCGCGCTCGGTGGGCTCGGCGTGTTGGGCCCCACCCGGATGGACTACCCCGGCACCATCGCCACGGTGAGGGCCGTGGCACGCTACGTGGGCGAGCTGCTGGCCCAGAACTGACCCAGGCAGGGGCCGGCGGCCGGCTCCGGCCGACGACCGGCGCAACGCGAGACGAACATGAGGACATCGAACGCAGTGGCCAGGGACTACTACGGCATTCTCGGCGTGAGCCGGGAGGCCTCCGACGACGAGATCAAGCGCGCCTACCGCAAGCTGGCGCGGCAGTTCCACCCGGACGTCAATCCGGACCCGGAGGCACAGGAGAAGTTCAAGGACATCAACGCCGCGTACGAGGTCCTCTCGGACGACCGGAAACGGCAGATCGTCGACCTGGGCGGTGACCCGCTCGCCCCGGGCGGCGGGGGTGCCGGTGGACCTGGGGGGCCCGGTGGGGCGGGGCCGTTCGTCGGCTTCCAGGACATCATGGACGCCTTCTTCGGCGGCGCCGGCGGTGGCGCCCGGGGTCCGCGGCCGCGTACCCGGCCGGGCGCCGACGCGATCCTGCGGCTGGAACTCGACCTGCACGAGACGGCCTTCGGCGTCGAGGCGCCGATCACGGTCGACACCGCCGTGCTCTGCACCACCTGCTCGGGCGCGGGCACCGCGGCCGGCACCCACCTGGCCACCTGCGAGGCGTGCGGTGGCCGGGGCGAGGTGCAGTCGGTCCAGCGGACCTTCCTCGGCCAGGTGGTCTCCGCCCGCCCCTGCACCGTCTGCCAGGGCTACGGCACCACCATCCCGCACCCCTGCCCGACCTGCGCCGGTGACGGCCGGGTCCGCACCCGCCGCTCGCTGACCGTCAAGATCCCCGCCGGGGTCGAGGACGGCATGCGGATCCGGCTGGCCCAGCAGGGCGAGGTCGGCCCGGGCGGTGGCACCGCCGGCGACCTCTACGTGGAGATCCACGAGCGGACGCACGACGTCTACTCCCGCAAGGGCGACGACCTGCACTGCCGGGTCACGGTGCCGATGACCGCCGCCGCGCTCGGCACCCGGCTGACCATCAAGACCCTCGACAGCGAGGAGACGGTGGACGTCAAGGCCGGCACCCAGCCGGGCAGCACCCTGCGGCTGCGCGCCCGGGGCGTACCGCACCTGCGTGGCACCGGTCGCGGTGACCTGTACGTCCACCTCGACGTGCGGACCCCCACCAAGCTCGATGCCGACCAGGAGAAGATGCTCCGCGACTTCGCCAAGACCCGGGGCGAGGAGGTCGCCGAGCTGACCAAGCAGGGCGGTTTCTTCTCCCGGATGCGCGACGCCTTCAACGGGCACGCCTGAGGTGTCGGCGCCGCTGTTCCTGGTCGAGGCGCTGCCCACCGGCGACTCGCTGACCCTGGACGGGCCGGAGGGGCACCACGCCGCGAACGTGCAGCGGCTGCGCGTCGGCGAGGAGCTGCTGCTGGCCGACGGCCGGGGCGGCACGGCCGCCGCGGAGGTCGCCGCCGTCGGCCGGGGCGTCCTCGACCTCCGGGTCACCTCCCGGGGGTACGTCGACGCGCCGGTGCCCCGGGTCGTCGTGGTGCAGGGCATCGCCAAGGGGGACCGGGGCGAGCTGGCCGTGCAGGCGATGACCGAGGTCGGGGTGGACGAGATCGTGCCCTGGGCGGCGTCCCGCTCGGTCACCCAGTGGCGCGGTGACCGGGGCGTACGGGCCCGGGAGAAGTGGGCGGCGACCGCCCGGGAGGCGGCCAAGCAGGCCCGCCGGGCCTGGCTGCCGGTGGTGGCCGGCGCCCCGGACGAGTCGACCGGCACGGTGGCCCGCCGGATCGCCGGCGCGGGTACGGCGTTCGTGCTGCACGAGGAGGCCGAGGAGCGGCTGACCACGGCCGAGCTGCCCGGCACCGGGGAGATCGTGCTGGTGGTCGGGCCGGAGGGCGGCATCGCCCCGGTGGAGCTGACCGCGTTCGTCGAGGCGGGCGCCCGGCCGGTCCGGCTGGGTCCGTCGGTGCTGCGCACCTCGACCGCCGGGGTCGCCGCGCTCAGCGTGCTCGCCACCCGCCTCGGACGCTGGTAGGCGACAAGCTCAGGGCCGGGGGAAGACCGGCACCGGCTCCTCCTCCGGACGCAGGTCCAGGCCGGCCGGGCCGACGATCAGCGGGTCGGGCACGCCGACCACGCCCGGGTCCTTGTCGGTGTAGTCGAAGCGGCTCAGCACGTGCCGCATCGCCTCCAGCCGGGCCCGCTTCTTGTCGTTGCTCTTCACCACCGTCCACGGCGCGTCGGCGGTGTCGGTCCAGAAGAACATCGCCTCCTTCGCCTCGGTGTACTCGTCCCAGCGGTCCAGCGAGGCGAGGTCCATCGGGGAGAGCTTCCACTGCCGTACCGGGTCGACCTGGCGGACGGCGAAGCGGGTGCGCTGCTCGTTCTGCGACACCGAGAACCAGAACTTGACCAGCCGGATGCCGGAGCGGACCAGCATCCGTTCCAGCTCGGGGGCCTGGCGCAGGAACTCCAGGTACTCGTTGCGGGTGCAGAAGCCCATCACCCGCTCCACGCCGGCCCGGTTGTACCAGGACCGGTCGAAGAGCACGATCTCGCCGGCCGCCGGCAGGTGCGCCAGCCAGCGCTGGAAGTACCACTGGCCGGCCTCCCGCTCGTTCGGCTTGACCAGCGCCACCACCTTCGCGCCGCGCGGGTTGAGGTGCTCCATGAAGCGCTTGATGGTGCCGCCCTTGCCGGCCGCGTCCCGCCCCTCGAAGAGGATCACCAGCCGCTCGCCGGACTCCTTGACCCAGTCCTGGAGCTTGAGCAGCTCGATCTGGAGCAGCCGCTTGTGGTGGTCGTACTCGTCGCGGGGCATCCGCTCGTCGTACGGGTAGTCCTCGCGCCAGGTGTCCACCGGGGTGCCGTCGGGTCGCAGCAGCACCGGGTCGTCGTCGTGCCCGGCGTCCACCCGGTAGTCGGCGGAGAGGTCCAGCGGGGTGGGGATGTCGTTCATGCCCTGGGCAGTTACCGCGCCGGGCGTCGTTCAGCCACGTCCGGTCGGCTGGCAGTTTGCTGAACGGTGCAGCTCAGGTGCGCAGGTAGGAGGCGCCGTTGAGGTCGACGACGGTGCCGGAGGCCCACTCGGCCGCCGGGGAGGCGAGCCAGTGCACCGCGGCGGCGATCTCCTCCGGGCGGGCGACCCGGCCGAACGGGCTCTGCGCCCGGACGGCGTCGCCGCGCGGCGACTTCAGGTGCTCGTTGGTCATGTCGGTCTCGACGAAGCCGGGGGCGACGGTCGCCACCGCGATGCCGTACGGCGCCAGCGCCACCGCGAGGGACTGCCCCATCGCGTTCAACCCCGCCTTGCTGGCTCCGTAGGCGGGGTTGGCCGGCTCGCCCCGGAACGCTCCCCGGGAGGAGACGTTGACGATCCGGCCGCCCCGGTCGCGCATGTGCTGGGCGGCGCACCAGGAGACGTTCGCCGCCCCGAACAGGTTGGTGTCCAGGACCTCGCGCCAGCGCTGCCGCCACTGGTCGTAGGAGCTTTCGAAGACCGGGTGCGGTGGGTCCGCCGGGCCGAACACGCCGGCGTTGTTGACCAGCACGTCCAACCCGCCGAGCAGCTCGGCCGCCTCGTCGACCATGGCCCGTACCCCGTCGGGGTCGGCCAGGTCGGCGCGGACCACGACGTGGCCCTCGCCGGGCAGTTCCGTCCGCAGCCGCTCGGCCAGCTCCGCCGAGTCGCGGTGGTGGATCGCCACCCGGTCCCCGCCCGCGGCGAACGCCCGGGCCACCGCCCGCCCGATGCCCCGCGAGGCCCCCGTCACCAGTACCGCCCGTGAAGTCACGGGGCACATCATGCCCCAGCGGCCCGACGCGCCTTACCATGCCCCGATGGGATCCGACTGCCTGTTCTGCCGCATCGTCGCCGGGGAGATCCCGGCCACCATCGTCCGGGAAACCGCCACCACGCTCGCCTTCCGCGACATCGGCCCGAAGGCCCCGGTGCACGTCCTGGTGATCACCAAGGAGCACTACGCCGACGTGGCCACGCTCGCGCAGGGCGACCCGGCGCTGGCCGGCGAGGTGCTGGCCACGGCCGCCGCCGTGGCCGAGGACGAGGGGCTGCTCGGCGACGGCTTCCGGCTGATGTTCAACACCGGCAGGTACGGCGGCCAGGAGGTCTTCCACGTCCACGCGCACCTGCTCGGCGGTGCCCCGCTGGGCCCGATGCTGGCCCGGGACCTGGCATGACGGGAGCGGACGACCGGCTCGGCCGGCTGGTCCGCCGGGTCCAGGCGCAGGCCCGGGTGCCGGCGCTCGCGGTGGCCCTGCACCGCGCCGACCGGCCGCTGTGGACCTGCGAGGTCGGCGGCACCGGCAACGACACCGACCTCGGTCCGGGCACCCGCTTCCGGATCGGTTCGGTGACCAAGACGTTCACCTCCGTGCTGGTGATGCAGTGCCGCGACGACGGGCTGCTGGACCTGGACGACCCGCTCGACCGGCACCTCGACCTGCCGGCGCACGGCGACCTGACCGTGCGCCGGCTGCTCTCGCACACCGCCGGCCTGCAACGGGAGCCGTACGGGGACGTCTGGGACAGCCTG
The DNA here is from genome assembly GCF_036902735.1 of Micromonospora lacuserhaii. Taxonomy (NCBI): domain Bacteria; kingdom Bacillati; phylum Actinomycetota; class Actinomycetes; order Micromonosporales; family Micromonosporaceae; genus Micromonospora; species Micromonospora lacuserhaii. Next base: position 7,482 of record NZ_JBAKHO010000029.1, on the reverse strand, counting down.
CGCGCCCCGGCCGTCGACGAGCTGGTCGCCGACCTGGCCCGGGTGGAGAAGGTGCTGCCGACCGGCCGCCGCTACCACTACTCCAACCTGGGGATGGCGCTGCTCGGCCGGCTGGTCGGCCAGTTGCGCGGGGGAACCTGGGCGGAGGTGCTCGCCGAGCGGGTGCTCGGCCCGCTCGGGCTGGCCCACACCTCGGTGACGCCGGGGCCGGACGCGGCGACCGGCTTCCTCGTGGACGCGTACTCCGACGAGGCGCACCCGGAGCCGCCGACCGACTTCGGCGCGGTGGGCCCGGCCGCCCAGCTCTGGAGCACCGCGACGGACATGGCCCGGTGGGCGGCGTTCCTGGCCGACCCGGCGGCGCTGGACCCGGCCGGCGCGGTGCTCGCCCCGGCCACCCTGGACGAGATGCGCTGGCCGCTGACCCCCACCGACGAGACGGTCTGGGCGGCCGGCTTCGGCCTCGGCCTGATCCTGCTGCCGTTCCCGGACCGGGTGGTGCACGTCGGGCACGACGGCGCGATGCCGGGCTTCCTGGCCGCGGCCTACGGGCGGCGCGGCGGCGACGGCACGGCCGGCGCGATGGGCTGCGCGGTGCTCGGCTCGTCGGGGACGGCCGCGGAGGTCTTCGAGCTGCCGCACCAGCTGCTCGCCGCGTCCGCCGAGCACGACCCGGCGGATGTCGCGCCGTGGCGTCCGGGCGAGCCCGCGCCGGGGCCGCTGCGCGGCATGCTGGGGCGTTGGTGGGGCGAGGGCTTCGAGTACGTCTTCTCCTGGCACGACGGGACGCTGCGGGCCCGGGGCGCCGGCGACCCGGCGGGGAAGCCGCCGGCGATCTTCGCGCCGCTGCCGGACACCTCGGATGTGTTCCGCACGGTCTCCGGCCGCGAGGTGGGCGAGCTGCTCCGGCTGACCCGGGACCCGGCCGGGACGGTGGTCGGGCTGCACTGGGCGACCTACCGGTTCACCCGGCACCAGGAGACCTTCGACCGGTACGACTTCCGCACCTGACGCGCGGGCCGTCCCCGGTACGCCGGAAAGCGCCGTCCCGACCGTTGCGTCCGGCCCGTGCCGGGCGGTCCGGGCCGGGGAAATGGGCGCGGTGCCGTCGGTGTTGAACGGATACGATGGCCGTATCGTCCGCACGCCGCCCCGGCAGGGCGCGGCGCCGAGATCGGAAGCAGGTGGCACAGGGCCCGACGGGCCCGATCTATGACCGGCACCCCACCTCCCGGCCCGCCCCGGGTGCAGACCAGGATCACGGTCCCCGACTCGAAGATCATGGTCAACCTGCTCGGCGCGGGCGACGAGATCCTGCGACTCGTCGAACGCTCGGTCAACAGTGACGTGCACGTGCGCGGCAACGAGATCACCATCACCGGCGCGCCCGCGGACAACGCTCTCGCCGAGCGCCTCTTCAGCGAGCTGCTCGAACTGATCGAGAAAGGCGAGACCCTGACCACTGACGCCGTCCGGCGTACCGTCGGCATGCTCGAGCAGGGCAGCGCCGAGCGGCCCGCCGAGGTCCTGACACTCAACATCCTCTCCCGGCGCGGGCGCACCATCCGCCCCAAGACGCTCGGGCAGAAGCGCTACGTCGACGCCATCGACGAGAACACCATCGTCTTCGGCATCGGCCCCGCCGGCACCGGCAAGACCTACCTGGCGATGGCGAAGGCCGTCCAGGCGCTCCAGGCCAAGCAGGTCAACCGGATCATCCTCACCCGGCCCGCGGTCGAGGCGGGGGAGCGGCTGGGCTTCCTGCCCGGCACCCTGAACGAGAAGATCGACCCCTACCTGCGTCCGCTCTACGACGCACTGCACGACATGCTCGACCCGGAGTCCATCCCGAAGCTGATGGCCGCCGGCACGATCGAGGTGGCGCCGCTGGCCTACATGCGGGGCCGTACCCTCAACGACGCGTTCATCATCCTGGACGAGGCGCAGAACACCACGCCCGAGCAGATGAAGATGTTCCTCACCCGGCTCGGCTTCGGTTCCAAGATCGTGGTGACCGGTGACGTCACCCAGGTGGACCTCCCCGGTGGGACGACCAGCGGCCTGCGGGTCGTCCGGGAGATCCTGGAGAACGTCGAGGACGTGCACTTCGCCCAGCTCTCGAGCGCGGACGTGGTCCGGCACAAGCTGGTGGGGGAGATCGTCGACGCGTACGCCCGCTGGGACGAGCGGGAGAACCAGCAGGCGCAGAGCGTGCACGCCGTGCCCGGGCGGACCGCCCAGGGCGGCCGGGCCGGCCGGCGCCGCTAAACCAGAGGAAGACAGTTGTCCATCGAGATCGCCAACGAGTCCGGTGTCGAGGTCGACACCGACGCCGTGCTCGCCGTGGCCCGCCACGCTCTCGACGAGATGGGGGTCAACCCCCTCGCCGAGCTCTCCGTGCTGCTGGTCGACATCGACTACATGACCGAGCTCAACCACCGCTGGATGGGCGGGGACGGGCCGACCGACGTGCTCGCCTTCCCCATGGACGAGGGCAGCGTCGACCACGGTCCGGGGGAGAGCTCCCCGTCCGGCGGCGAGCCGGCCCTGCTCGGTGACATCGTGCTCTGCCCGGAGGTGGCCGCCAAGCAGGCCGCCGCGGCCGGCCACTCCGCCGCCGACGAGCTGCACCTGCTCACCGTGCACGGTGTGCTGCACCTGCTCGGCTACGACCACGCCGAGCCGGAGGAGGAGCGGGAGATGTTCGCGCTCCAGGCCCGACTGCTGGCCAGCTGGCGGTCGACCCGGTCCCGGTGATGGACATACTCGCGGCCGGCCCGACCGCCGGCCTGCCCGACATCCAGCTCATCTTCTTCGCGGCGGGGCTGGTGGTGCTCGCCGGCCTCATCGCGATGACCGAGGCGGCGCTCGCCGCCGTCTCCCCGGCCCGGGCCGCCGAGCTGGCCCGGGACGGGGTGCGCGGCGCGCGTACCCTCCAGGTCGTCGCCGGCGACGTGGTGCGCCACCTCAACCTGCTGCTCCTGCTCCGGCTGCTCGCCGAGCTGACCGCCACCACCCTGGTGGCGCTGGTCGCGGTGGACAGCTTCGGCGCCGGCTGGCGGGCCGCCCTGGTCACCGCCGGCGCGATGACCGTGGTCAGCTTCGTCGTGGTCGGCGTGGCACCACGCACCATCGGCCGGCAGCACGCGTACGCGGTGGGCCGGTCGGTCGCGCCGCTGGTCCGCTGGCTGGGCCGGGCGCTCAACCCGCTCGCCTCGCTGCTGATCCTGATCGGCAACGCGGTCACCCCGGGGCGCGGCTTCCGCGAGGGGCCGTTCGCCAGCCAGGTCGAGCTGCGCGAGCTGGTCGACCTGGCCGAGCAGCGCGGCGTCGTGGAGCACGGCGAGCGGCAGATGATCCACTCGGTCTTCGCCCTCGGTGACACCATCGCCCGCGAGGTGATGGTGCCGCGTACCGAGATGGTGTGGATAGAGGAGAGCAAGACCCTCTCCCAGGCGCTCGCGCTCTTCCTGCGCTCCGGTTTCTCCCGGATCCCGGTGATCGGCGAGAGCGTCGACGACGTGCTCGGCGTGCTCTACCTCAAGGACCTGATCCGGCGTACCCAGGGCGGCGACCCGCGCGCCGAGGAGCTGCCGGTCGCCCAGCTGATGCGCCCGGCCACCTTCGTGCCCGAGTCCAAGCCGGTCGACGACCTGCTGTCGGAGATGCAGGCGGCCCGCAACCACCTGGTCATCGTCGTCGACGAGTACGGCGGCACGGGCGGCCTGGTCACCATCGAGGACATCCTGGAGGAGATCGTCGGCGAGATCACCGACGAGTACGATGTCGAACGCCCGCCGGTGGAACACCTGGAGGACGGCGCGGTGCGGGTCACCGCCCGGCTTCCGGTGGAGAACCTGGGCGAGCTGTTCGACACCGAACTCCCCACCGACGAGGTGGAGACCGTCGGCGGCCTGCTGGCCCAGTACCTGGGCCGGGTGCCGATCCCCGGCGCGTACGCCGACGTGGCCGGCCTGCGCCTGCTGGCGGAGGGCACCACCGGCCGGCGCAACCGGATAGACACCGTGCTGGTGAGCCGGGTGGAGTCGGGCGACGAGTCGTCCCGCCCCGGCCCCGCCGAGGACCGTGACAACCAGACCAGAACCGAGGAGAGGCAACCCGCCGATGCCTGATACACCCGTCGTGCCGGCCGCCCGGCCCACCCCGTCCGACCCGGCCGAGCTGAGCGCGGAGGACGGCAAGCTGGTCGTCCTGGCGCGAGGGGCCCGGGGCCGGGTCGGCGCCGTCGAGGGTGCGGCGGTCCGCGACCAGGACGGCCGGACGTACGCCGCGGCGAGCGTGTCGCTGCCCTCGCTGACCATCACCGCGTTGCAGCTCGCGGTCGCCTCCGCCGTCGCGGCCGGGGCGAGCCGCCTGGAGGCGGCCGTGGTGGTGACCGAGGCGTCGACGCTGGACGGCGCCGGGCACGCGGCGGTGCGCGACCTCGCGGTGGACGCGCCGATCCACGTGGCCGCCCCCGACGGCACCGTCCTCGGCACGGTGGTCGAGTGACCGGCACCGGGGAGCGGCCGTACCGGGCGGGCTTCGCCTGCTTCGTCGGGCGACCCAACGCGGGCAAGTCGACGCTGACCAACGCGATCGTCGGGCAGAAGATCGCGATCACCTCGAACAAGCCGCAGACCACCCGGCACGTGATCCGGGCGGTGCTGCACCGCCCCGACTCGCAGCTCGTGCTGGTCGACACCCCCGGCCTGCACCGCCCCCGGACGCTGCTCGGCGAGCGCCTCAACGACCTGGTCCGGTCGACCTGGTCGGAGGTCGACGTGATCGGCCTCTGCATCCCGGCGGACGAGCCGGTGGGCCGGGGCGACCGGTTCATCAGCGGCGAGCTGGCCGAGCTGAAGGCCACCGTGCTCGCCGTGGTGACCAAGACCGACCTGGTCGACAAGAAGCGGCTCGCCGAGCAGCTGCTCGCGGTCAGTGAGCTGGGCGAGTTCGCCGCCGTGGTGCCGGTGAGCGCGGTCTCCGGGCACCAGGTGGACATCCTGGTCGACGTGATGACCGGCTACCTGCCGCCGTCGCCGCAGCTCTACCCGGACGACATGCTCACTGAGGACCCGGAGCAGGTGATGGTCGCCGAGCTGATCCGGGAGGCCGCCCTGGAGGGGGTCCGGGACGAGCTGCCGCACTCCATCGCCGTGGTGGTGGAGGAGATGATGCCCGAGGGTCAGGTCATGAAGATCTACGCCGACCTCTACGTCGAGCGGCCCAGTCAGAAGGCGATCGTGCTCGGTCACCGGGCCAGCCGGCTCAAGGACGTCGGCACCCGGGCGCGCAAGGAGATCGAGGAGCTCCTCGGCACCCGGGTCTATCTCGACCTGCACGTCCGGGTGGCGAAGGACTGGCAGCGGGACCCGAAGCAGTTGCGCAAGCTCGGCTTCTGATGGCGGCCGGACCGGCGTCCGCGCGGGCGGGGGACACCCCGTCCCGCCGGGTGCTGGTCACCGGCGCAGCCGGCCGGATCGGCCGGATGCTGCGGCCCCGGCTGGCGGGCCCGGGGCTGGCGCTGCGGCTGCTGGACGAGCGGGAGCAGGAGCCGGCCGGGCCGGATGAGCCGGTGGAGATCGTCCGGGCCGGGCTGGGCGACGCCGAGGCGGTCGGCCGGGCCTGCGCTGGGGTGGACGCGGTGCTGCACCTGGCCGCCCTCAGCGGCGAGGACAGCTGGGAGAAGATCCTGCGGGTCAACGTCGAGGGGACCCGTACCCTGCTGGAGGCGGCGCGGGTCGCCGGCGTACCCCGGGTGATCCTGGCCTCGTCCAACCACGCGGTCGGCTTCTACCGCGACGAGGCCGCGGGGCCGACGGCGGCCGACGGACCTGCCGGTGGCGTGCCCGCCCCGCGCGGGCCCGACGGCGTCCCGGCCGACGCCTTCCCCCGGCCGGACACCTACTACGGCTGGAGCAAGGCCGCCGTGGAGTCGCTCGGCAGCCTCTACGCCGACCGGTTCGGGATGACCGTGTTCGCCCTGCGGATCGGCGCCTGCTTCCCGGACCCGCCCGGCCGGCGTGGTCTGGACATGTGGCTCTCCCCGGACGACTGCGTGCGGCTGGTCACCGCCTGCCTGACCACCGGGGTCACCGGCTTCCGGGTGATCTGGGGGGTCAGCGCCAACACCCGGCGGTGGTGGTCGCTGACCGAGGGGCGGGAGATCGGGTACGACCCGCGGGACGACGCCGAGGCGCACGCCGGCGCGGACCTGCCCAGCGAGGACGAGCGGAGAGCCTCCGGGCTGCTCGGCGGGTCCTTCTGTACCCGGCCGCTCGGCGAGGCCCGCTGAGCCTCGGGCGCTCGCCCGGCCGACATATGGGAAGTTTCACTTCCCGTCCGGCCGCGTGACGGTTTCCCCAGGTCGGGCCGGAGGGTAGGGAGGACCGACCCTCCCCGCCCCCGACACAGATGCCGCCTGATGCGTAACCGATACCTCGATCTGCTCCGCTTCCTGGCCATCGTCCGCGTCGTCGTCTACCACGTCACCGGACTGGCCGCCCTGACGCTGATCTTCCCGGCGATGTCGATCATGTTCGCCCTCGCCGGGTCGCTGATGGCGGCCTCCCTGGACCGGTCCGGACCGCCCGCGGTGCTGCGCCGCCTGCGTCGCCTGCTGCCCTCGCTCTGGGTGGTGGCCGCCGTCTTCGTGCCGGCCATGCTGCTCACCGGTCTCGCGCCGACCTCGAAGGTGCTGCTCTGGCTCTTCCCGATCGCCGACCCGCCGGCCAACTACTGGGGGGCGATGGCGCTCAGCCCGATCTGGTACCTGCGCGACTACCTCTGGTTCGTGCTCGCCTCACCGGCGGCGCTCTGGCTGTTCCGGCGCGCCCCGCTGCCCACTCTGCTGGCCCCGTACGCCCTGCTCGCCGCGATCGAGCTGGGCGTCCTGCCGGCCGCGTCCACCGCGCTGCGGCACTTCGGGCTCTACTTCGGCGCCTGGCTGCTCGGCTTCGCCCACCACGACGGGATGCTGCGCCGGCTCGCCAACCGGGTGGTGGTGCCGGCCGCGGTGCTGCTCGGCGGGGCGGGGGCGGCCTGGATCCTCACCCACCCCGGCCCACGCGGGTTCGACCTCAACGACATCCCGCTCGGTAACGCGCTCTGGTCGGCGGCGTTCATCCTCGTCGTGATCGGCCGGGCCCCGGCCGCCGTCGCCTGGGTGGACCGCTCCGCCGCGTTCGGCCGGCTGGTGACCGTGGTGAACCGGCGGGCGCTCACCGTCTACCTCTGGCACATGTCCTTCGTGGTGGCGCTCACCCCGCTGGTCGGCCTGGTCGGCTGGGGCCCCCGGGACCCGCTCGGACTGGCCGTCCGGGTGGTGCTGGTCTTCGCCCTGGTCGGGGTGGTCACGCTGCTCGTCGGCTGGGTGGAGGACGTGGCCGCCGGGCGCCCGCCCGAGCTGGTGCCCGGCCGCCGGCGGCCGGCCGCGCGTACGGCCCGGGCCGCCGCCGCCGTGCCGACCAGCCCCGCCCC
>NZ_JBAKHO010000028.1:0-74813 GCF_036902735.1 Micromonospora lacuserhaii | reverse complement strand
GCGCCAAGGGGGGTCAGCGCGTGGGGCAAGCACCACGAACAGGGGCGCTCAAAAGCAAGGGGGAAAAGTCTTCGTCCGGCAGGCTTCACAAGCCGGGGGGCTCGGGCGCCGGGACCATGTACAACGACCGTCTGCCCGCCATCATTCCGGGGGCACCGCATCCATCCGGGCAGGCCGGAGGGGGCTGCTACTGCGGTCGTACGGGATATGTAACGACGGCGGGCCGGCCAGGATTCCGGGCTCAGGGTGCGGCCGGTCACGGGACGACACCACCCGGCGGGCGCAGACCGGATTTCCGGCCGCCCGCCGCCGCGCGACGGAACCGGGCAAGCGGCCACCGCGGCGCAGACCGGACACGTCGGTCAGGGTGCGGACCGGGCTCGGGCAGCCTCTCCACATCACGAACCGGACATTCGTCGCATCGAGGTATATACGGACCGAGGCCCGCAAGGGAGCTGGCGGGCGCGGCGAGGGCGAGTGGCACCCGCGCCGGGCCGACTCAGGACACCGCGACCGGTCCAACGGGTTTGGGTGCGTTTCTTGTCGCTCCAGCGACAACAAACGCACCCGGTGAAGACCTTGCCTCGCCCTGGACCTCGGTGTGGCCCGGCATCGACTGGCGACGGATCGGATCTGCTGACGAGCGGTATGACTCTCCGTCATAAATATGACGGAGAGTCATACCGCTCATCATGGCATCCCCCTCCAGAGCGCGACACGCCCGAGCGGCCACCGTGCCTTGGACACTGGCCTCGATCGCCCCCGCCTTGGACGCCGGCCCCGACCGCCCCACCTTTGGGGGACGCCCGCCCCGACCGCCGCGCCTTTGGACGCCGGCCCCGACCGCCGCGCCTTTGGACGCCGGCCCCGACCGCCCCGCCTTGTACGCCGGCCCCGAGCCGTGCCAGCGACTGGCCGGCGATCCGGCCGGATCGGTGCCGCCGCCCCCACGGTGCAATCCGACGGTGCGGCCGCACGGTGCGGCGGGACGGTGCGGCCGAACGGTGCGGCCGAGGGTGCGGCTGGACGGTGCGGCCGGGAACGACCGTTCGGGGGCCACCATGACGGGCCGCCTGCTGCGATCATCAGCCGGTGTTCGTGAAGAATCCCCACCTCCTGCTGGCCGCAGGCACGGCCGCCGTGCTCGCCGCCGTCGCGGTCCTCACCGGGCCGACACCGCTGCACCGGCCCGTCCGGGGGGTGTTGAGGGCGCCGGGCAGCACCGCGACGCCGATCGGCACGGGCACGCCCGGCGGCGCCGCCGTCCCGGGCGGCACGGGCACGCCGAGCACCATCACCGGCGCGCCGGCAGGCACGGGCGCTCCGGGCGGGACGGGCACCCTGGGCGGCACGGGCACGCCGGGCGGCACGGGGACGGGGGCACCAGGCACCGACGCGCTGCCCGGAGCCACCCGGCCGGGCACCCTGCCCCCGGTGGTGAACCACGGCCCGCGTACCGGGGCGAAGGTGGCGCTGACCTTCGACGCGGACATGACCGAGGTCATGCGCCGCGAGCTGCGCGGCCCGCACCCCCCGTCGTACGCGAACCTGAAGGTGATCGAGCTGTTGGAGCGGGAGCGGGTGCCGGCCACCTTCTTCCTGACCGGCATGTGGGTGGAGCAGTACCCGGAGCTGACCCGCCGGCTGGCCGACAATCCGCGGTTCGAGCTGGCGAACCACACCTACGGGCACGCGGCGTTCACCCCGCGCTGCTACCACCTGCCGCCGATCCCCCGCCAGCGGATGACCGCCGACGTGGCCCGGACCTTCGACGTGATCGCCCCGTACGGCGGGCGGCAGACCCGGTACTTCCGTTTCCCCGGGCTCTGCCACGACCGGACGGCGCTGACCGAGCTGGCCCCGCTCGGGGTGACCGTGGTGGACGGCGACGTGGTCAGCGGCGACCCGTTCGCCACCCGGTGGCAGCCGCTGGTCCGGGCGGTGCTGGCGGGGGCCCGCCCCGGCTCGGTGATCATCCTGCACGTCACCGAGGCGAACGCGCCGATGACCGACGAGGCGCTGCCGCACATCCTGGCCGGCCTGGCCGAACGGGGCCTGACCCCGGCGCCGCTCTCCGAGGTGCTCGGCGGCTGAGCCCGGTCGGGAGGTGGCGGAGACCTGGCGGGGGACCGAGCCCCGGAAGCCGGCCGCGGAATCCCGTCACATGCCTAGCATCGGGGAGAAGCCGAGAGGGAGGTGGTCGCCATGACCGCAGCGACGCAGATGCCCAAGGTCCAGGAGTGCACGGTCGTGTCCTGCGCCTACAACCACACCAACGACTGTCACGCCTTCGCGATCACAGTCGGCAGCAGCGACCACGCCCACTGCCACACCTTCGTCGAGTTGCCGGTGCGCGGGGGCATCGACCAGCTCGTCGCGCAGGTCGGCGCCTGCTCGCGCGCCGACTGCCGGCACAACTCCGACCTGGAGTGCCACGCCCCGTCGATCACCGTCGGCCCGCGGACGGACATGGCCGACTGCATGACCTATCAGAGCCGCTGACCGCGGGCCTTCCGGTTCACGACAGCCCGTTGGCCTCGCGGATCACGGTGACCATCTCGTCGATGATGGGGCTGAGGGCGAAGTTCTTCGGGGTGAAGACGCGGGCCACCCCGGCGGCGCGCAGCGCCTCCGCGTCACCCGCGGGGATGATGCCGCCGACCACCACCGGCAGGTCGCCCCGGCCGGCGGCGCGCAGCCCGTCCAGCACGGCCGGCACGGCCGCCAGGTGCGAGCCGGAGAGCACCGAGAGCCCGACCAGGTCGACGTCCTCCTCGACGGCGGCGGCCACGATCTGCCCGGCGGTCAACCGGATGCCCTGGTAGACGACCTCGAAGCCGGCGTCACGGGCGCGTACCGCGATCTGCTCGGCGCCGTTGGAGTGCCCGTCCAGGCCGGGCTTGCCGACCAGCAGCCGCAGCCGGCCGCTGCCCAGCTCCCGGGCCGTCGCGGCGACCCGCTCGCGGACCGCGCCCAGGGTGGCGTCGCCGCCCGCGCCGGCCGCCCCGGCCAGCCCGGTGGGCGCCCGGTACTCGCCGAAGACCTGGCGCAGCGCGCCGGCCCACTCGCCGGTGGTCACCCCGGCCCGCACGCACTCCAGGGTCGCCGGCATCAGGTTCGTCGTGGTCGCGGCGTCCGCGCGCAGCCGGGCCAGTGCCGCGTCGACCGCCGCGTCGTCCCGGCCGGCCCGCCACTCGCGTACGGAGGCGACGGCGGCCGCCTCGACCGCCGGGTCGACCTGCTCGACGGCCTCGGCGCCGGCCGCGGTCAGCGGCGACGGCTCGGTCTCGGTGAACCGGTTGACGCCGACCACCACGTCGGCGCCGGACTCCATCCGACGGCGCCGTTCGGCGAGCGAGGCGACCAGTGCGCTCTTGAGGTAGCCGGTCTCCACGGCGGCCACCACGCCGCCCATCTCCAGCACCTTGTCCAGCTCGACCCGGGCGCCGGTGACGATCCCGTCGACCAGCGCGGTCATCACGTGCGAGCCCTCGAACAGGTCGGGATACTCCAGCAGGTCCGACTCGTACGCCAGGACCTGCTGCATCCGCAGCGACCACTGCTGGTCCCACGGGCGGGGCAGGCCGAGCGCCTCGTTCCAGGCGGGCAGCTGCACCGCGCGGGCCCGGGCGTCCCGGGAGAAGGTCACGCCGAGCATCTCCAGCACGATGCGCTGGATGTTGTTCTCCGGCTGGGCCTCGGTCAGGCCGAGCGAGTTGACCTGTACGCCGTAGCGGAACCGGCGCTGCTTCGGGTTCTCGACGCCGTAGCGCTCGCGGGTGATCTCGTCCCAGAGCGCGCCGAACGCGCGCATCTTGGCGATCTCCTCGACGAAGCGCACCCCGGAGTTGACGAAGAAGGAGATCCGCTGGACCACGTCGCCCATCCGCTCGGCCGGCACCTGACCGGAGTCGCGGACCGCGTCGAGCACGGCGACCGCGGTGGCGAGCGCGAAGCCGACCTCCTGCACCGGCGTCGCGCCGGCCTCCTGGAGGTGGTACGAGCAGATGTTGACCGGGTTCCACTTCGGCATCTCGCGCAGCGTGTACGCGACCACGTCGGCGGTCAGGCGCAGCGAGGCGGCCGGCGGGAAGATGTACGTCCCCCGGGACAGGTACTCCTTGATGATGTCGTTCTGTGTGGTCCCGCCGCAGGCGACCAGCTCCGCGCCCTGCTCGGCGGCGACCGTGCCGTAGAGGGCGAGCAGCCACATCGCCGGCGCGTTGATGGTCATCGAGGTGTTCATCCCGGCGAGCGGGATGCCGTCGAAGAGGGCCCGCATGTCGCCGAGGTGGGACACCGGCACGCCGACCCGGCCGACCTCGCCGACGGCCAGCTCGTGGTCCGGGTCGTACCCGGTCTGGGTGGGCAGGTCGAAGGCGACCGAGAGGCCGGTCTGCCCCTTGCCCAGGTTGCGGCGGAAGAGCGCGTTGGTGGCCGCGGCGGAGGAGTGCCCCGCGTACGTGCGCATCACCCAGGGGCGGTCGCGCTCCGGCAGCCGGTCCGGGAGAGCCTTCTCGTCCATGGCCGGAGTCTAAGTTACCGTTCAGTAAAACGGGTTGTGCAAAACCACACAGGTCCATGGAGTGGACCACCGGGTACGCCGGGCGCGACATGGCCGACACCACCACACCCCGGGCCGCCGCCACGTGCGCCGGGGTCGCACACTTGACGTCATGGATGACGAGCTCGCGATCTCCATCCGGGGACTGCGCAAGGCGTACGGCGACAACGTCGCGGTGGCGGGGGTCGACCTCGACGTCCGCCGGGGCGAGGTGTTCGCCCTGCTCGGCCCGAACGGGGCGGGCAAGACCACCACGGTGGAGATCCTGGAGGGCTACCGGCAGCGCGACGCCGGTGAGGTCTCGGTGCTGGGCAGCGACCCGGCCCACCCCGCCGCGGACTGGCGCTCCCGGGTGGGCATCGTGCTCCAGGGCACCGGCGAGTTCGACGAGCTGACCGTCGCCGAGGTGGTCCGGCACTTCTCCGGCTTCTACCCCGACGCCGACGACCCGGACAAGGTGGTCGAGCGGGTCGGCCTGGCCGGCAAGGCGAAGGCCCGTACGCACACCCTCTCCGGCGGGCAGAAGCGCCGGCTCGACGTGGCGCTGGGCATCATCGGCCGCCCCGAGCTGCTCTTCCTCGACGAGCCGACCACCGGTTTCGACCCGGAGGCCCGGCGGGAGTTCTGGGAGCTGATCCGGGACCTGGCCGCCGCCGGCACCACCATCGTGCTCACCACGCACTACCTGGACGAGGCGGAGGCGCTGGCCGACCGGGTCGGCGTGATCGCCGGCGGCCGGCTGGTCGAGGTGGCCCCGCCGAACCGGCTCGGCAACCGGCAGGAGGCCCTGGCGACGGTCTCCTGGCGTACCCCGGACGGGGCGGTGGAGAGCGCGGAGAGCGCGACGCCGACGGCCCTGGTGGCGGAGTTGGCCGCGCGTCTCGGCGGCGAGGTCCCCGGCCTGACGGTGACCCGGCCGACCCTGGAAGACGTCTACCTGCGGATGATCGGACACTGATGACGACCACCACGAAGCCGGCGGCCCCGGTCGCCGCCACCGGCGCCCGGCGGGTCGGGCCGGGCGCGCTCGCGCTGCGGCAGGGCCGGCTGGAGATCACCCAGTTCCTGCGCAGCCGGGAGTCCGTCGTCTTCACGATGGGCTTCCCGATCATCATGATCCTGATCTTCGCGGCGATCTTCGACGGGACGATCGGCGGCGGGGTGAAGTTCACCCAGTACTTCATCACCGGCATGATCGCGACCGGCCTGATGACGGTGAGTTTCCAGAACCTCGGCATCTGGATCCCGATCGAGCGGGACCGGGGGGTGCTCAAGCGCTACCGGGGCACACCGATGCCCAAGTGGGTCTGGTTCGCCGGCAAGGTGATCATGGTGGTGGCGATCGGCATCGCCGAGACGGCGCTGCTCCTGGTCGTCGCCGTCGCGCTCTTCGACCTCGACCTTCCGGCCACCGCCGCGAAGTGGTTCACCTTCGGGTGGGTCGCCGCGCTGGGCGTCACCGCCTGCACCCTGTGCGGGATCGCCATCTCGTCGCTGGCCCGCACCGCGCGCAGCGGCTCCGCGGTGGTCACCCCGGTCTCCCTGGTCCTTCAGTTCATCTCCGGGGTGTTCTTCGTCTTCACCGACCTGCCGAGCTGGATGCAGCAGACGGCGGCGCTCTTCCCACTCAAGTGGATGTGCCAGGGACTGCGCTCGGTCTTCCTGCCGGAGAGCTTCGGCGCCCAGGAGCCGGGCGGCTCCTTCGAGCTCGGCCGGGTCGCCCTCGTGCTGGCCGCCTGGTGCGTCATCGGCCTGATTCTCTGCCTGACCACCTTCCGCTGGACCACCAAGCGCGACGGCTGACCAACGGACGCAGAAGGGGCCGGGCGCGTCGCGCCCGGCCCCTTCGCGTGGGCTCAGTACTGGTAGAAACCGGTGCCGGTCTTGCGGCCGAGGTCGCCGGCGGTGGCCATCCGCTGGAGCAGCTCCGGCGGGAAGAACTTCTCGTCGGCGGTGTCGGTGTAGATGTTCTTCGCGGCGTTCAGCAGCACGTCCACGCCGGTCAGGTCGACCGTGGCCAGCGGCCCCATGGCGTGCCCGAAGCCCAGCTTGCAGGCGGTGTCCAGGTCCTCCGCCGAGACCACGCCGGACTCGACCAGCTTGACCGCCTCCATGGCGAGGGCGCAGATCAGCCGGGTCGTCACGAAGCCGGCGATGTCCCGGTTCACCACCACGACCGTCTTGCCGATCCCCTCGGCGAACGCCTTCGCGGTCGCCAGCGTCTCGTCGCTGGTCTTGTAGCCCCGGACCAGCTCGCAGAGCTTCATCATCGGCACCGGCGAGAAGAAGTGGGTGCCGACGACCGACTCCGGCCGCTCGGTCGCCGTGGCGATCTGGGTGACCGGGATGGCCGAGGTGTTGGTCGCCAGGATCGCGTCGGACTTGCAGATCTTGTCCAGCGCGCGGAACACCTCGTGCTTGATCTCGATCTTCTCGAAGACCGCCTCGACGACGATGTCCGCGTCGGCGGCCGCCTCCAGCTCGGTGGTCGGGGTGATCCGGCCCAGGGTCGCCTCGACCTCGGAGGAATCGATCATGCCCTTGTCGGCGAACTTCGCCAGCGACTTCCGGATGCCGTCGACGCCCCGCTTCGTGGCCGCGTCGTCCACGTCCCGCAGGGTCACCTGCCAGCCCGCCTGCGCCGCCACCTGGGCGATGCCCGAGCCCATCAGCCCGGCCCCGACGACCGCGAGTCGACCCGCCATCTGCTTCTCCCTCGCTGCGATTGAGTATCTGCCAGCACCCTAGTCATGGCCGATCGCACCGAGCGCAGCGAGGGCCGTGAGGGCATGACAAGACAGCACAGTCGGCGAGCCTGAACGACGGCTAAGGCCCTCAGATGGTGAGGTCCGGCGCCTCCGGCGCCGTGCCCCGCTCCACCTCGACCCCGAGCGCCCGCAGGTCGGCCACGAAGTCCGGGTAGCCACGGTCGACGTGGTGCACGTGGGACACCTCGGTGACCCCGTCCGCGCAGAGCCCGGCGATGATCAGCCCGGCGCCGGCCCGGATGTCGGTGGCGCGTACCGGGGCGCCGGAGAGCCGGTCCCGGCCCCGGACCACGGCGTGGTGGCCGTCGGTCTTGATGTCCGCGCCGAGGCGCATCATCTCGTTGGCGAACATGAACCGGCCGTCGAAGATGTTCTCGGTGATCAGCGAGGCGCCGTCGCTCACCGCGGCCAGGCCGATCGCCATCGGCAGCAGGTCGGTGGCGAAGCCCGGGTACGGCAGGGTGACCACGTCCACCGCCGCCGGCCGGTCGTCGGCGCGTACCCGGAAGGCGTCACCGCGGGTCTCCACCAGCGCGCCGGCCGAGACCAGCTTGTCCAGCGCGACCTCCAGGTACGCCGGGTCGATGCCGGTGACCGTGACGTCCCCGCGGGTCATCGCCGCCCCGAACGCCCAGGTGCCGGCCACGATCCGGTCCCCCACCGTGGCGTGCCGTACCGGGTGCAGCTCGGGCACACCGACGATGCGCAGGGTGGAACTGCCCGCCCCGGAGATCCGGGCGCCCATCTGGCTCAGCATCGTGCAGATGTCGACGATCTCCGGCTCCCGGGCCGCGTTGTCGATCACCGTCACGCCCCGGGCCAGCACCGCCGCCATCACCAGGTTTTCGGTGGCGCCCACGCTCGGGAAGTCCAGCACGATCTCCGCGCCGTGCAGGCCGTCCGGGGCGGCGGCGATCACGAAGCCGTGCTCGCCGGAGATGTCCGCGCCCATCCGGGTCAGCCCGGAGATGTGCATGTCCAGCCCGCGCGAGCCGATCGCGTCGCCGCCGGGATGGGCGACCCGCACGTACCCCCGGCGGGCCAGCAGCGGGCCGAGCACGCAGATCGACGCCCGCAGCCGGCGGACCAGGTCGTAGTCGGCCTCCGCGCCCGGCCGCTCCGGCACGTCGATGACCACCGAGCGGGACCGGGCCACCCCGCCCCGGGCGACCATCGGGTCGACCGGGTCGTCCGCGTCGAAGCTGACCCCGCAGCCGAGCCGGCGCAGCACCTCCCCCATGATCGCGATGTCGGTGATCCGGGGAACGTTGGTGATCACGCTCCGGCCGGGGGCCAGCAGCGCCGCGGCCATCAGCTTCAACGCCGAGTTCTTCGCGCCCACCACGTGGACCGTGCCGGCCAGGCGGGCGTCGCCGGGGACCCGGATGACATCGACGTCCTCGACCGCGGGATCACCGCCGTCGCCGGGCCCCACCCCACCCGGCCAACCGGCGGCCGGGTCGGGCCGCGCCGGGATTGTCAGGTCCGGTATCCGTAGGCTGTGCGTCATGGCCGTCCACCTCACGCGCATCTACACCAAGGCCGGCGACGCCGGCATGACCAGGCTGAGCAACAACGAGCAGGTGCCGAAGACCGATCCGCGGATCGCCGCGTACGCGGATGTCGACGAGTGCAACGCCGCGATCGGCGTGGCTCTCGCCCTGGGACAGCTCGACGACGAGCTGCGGGCGGTGCTGGGCTCGATCCAGAACGACCTGTTCGACGTGGGCGCCGACCTGGCCACCCCGGTCGAGCCGGACCCCAAGTACCCGCCGCTGCGGGTGACCGAGGAGTACGTCGAGCGCCTGGAGGGCTGGTGCGACGAGTACAACGCACGCCTGAGCAAGCTCGACTCCTTCATCCTCCCCGGCGGCACCGCGGGCGCGGCGCTGCTGCACGTGGCACGGACGATCGCCCGGCGCGCCGAGCGGGCCGCCTGGGCCCTGGTCGCTCATGATCCGGATCGCACCAGCTCCCTTCCGGCCAAGTATCTCAATCGCCTCTCCGACCTGCTGTTCATCCTGTCAAGAACGGCAAATCCGGCCGGAGATGTGCTATGGGTGCCGGGCGGCAAGCGCTGAGCACCGGAGCGCTGCACCACGTCGAGGTCTGGGTGCCGGACCTCGCCGCCGCGCGGGCGAGCTGGGGCTGGCTCCTGGGTGAGCTGGGCTGGACGCCGTACCAGGACTGGCCGGCCGGCCGGTCCTGGCGGCTCGGCCCGACCTACCTGGTCATCGAGGAGTCCCCGGCGCTGTCCGGGCGGGTCCACGACCGGCTCGCCCCGGGCCTGAACCATCTGGCCTTCCACGCCGGTCCGCCCGCCGCGGTGGACCGGCTGGTCGCGGCGGCGCCGGCGCACGGCTGGGAGCTGCTCTTCCCGGATCGGCACCCGCACGCGGGCGGACCGGGGAGCTACGCCGGCTACCTCACCGACGGGCAGGGGTACGAGGTCGAGCTGGTCGCCTCGGCCGACTGAGGTCGTCGGCCCGATCGACTGGGCTCAGGAACGGGACGGCCCGCCACCTCAGGCGGCGGGCCAGTCCTGCGAGGCGAGACGCGGCGAGGCCGCCCCGGGCGGGGCGGCCTCGAGCCAGGAGAGGAAACCGGTGACCGTGGAGCGCGCCATGGCGATCTCGACGGGCGCGTGCTGGCTGGTACAGCGCAGGATCACCCAGTCGGCGGGCATGGAGAGGCGCTCCTGACCCTCCGGGAGCCGACGGCGTTCCACCGCCAACTCCTTGCGGGAGAGCACCCGCTTGGGCCGCAGCGCGAAGCTGAACATCCGGTACCAGCGGAGCTCGTCGGCGGCGAAGCGACCGAAGCCGGGCGACCAACCGCGCCCGTCGAGCACGGTGGTGACCCGGACGCTGAGCCGGATGATGCCCCCGCTACGGGTGACCAGGGCCCGCCGGATGAAGAGGATCAGAAGCCCGGCGAGCACCACCGCGAGGCCGATTAGGATCCCTTCCACGATCTCCATCGGCGGGTCGGCTCAGCGTGCCGGAGTCGCGGGGGTGGCGCTCTCGGCGAGGACGGTGACGCCCTCACCGGTCACCGACAGGAAGCCGCCCGCGACGTCGTAGGCGACCTGCTCACCGCCGGCCTGCTTGATCCGGACCTGGCTCGGCTCGGCGAGCTGGCCGAGCAGGGGCGCGTGCCCCGGCAGCACACCCAGCTCACCCTCGGTCGTCCGGGCGACGACCATCTCGGCCTCACCCGACCAGATCTTCTCCTCGACGGCTACGAGCTCGACGTGAAGCTGCTGTGCCACGCTGTCTCCTTGCTGCGGCGGCGGATTGTCGAAAGTCTAGTCCCCGCCGTGCGGGCCACCCCAACGTGGGTGGCGAGACCTGTGCCACCCGGCATCGCGGGCACGCCGCGGCGGGCCGGCACCGTGCCGACCCGCCGGGCGTACGGGTTCACTTGGTCTTCTGGCGGAACTCCGGGTGCTCCAGCATGAACGCGTCGAGCTGCTCGTCCTTCAGCGCCGTGAAGAAGTCGGCCACGGCGGGCACGAACTTCTCCCCCCGGTACTTCGAGCCGTCGAAGACCGGCCCGCCCGGCAGCTTGATCGTCTCGATGTTCTCCGACCGGATGCCCTTCAGGGCGACCGCGAAGTCGACCACGCTGTTGCCCCGGCCGTTGAAGGTCAGCGACTGGCCCGCGGCCCGGACGACCCGGTCCAGCTTGATCGGGTTGGTCACCACGTCCGAGCCGAGGGCCTGGCTGGCCATCGCCTTGATGAACTGCTGCTGGTGGCGCTGGCGGCCGTAGTCGGCGTCCGGCACGCCGTTCTTCGGGTAACGCTGCCGGACGTAGTCCAGCGCCTGCCAGCCGTTGAGGTGGGCGTTGCCCTTCTTGTACTCCGCCTGCGGGCCGAGGTAGCCGCCGCCGCCCGGCTTCAGCGTGCGCATGGTGCCGTCCGGCTTGCGGTGCTCGGAGCGGACGTCCCGCTCGATGTACATGTCGACGCCGCCCATCGCGTCGACGATCTTCTGGAAACCGCCGAAGTTGATGATCGCACCCGCGTCGAACCGCTCGATACCGGTCACGTTCTGCAGGGTCCTGGCGAGCAGCTCGAAGCCCTGCGGGGCGCTGGGATTCTGCCCCGGGACGTTGCTGCCGTGCGACATCGCGGCGTTGAGCTTGTCGGTGCCGCCGGAGTACTCGGCCTTCTCGAACTCCGGGATGTCGACGTAGAGGTCGCGCGGCATGGAGAAGAGGTAGGCCCGGTCCATCGACGACGGCACGTGCAGGATCATGATCGAGTCGGCGAGCGGCCGGGTCTCCGCCTTGCGGGGGTCGATGCCCACCAGCAGGATGTTCAGCGGGCCCTTGATGTCGCTCTTGCGCTCCCGGGCACCGGCCGCCTGGTCGCCGAAGAGGTCGGCCTTGCCCACCGCCCCCTCGTAGCGGGACAGCAGCGCCTCGTAGCCCACCAGCACCACACCGCTGAGCAGCATCAGCACGGCGCCGAACACCGTGCAGGTACGGGCCCACCGCGGCACGCCGAACCAGATGGACGACTTGGCGCCGCCCTTGCCGGCCTTACCCACTAGCTTCTCCATTCGTCGCGCCCACGACAAGGAGACGGGCGCACGCAGCCGAATAGTTGCACCGGATCGACGCCCGTTCGTGAGCGTCGCGCTCGAAACGGTACCGCGCGTCGGCGGGAAACGCGTATGTGGCAACCGGACGGCCGGGACGGAACACCTCGTAACGGCCGAAGGCCACCCCGGCTGACGCCGGGATGGCCTTCGTATGTGTCGCGGGACTCAGCCCTGCGCCATCAGCTCCTTGGCCTTGGCCTCGAGGTCCTCGAGACCGCCGCACATGAAGAACGCCTGCTCGGGGAAGTGGTCGTACTCGCCCTCGCTGATCTTCTTGAACGCGTCGATGGTCTCGGCGATCGGGACCGTCGAGCCCGGCACGCCGGTGAACTGCTCGGCGGCGTAGGTGTTCTGCGACAGGAAGCGCTCGATCCGCCGGGCCCGGGCCACGGTGATCTTGTCTTCCTCCGAGAGCTCCTCGATGCCGAGGATGGCGATGATGTCCTGCAGGTCCTTGTAGCGCTGCAGGATCCGCTTCACCTCGGTGGCCACCGCGAAGTGCTCGGCGCCGACGAACTCCGGGGCGAGGATCCGGGACGAGGACGCCAGCGGGTCCACGGCCGGGTAGATGCCCTTGTCGGAGATCGACCGCTCCAGGTTGGTGGTCGCGTCCAGGTGGGCGAACGTGGTGGCCGGCGCCGGGTCGGTGTAGTCGTCGGCGGGCACGTAGATCGCCTGCATCGAGGTGATGGCCTGGCCCCGGACGGAGGTGATCCGCTCCTGGAGCTCGCCCATCTCGTCGGCCAGGGTCGGCTGGTAACCCACGGCGCTCGGCATCCGGCCGAGCAGCGTGGAGACCTCGGAACCGGCCTGGGTGAAGCGGAAGATGTTGTCGATGAAGAGCAGCACCTCCTGCTTCTTCACGTCCCGGAAGTACTCCGCCATGGTCAGCGCGGAGAGGGCGACCCGAAGCCGGGTGCCCGGCGGCTCGTCCATCTGGCCGTAGACCAGCGCGGTCTTGTCGATGACGCCGGACTCGGTCATTTCGGCGATGAGGTCGTTGCCCTCACGGGTGCGCTCACCCACGCCGGCGAAGACCGAGGTACCACCGAAGTTCCGGGCCACCCGGGTGATCATCTCCTGGATGAGCACCGTCTTGCCCACGCCGGCACCGCCGAACAGGCCGATCTTGCCGCCCTTGACGTACGGGGCGAGCAGGTCGATGACCTTGATGCCGGTCTCCAGCATCTCGGTCTTCGGCTCCAGGTCCGCGAAGGCCGGGGCCTTGCGGTGGATGCCCCACCGGTCGTCGGCCTGGATGGTCTCACCCTCGGTGAGGTTCAGGCACTCGCCGATCGCGTTGAACACGTGGCCCTTGACCGCGTCGCCCACCGGAACGGTGATCGGCTCGCCGCGGTCACGCACCTCCGCGCCGCGGACCAGACCGTCGGTCGGCTGCATCGAGATGGCGCGGACCATGTTGTCACCCAGGTGCTGGGCGACCTCCAGGGTCAGCGTCTTCTCACCGCCGGACAGTTGCACGTCGACGTTCAGGGCGTTGAACAGGGCCGGCATGGCGTCGCGCGGGAACTCGGCGTCGACGACCGGGCCGATGACCCGGACCACGCGACCCGTGGCCGTCTTGGTCTCCACTGGTGCAGTCATCACACTTCACTTCCCGACGCGGCCAGCGCGTTCGCGCCGCCGACGATCTCGCTGATCTCCTGGGTGATCCCGGCCTGGCGGGCCGAGTTCATCTCACGCGTGTACTTCTCGATCATGTCTTCGGCGTTGTCGGTGGCGCTCTTCATCGCCCGCCGCCGGGCCGCCGACTCGCTCGCGGCCGACTCGATCAACGCCGCGTAGATCCGCGTGTTGATGTACTTCGGCAGCAGCGCGTCGAGCAGCGCCTCCGCCTCCGGCTCGAACTCGTACGCCGGCAGCAGCCCCTCGGACCGCGGCCGGTCCTCGACCTGCATCGGGCCGATGATCTTCGCGACCGGCGTCTGGGTCATCAGGGAGTGGAACTCGGTGTAGACCATGTGCAGCTCGTCGATCCCGAGCACCCCGTCCGCCCCGGCCTTGCCCTCCACGTCGTCCGCGCCGGCCGAGAACGCCTTGATCAGCGTCTCGCCCACCTCGCGGGCGTCGGCGAAGGACGGCTGCTCCGAGAAGCCCGTCCAGTTCGCCGCCATCTCCCGGTTGCGGAACCGGTAGAACCCGACGCCCTTGCGCCCGATGACGTAGAGCACCGGCTCCTTGCCGTCGGCCTTGAGCCGGGCGATGAGCGACTCCGCCGTCCTGATGGCGTTGGAGCTGTAACCGCCGGCCAGGCCCCGGTCACTGGTGACCAGCAGGACGCCCGCCCGCCGCACCTGCTCGCGCGGGGTGAGCAGCGGGTGGTCGATCCGCGCGTTGGACGCCAGGGCCGTGAGCACGCCGGTGATGGCCTTGGCGTACGGCAGGGACGCCTCCACCCGGGCCTGGGCTTTGGCGATCCGGCTCGTCGCCACGAGCTCCATCGCCTTGGTGATCTTCTTCATCCCCTTCGCCGAGCGGATCCGCTGGCGAAGTACGCGAACCTGGGCAGCCATGGATCAGCTCTCGGCCGGGCGGTCGGTCGAGCCGTCGCGGAAGCGGGTCACCGACTCGCGGTTCTCCTCGCCCTCGAGCGGCGCGGCCGGGGCCTCGTTGATCCGGCGCTCGTCCTCCTTGCCCAGGAAGACCTGCTTGAAGTCGGCGACGGCCGAGTCCAGCGAGCCGGCGATGTCGTCGCCCCACTTGCCGTCCGCGATCGACGCCAGGACGCCCTCGTGCTTGTGCCGGAGGTACTGGAGGAACTCCGACTCGAAGCGGCGGACCTCGCCGACCGGGATGTCGTCCAGCTTGCCCTCGGTGCCGGCCCAGACCGAGACGACCTGCTCCTGCACCGGGTACGGCGAGTAGTTCGGCTGCTTGAGCAGCTCGACCAGGCGGGCACCGCGGTTCAGCTGGTTCTGGGAGGCCTTGTCCAGGTCGGAGGCGAAGGCGGCGAACGCCTCCAGCTCACGGAACTGGGCCAGGTTCAGCCGCAGCGAACCGGAGACCTTCTTCATCGGCTTGACCTGCGCGGCGCCACCGACCCGGGAGACCGAGGTGCCGACGTTGATGGCCGGCCGGACGCCCTGGTTGAACAGGTCCGTCTCGAGGAAGATCTGGCCGTCGGTGATCGAGATGACGTTGGTCGGGATGAAGGCCGAGATGTCGTTGGCCTTCGTCTCGATGATCGGCAGACCGGTCATCGAGCCGCCACCCAGCTCGTCGGAGAGCTTCGCGCAGCGCTCCAGCAGGCGGGAGTGCAGGTAGAAGACGTCACCCGGGTACGCCTCACGGCCCGGCGGGCGACGCAGCAGCAGCGACACCGCGCGGTAGGCCTCGGCCTGCTTGCTCAGGTCGTCGAAGACGATCAGGACGTGCTTGCCGCCGTACATCCAGTGCTGCCCGATGGACGAGCCGGTGTAGGGGGCGAGGTACTTGAAGCCCGCCGGGTCCGACGCCGGGGAGGCGACGATGGTGGTGTACTCCATCGCGCCCGCCTCCTCCAGGACGCCCTTGATCGAGGCGATCGTGGAGGCCTTCTGGCCGATGGCGACGTAGATGCAGCGGACCTGCTTCTTCGGGTCGCCGGAGCGCCAGTTGTCCCGCTGGTTGAGGATGGTGTCCAGGGCGACCGTGGTCTTGCCGGTCTTCCGGTCACCGATGATCAGCTGGCGCTGACCGCGACCGATCGGGGTCATGGCGTCGATCGCCTTGATACCGGTCTGCAGCGGCTCGTCGACGGACTGCCGGGCCATCACGTTCGGGGCCTGGAGCTCCAGCTCGCGGAAGCCCTCGTTGGCGATGTCACCGAGGCCGTCGATCGGCTGGGCGAGCGCGTTGACCACGCGGCCGAGGAAGGCGTCGCCGACCGGCACGGAGAGCACCCGGCCGGTGCGCTTGACGCGCTGCCCCTCCTCCAGCTTGGCGGAGTCACCGAGAACGACGACACCGATCTCCCGGACGTCGAGGTTCAGCGCCACGCCGAGCGTGCCGTCCTCGAACTCCAGGAGCTCGTTGGTCATGGTCGAGGGCAGGCCCTCGACGTGGGCGATGCCGTCACCGGTGTCGGCGACGGTGCCGACCTCCTCGCGGGAGACGTCGGTCGAGTAGGAGGAGACGTAGCGCTCCAGGGCGCCGCGGATCTCCTCCGTCGAGATGGTCAGCTCGGCCATCCTCTGCTTCCTTAAAGATCAGGGTCCCGGGATACCTAGTACCGACCGGTCCGAATGGCGTCGATCAGGGGGCTGCGGAGACGCTGGTCAGCGCTTCGCGAGCGCGTTGCGGGTCTCGTTGAGGCGGCGCAGCACGGTGCCGTCGTACAGGTCGGAACCGACCCGCACGCTCACCCCACCGAGCACCTCCGGGTTGACCGTCTGCTTGACGGAAACCTCTCGACCGTACATCGCGGAGAGGCGAGCGCCGAGGCGTCGCTCCTCCTCGTCACTCAGCGGGGCCGCCACGGTCACGTACGCGACCTGACGGTCCCGCCGGTCGGCGGCCAGCTCGACCAGCCGGGTGAGCGCTCCGCTGAAGGAACGTCCCCCGAACCCGCCGAGGGCCACCTCGACGAGGCGGACGGTGACCGGACGGGCCTTGCCGGCCAGCAGCTCGCGGACCAGTCCGGCCCGCTGCGCCACCGGCGCGACCGGGTCGGCCAGCGCCCCGGAGAGCGCGGACTGACCGGAGACGACCTGGCCGAAGCGGAACAGCTCGTCCTCGACCTCGCCGAGGTCGCCGGCGGAGTCGGCGCTGGCGAGCAGCGCCTCCACGCCGAGCCGCTCGGTGCCGCCGAGGAGTTCCGACGGCGCCGACCAGCGGCCGGAGACCAGCGAGGCGAGCAGGTCGAGCGCCTCGGCGCCGATCTTGCCGCGCAGCATCTCACCGAGCAGACCGGCACGGTCCGCGCCGGAACGCGCCGGGTCCGACAGCGCCCGGCGCAGCCGCGGCTCGCGCCGCAGCAGGTCGGCGACGGAGAGGATGTCGTCGGCGGTGGAGGCCACCGCCGACGGCTCCGCGCCGCGGACGTACGCGTCGAGGCGCTCGGCCGCGATCTTGTACGACTCCCGGCTGGCGGCCTGCATCAGCGGGCCCCCGCGCTCTCGAGACCGCTCAGGAACCGGTCGACGGTGCCCTTGCGACGTGCCTCGTCGGCCAGCGACTCACCGACGATCTTGCTGGCCAGGTCCACCGCGATGGTGCCCACCTCGGTGCGCAGCTCGCGCACGATGGTGGCCCGCTCGGCGGCGAGCTGCTCCTTGCCCGCGGCGATGATCCGGTCGGACTCCTCCCGCGCCTTGGCGAGGATGTCCTGGCGGATGCCCTCCGCGTCGGCCCGGGCGTCATCCCGGATCTTGGCGGCGTCGGTCCGCGCCTCGGCGAGCTGCGCCCGGTACTGCTCGAGGAGCTGGCCGGCCTCGGCCTGGGCGGCCTCGGCACGCTTGATGCCACCCTCGATCGCGTCGACCCGCGCCTGGAACGTCTGCTCCATGCGGGGGAAGACGAACTTCATCAGCACGAAGCAGAGCAGGATGAAGGCGACGCCACCTACCACGATCTCCTGCCAGATCGGCACGATCGGGTTGTGGGTCGACTCACCACCCTCAGCGGCGAAGAAGAACATGGAAGACCTCCCGGTCAAAGGGGGGCGGGATTAGAGCTGGCCCTGCCAGATGAAGCCGAAGGCGATACCCAGCAGCGCGAGCGCCTCGATGACGGCGAAGCCGATCCAGACGTACGGCAGGGTCATCCGCGACGACTCCGGCTGGCGGGCGGTCGACTGGATGTAGGCGGCGAAGACCAGGCCGACACCGATGCCCGGGCCGATGGCCGCGAGACCGTAGCCGATGGCGGCGGTGCTGCCCTCTACCGCGGCGTAGACGTCCATTAGTGGGTTCCTCCTGGTTATCACGCGTGACGGTCACGCGGGACGACAACTGTTGGTGCCAAGTGGATCAGTGCTCGCTAGCGAGCGCCTGCCCGGTGGATCAGTGCTCGTCGGCGAGCGCGCCCTGCACGTAGCTGGCGGTCAGCACCGTGAAGACGTACGCCTGCAGGACGATCACCAGGAACTCGAGGAAGGTCAGCGCGATGGTCATCGCCCAGGACAGCACCGAGACCGGCGCGAGCCAGGCGTTGGAGCTGAGCATTGCGAAGCCGCCGAGCGTGAAGACCAGCAGGAGCATGTGGCCGGCGAACATGTTCGCGAAGAGACGGACGGCCAGCGAGAACGGCCGGACGAGGAAGGTCGAGAAGAACTCGATCGGGATCAGCAGCGGCAGGATGTACCAGGGTGCCGGCGGGATCAGGGAGTTCTTGACGAACTTGCCGAAGCCGTGGTGCTTGATGCCGGCGTAGATGAACAGCACGTAGCTGATCACCGCGAGGAACGCCGGGAAGGCGATGTGCGAGTTCGGCGAGATCTGGAACAGCGGCAGGATCGCGAAGAAGTTGGTCAGCAGGATGAAGCAGAACAGCGTGGTGAAGTACGGCGCGAACCGCACCCCCGCGTGCCCGATCATGTCGACCGCGATGTTGTTCCGCACGAAGCCGTAGATCGACTCGGCGAACCACTGCTTCTTCGTCGGAACCAGCTGCGGCTTCCGGTAGCTGGCCAGGAAGAAGATGATCAGAACGCCGACGGCGATCCAGACCATCGCGGTGATCTTCGTGAACCAGTAGGAGTCATGCGCACCCCAGGGCAGGATGCTGGGCAGGTAGAAGTCCTCCACACTGGGTGGGAATGCCGCCTGGCCCGCTGCCAGGACGTTCGCCTGTCCGAACACCGCGTCCCTTCCTAAGTAGGCGTGCCGAGTCGGCGGACGACCAGGATGATTCCCCCGGCCATGCCGAGCACGACGCCGATCCCGGTGGCGATGCCGCCGGAGTCGAGCCACTGGTCGACCAGCCAGCCGATGAAACCCCAGACGAGCATGCCCCCGATGAGGTACGAGAGCGCGGTCCAACCCTGACCGGCGCCGGTCGGAACATCGTCCGGGCCGCCGGTGGGTCGGGGGGTTTGGTCACCAGCCATGACGGGGCGAACGATATCAGCCGGGAAGACGAGGCTGTGCCTCACCCCCCGCACAACCGTCGTTGTGTGGGCGTCTGGCGGGTGCAGTCGTCTGGGGGCACGCTACTCCCCTTCCGCCAGTCAGAGAATGACCGATCGAGGACAGTCGGGGGTGTCGTCCAACCCCTGGGACGTCAGCGCCGGGCGTGCACCCTGGTCAGCCACACGATGTGCACCCCGGTCCAGACCGCCACCCCCGCCGCGATGCCGATACACAAGGGAACCAGACCGTCCCAGCCCGTCGAGGCAACTCCGACCATGACGACACCCAGAAGGGTGAACTTCGCGGCGTAGAGACCCAGCCCGAACGGCAGCACCAGCTGCGGGTTCACCGCGTCGGCCCAGGCCAGCACCACCGTCGTCAGCGTGTAGCTGGCCGCCGTCACGGCAACCCCGGCCGCCGCGCCCAGCGCGGCGTCGCCGCCGCCGGTCACCCCGCCGAGCACCGCAGCCACCGCGCCGAGCGCCGCGGACGCGGCCAGCAGCACGGGCAGGTGGCGCAGTCGCCAGCGCCGGTCCGCGGCGGCCTCCGGCGCGCGCACCCCGGGCTCAGCCACGGGGGTACGCCGGGAAGGCGGCGACCAGCTCGGCGACCTCGCCGGCGAGCCCGGCGAGGGTGTCGGCGCCCCCGGGGGCGGCCGGGTCGGTGCGCACCGCGCGGGCGATCAGCGCGGCGACCTGCCGCATCTCCCCCTCCCGCATGCCCTGGGTGGTGACGCTCGGGGTGCCGACCCGGATGCCGGAGGCGACCATCGGCTTCTGCGGGTCGTACGGGATGGCGTTCTTGTTCAGCGTGATCGCCGCGGTGTCGCAGCGCGCCTCCGCGTCGGCGCCGGTCACCTCGACCTCGCGCAGGTCGACCAGGGCCAGGTGGGTGTCGGTGCCGCCGGAGACCGGCCGCATCCCCTCGTCGGCCAGCCCGGCGGCGAGCGCCCGCGCGTTGGCGATCACCTGCGCGGCGTACGCCCGGAACTCGGGCTGCGCGGCCTCGCGCAGCGCGACCGCCTTGGCCGCCACGGCGTGCATCAGCGGGCCGCCCTGGGTGAACGGGAAGACCGCCTTGTCGATCCGGGCGGCCAGCGACTCCCGGCAGAGGAGCATCCCGCCGCGCGGGCCGCGCAGCACCTTGTGGGTGGTGCAGGAGACGACGTCGGCGTAGGGCACCGGCGACGGGATCGCCCCGCCGGCGACCAGCCCGATGAAGTGCGCGGCGTCCACCATCAGGTACGCCCCGACCTCGTCGGCGATCTCCCGGAACCGGGCGAAGTCGATCAGCCGGGGGTACGCCGTCGCGCCACAGATGATCATCTTGGGCCGGTGGGCCAGGGCCAGGTCGCGGACCTCGTCGTAGTCGATCAGCTCGGTGTCCCGCCGGACGGTGTAGCCGACCGGGTGGAACCACTTGCCGGAGAAGTTCACCCGGCTGCCGTGGGTGAGGTGGCCCCCGTGCGGCAGGTCCATCGCCAGCACGGTGTCCCCCGGCTGCACCAGGGCGGCGTACGCGGCCAGGTTGGCGCTCGCCCCGGAGTGCGGCTGGAGGTTGGCGTGCTCGGCGCCGAAGAGCTCCTTCGCCCGGGCGATGCCGATCTCCTCCGCCCGGTCCACCTCGGCGCAGCCGCCGTAGTAGCGGCGGCCCGGGTAGCCCTCGGCGTACTTGTTGGTCAGGGTCGAGCCGAGCGCCGCGAGCACCGCCGGGGAGGTCAGGTTCTCGCTGGCGATCAGCTGCAGGCCGCCGCGCAGCCGGTCCAACTCGCCCAGCACCACCTCGGCGATCTCCGGGTCGACGGCGCTGAGCTGCTGGAAGTCCGGTCCCCAGAAGGTGTCCCTCGCGTTCTCCACAGCGAAGGAGTCTACGGAGCCGCAGACTGAAGCTCGTGAGATGCCTCGTCACCGGAGCCACGGGTTACATCGGCGGGCGGCTCGCGCCCCGACTGCTCGAGGAGGGGCACGAGGTCCGCTGCCTGGCCCGCACGGCCGGGCGGCTGCGCGACGTGCCCTGGGCGACCCGCGCCGAGGTGGTCGAGGGCGACCTGCGCAGACCGGAGACGCTGTCGGCCGCGTTCGCCGGGGTCGACGTCGCGTACTACCTGGTGCACTCGCTCGGGCAGGCCGGTTTCGAGGCCGCCGACCGGGAGGCCGCGACGAACTTCGCGCAGGCCGCCGCCGCGGCCGGCGTACGCCGGATCGTCTACCTGGGCGGCCCGGAGCCGCAGGAGGACGGCGGGATCCCCTCGCCGCACCTGCGGTCCCGGGCGGAGGTGGCGCGGATCCTGCTGGCCAGCGGGGTGCCGACGGTGGTGCTGCGGGCCGCGGTGATCATCGGGTCGGGATCGGCCTCGTTCGAGATGCTGCGCTACCTGACCGAGCGGCTGCCCGCGATGATCACCCCGCGCTGGGTGCGCAACCGGATCCAGCCGATCGCCGTCCGGGACGTGCTGCGCTACCTGGTCGGCGCGGCGGCGCTGCCCCCGGAGGTGGACCGGGCCTTCGACATCGGCGGCCCGGACGTGCTCACCTTCCTGGAGATGATGCAGCGGTACGCGAAGGTCGCCGGCCTGCGCCGCCGGGTCATCCTGCCGGTGCGCCCGTTGACCCCGTCGCTCTCCTCGCACTGGGTCGGGCTGATCACCCCGGTGCCGAACGCGATCGCCCGGCCGCTGGTGGAGAGCCTGATCCACGAGGCGGTGGCGCACGAGCACGACATCGCCCGCTGGATCCCCGACCCGCCCGGCGGGCTCACCGGCTTCGACCAGGCGGTCGGGCTGGCCCTGGCGAAGGTCCGCGACGCGCAGGTGGAGACCCGCTGGTCCACCGCGAGCGGGCCGGACGCGCCCGCCGAACCGCTGCCCAGCGACCCGAAGTGGTCCGGCGGCACGGTCTACACCGACGTCCGGGAGCGGACGGTGGACGCGCCGACCAACGCGCTCTGGCGGGTCATCGAGGGGGTCGGCGGCGAGCACGGCTGGTACTCCTTCCCGCTCGCCTGGTCGGTCCGGGGCTGGCTGGACCGGCTGGTCGGCGGGGTGGGGCTGCGGCGGGGGCGGCGCGACCCGCACCGCCTCCAGGTCGGCGAGGCGCTGGACTTCTGGCGGGTCGAGGAGATCGTGCCGGGCGAGCTGCTCCGGCTCCGCGCGGAGATGCGGCTGCCCGGCCGGGCCTGGCTCGAGATGCGCGCCGAGCCCACCGACGGCGGCGGCAGCCGCTACGTGCAGCGCGCTGTCTTCCTCCCCCGCGGCCTGCCCGGCCACCTCTACTGGGGCTCGGTCGCCCCGTTCCACGCCGTCGTCTTCGGCGGCATGGCCCGCAACATCGCCCGTGGCGCCGAACAGGCCGGCTGAGGCGGTCAGTTGCCGTCGCGGGGGCCGGTGCGGCGGTAGGTGACGTTCTCCGACGGGGGGACGAAGTCGCGGACGGGTTGATCGGCCAGGGCGGTGGCGAGGATGCGGCCCACCGCGTCGACCATCCGGGCCTGCACCGCCGCGCCGACCGCGTCCCGGGGATCGTCCGGGTTGGCGGCGATCTGGGCGACCGCGAGCTGCGGGGTGAACGCCACCACCGACTCGGTCTCGTTCCGCTCCGAGCTGCCCGTCTTGCCGGCCACCGGCCGGCCCAGCCGGGGCCGGAGCTTCTCGGCCGTGCCGCCGTCGCAGCCGCGGTACATGGACTGGTCGCCGACCGGGCAACGGGCCGCGTCCGCAGCCGCCCGGGCCACGTCGGTGTCGACCACCTGCCGGCAGTCCGGACGGCCGGCGGCGACCTCCCGGCCGGAGCTGTCGGTGATCGACATGACCGGGAGCGGGGCGCACCAGGTCCCCTCGGCGGCGACCGTGGCGTACGCGTTGGCCAGGTCCAGCGGGGTGGTCGAGGAGACGCCCAGGGTGAACGCCCCCCAGTCGCGGGCGCCGTAGCGGGCGAGCTGCGCGTCGTCCTCGGCGCGGAACTGCACGCCCAGCCGCTCGGCCATCTCGACCACCCGGTCCGCCCCGACCCGCTCGGTCAGCCAGGCGAAGTAGGTGTTCACCGAGCGGCCGAAGGCGTTCCACATGGTCCGGTAGCCGTCCATCCACTCCGGGGTGGCGTTCGCCGGACACCAGCGCCCACCGCAGCTGGCCGCGCCGTCGTCGACCGGGAACCGGGTCAGGATCCGGCTCGGGGTGACGAAGCCCGTCTCCAGCGGCAGGCCGGACTCCAGCGCGGCGAGCAGGGTGAAGAGTTTGAAGGTGGAGCCGGCCTGGTAGCCCTCGATGCCGTTGCCGCCCGCGACGAGCTGGTTGACGGTGTTCGGGTAGTTCTTCTGCCCGCGCGGGTTGTCGGCGACGCTGTAGTTCCGGTTCACCGCGAGCGCCAGCACCCGCCCGGTCCCCGGCTGGACCACCGCCGTGGGCACGGCCCGGGCGTCGCCGGTGTCGTAGATGTCGCGCACCTGCTGGATGGCGGCCCGCTGCACCGCCGGGTCGAGCGAGGAGACGATCCGGAACCCGCCGCGGCGCAGGTTGTCCTGCCGCTCGTCGGCGGTGGCCCCGAAGGCCTGCTGGGTGCTCCACCACTGGGTGAACCAATCGCAGAAGAAGCCCCAGTCGTTCTGCTGCTCGGGCACGGCGGTGCAGTCGTTCGGGGTCTCGCTGGGGAGCAGGGCCAGCGTCGTCTTCTTCGCCCGCGCCGCCTCGGCGGCCGGCGCCTGCCCGAGTTCGACCAGCCGGTCCAGCACGTACGCCCGGCGGGCCAGCGCCGCGTCGGCGTCCCCGTTGATCGGGTCGTCGGTGTCCGGCGAGCGGACCAGCCCGGCCAGCAGGGCCGCCTGGGCCAGGGTCAGCTTCGCCGGCGAGGTGGAGAAGTAGCGCTTGCTGGCGGCGGCGATCCCGTACGCCCCGGCGCCGAAGTACGCGATGTTGAGGTAGCGGGTGAGGATCTCGTCCTTGCTCAGCTCGCGCTCCACCGCCAGGGCGTACCGCATCTCCTGGACCTTGCGGGCGGTGCTGATCTCGGTGGCCTTCTTCCGCTGCTCCTTGGTCAGCCGCGGGTCGTTGCTGAGCACGTTGCGCACGTACTGCATGGTCAGCGTGGAGGCGCCCTGCCGGGTCCGGCCGTCCCGCCGGTTGACCGTGAAGGCGCGCACCACGCCCCGCAGGTCGACGCCCCGGTGCTGGTAGAAGCGGGCGTCCTCGGCGGCGACGATGGCCTGCCGCATCACCGGCGCCACCTTGGCCAGCGGCACCTCCACCCGGTCCTCCGTGTAGAAGGAGGTGATCAGGGTGACGCCGTCGTTGGCGTACAGGTTGGAGCGCTGGGCGGTCGGCGGCGTGCGCAGGCTGTTGGGCAGCTCCGAGTGGGGAGCGACGAGCGCGCCGAAGCCGCCCCCGAACACGAGGGCGACGGGCAGCGCGGCGGCGGCCAGGACCAGCCCGGCGAGCACGCCGGCGAGCAACACGGTCAGCAGCTTGTCGAGATGGGCCCGGATCATCAGCTCTCCCCGCAGGAGCCGGCAGGACCCGTCCAGCATGACCGGCAAAACTGCGCGATCCCTCACTTTTGCCCGAATCCGGAGGAATCTCGCGCTTCGGACACGCGGGGTGGCACGGGACAGGCCGCCCGGTTCACCCGGGAGAGGTCAGCCGGTGGCGGAGGAGGTCAGGGCAGCAGCGCCGAGGCGAGCGGGTGCACCGTCTCCTCGATCTCGTCGGCGACCCGGCTGAAGCACTGGTCGCCGCGGCCCCACGGGTCGTCCAGGTCGTCCGAGTGCAGCGCGGTGGTCCCCTGCCGGGCGTCGTCGACCGCCGTCACCAGGGCCACCCCGCGGGCGTACACGGCGTCCGGGGTCGCCTCCACCGGGGGCAGCGCGGCCAGGTCCACCGTGCCGAGCAGCCGGCCGAACTCACCGAGCACGAACGTCCGGGACGCGGCGTCGGGACGCAGCGCCACCACGTACTCCTGCTGGTCGGCGGTGGCGGTGAGGACCAGGTCCGCGGCGTCGATCAGATCCGAGCGGAGCTTCCGCGCGGCGAACCCGTCGACGTCGCCGCCCCGGGAGAGCACCTGCCGGGCGGCCGGCGGGTTCATCTCCTCGCCGGCGTGCCAACCGCCGGTGCCGGCGCTGTGGCTGTGCAGCAGCTCGTCCGAGCCGGCCGGCTCGACGCCGAGCCGGCCCAGCCGCTGCCGGACCGCGAACACCAGCAGCCGCTCCGCCATCGGCGACCGACAGATGTTGCCCATGCAGACGTGCAGGACGGTGAAGGGCGGCACTCAGGCCCCCTGCTCGTCGAGGATGTCCGGCGCCACCTCGCGGAGCTGGTCCAGGCGGATCGCGCCGAGCCGCAGCACCCGGGGCACCTCCCCGGTCAGGTCGACGATGGTGCTCGGCACCGGGTCCGGGCACGGCCCGGCCTCCAGGTAGGCGCGGACCGAGTAGCCGAGCTGGTCGCGCGCCTCCTCGGCGGTCAGCGCCGCCGGCTGGCCCGTCCGGTTGGCCGAGGCGACCGCCATCGGGCCGGTCTCCCGCAGCACCTCCAGCGCCACCGGATGCAACGGCATCCGCACCGCGACCGTGCCGCTGGAGTCGCCCAGGTCCCACTGGAGGCTCGGCGAGTGCTCCACCACGATGGTCAGCGCTCCCGGCCAGAACGCCTCGACCAGCTCCCGGGCCGCGCGCGGCAGGGAGAAGACCAGGCCGTCGAGGGTGTGCCGGGAGCCGATCAGCACCGGCGGCGCCTGCCGGCTGCCGCCCTTGGCGTCGCCGAGCGCCTTGACCGCGTACGGCGTGAAGGCGTCCGCGCCGATCCCGTAGACCGTGTCGGTCGGCAGGACGACCAGCTCGCCGTTCTTGACCGCCTCGATCGCAGCGGCGATGCCGCGGTCGCGGTCGGCCGGGGACCGACAGTCGTAGAGCATCACGAGGAGCCAGTCTGCCACGCCGCGGCCCCGTCGGCGTGCGGGCCGTCCCCGCGGCGGGACGCGGTGGCGAAGCGGGGCCGCCCGGCCAGGTCCCGGTGCTCCTCGATCCCCCCGTACCGGCCGTCGGCGGCGAGCAGCGCGGGCACCGCCGCCGCGTGGGTGTCGTCGTGCTCCACGCCGAGCACCCCGCCGGGGCGCAGCAGCCGCGCGGCGCGGGCCACGACCGGCCGGATCACGGTCAGCCCGTCCGCCCCACCGAAGACCGCCTCGTCCGGGTCGTGGCCGGCCACCTCCGGCGGTACGACCACCGCGCGGGGCACGTACGGCGGGTTGCAGAGCAGCACGTCCACCGCGCCCACCAGCTCGGCCAGCAGCTCCGGGTCGGTGACGTCGGCGGCCACCACCCGCACCGGCCGGTCCCCGGCGGCGGCCCGGTCGGCGGCGTTGCGCCGCAGCCACGCCAGCGCGGCCGGCGACCGCTCCACCGCGACCACCCGGGCGGTCGGCAGCTCCTGGGCGACGGCGAGCGCGATCGCGCCGGACCCGCTGCACAGGTCGACCACCACCGGCGCGGTGAGGGCCCGGGCCCGCGCGATGCCCCAGCCGGCGAGCAGCTCGGTCTCCGGGCGGGGCACGAAGACCCCCGGACCGACCGCCAGCTCCAGGTGTCGGAACGCGGCGAGGCCGGTGAGATGTTGCAGCGGCTCCCGGCCGGCCCGGCGGGCGACCAGCGCGTCGTACCGCTCGCGCTGGTCCGGGGTGAACCCGTCGGCCAGTGCCAGCCGCCCCCGGGGCACGTCGAGCACGTACGCGGCGAGCAGCTCGGCCTCGGCCCGGGCCGACTCCACCCCGGCCGCGCCGAGCGTGCGGGCCGCCCGCGCCACGGCGTGCGACGGCCGTTCGCGTTCTGACCCTTCGGAGGGGTGGCGCGGCAGGGAGGTCACGTCATAATCATGAGGCGTCGCGGCGGTCACCTCACGAGCGGGTGCGTCCGGTCGCACACCGACAGGAGGATGCCAGGTGGGGTGGCTCGACCGGGTCGACGACCAGGTTGACGCCCTCACGCACGCCCGTGACCTGCAGGAGGCGAGCCGCTCCGCGGAGGCGGTCAGCGTCCTGGACCGGGTGCTGCGCACCACCGCCGACCCCTACACCCGGGCCGACGCGCTGGTGCAGCGGCTCTGCGCGCTGATCAATCTCGGTCGGACGGCCGAGTTCACCCGGGCCATCGAGGACGCCTCCACCGCCGTCCGCGACATGCCCGAGCCGTACCTGCACGGGCACCTCAACGCGCTGGCCGGGCTCGCCGCCCACCACCAGGGCGCGCTGGACCGCTGCGTCACCCACCTGGTCCGGGCCGCCCGGGCGCTCGGCGCGGCCGAGGACCGCGACCGGGACACCGCCTGGGGCTGGCACGACCTGGCGATGGCCTACTCGTACCTCAGCTTCCACGGCTACGCGCTCGGCGCGATCGAGCGGGCCCGCCAGCTCGGCCTGGCCGCCGGGATCCCGGAGGAGGTCTTCGCCGCGCCGGGCATCCGGCTACGCAACGCGGTCGCGCTGGACCACAACGGCGACAGCGACGGGTGCCTGCGGGTGCTCCGGGACATCGCCGCCGACCTGGAGCGGTTCGTCCGGGACGGGCGGGCCGACCGGATCCGCCCGAGCAGCCTGGCCGCCTACGGCTACGCGGCGGCCCGGCGGGCCGCGCTCGGCGACCGGGTGGAGACCGACGCCGACACCGACCCGGTCCGACTGCTCGGGCACGGCGGCGACAGCGCCCGGGCCCGGGACATGCGCCAGCTCGGGCAGGTGTGCCTGGCGGTCGCCGACGGCCGGCCGATCGAGGCGATCACCCGGCTGGACACCAGCCGGGTCTCCAACGAGACGCTGGGCGCGGCCGAGCCGGCCCGGCTCCGCAGCATCGCCCTCGCCCGGGCCGGCGACCACGCGGCGGCGCACCGGGCCGACCGGGTGGCGTTCCGGCTCGCCGCGCAACGCAACGACCGGCTGCGCGACGTCTACATCGACGGCATCGCCGCCCGGATCGACCACGAGGAGATGCGCCGCGAGGCCGCCCGGTACGAGGGCGAGGCGCTCACCGACCCGCTGACCGGCCTGCCCAACCGACGGCGGCTGGAGCGCTACATCGGCGCGGTGGTGTCCCGCGGCGATCGGGTGGTGATCGGCGTCTGCGACCTGGACGGCTTCAAGGCGGTCAACACCCGGCACGGCCACCACTCCGGCGACCTGGTGCTGCAACGCATCGCCGGGGTGATCAACCGGGTGATGCGGCGCGGCGACTTCGTGGCCCGGTACGGCGGCGACGAGTTCGTGGTGGTGCTCGCCGGCGCGGGGATGACCGAGGCGGCCGAGGTGGCCCGCCGGATCGACGCCGCCGTCCGCACCGAGGACTGGGAGTCGCTGGTGCCGGGCACCCCGGTCGGGGTGAGCATCGGCTTCGCCGAGGTGGACGGCGGGAGCACGTCGCTGCGGGACGCGCTCGGCACCGCGTTCGAGATCGCCGACCGGGAGATGCTGCGCGCCAAGGCCCACCCCCGCGCCTCCTGACCGGGCGGGCGCGGGCCGCGGCCCCGGCGCGGCCGGGCTGCGGCTCAGCGGCGGGTCAGCTCCGTGTCACCGGCGAGGCGGGCGGCCCGGTCGGCCTCGGCGAGGGCGTCGAGCACGCCGTCCAGCTCACCGGCGAGCGACAGATCCAGGTTGTACGCGGTGTAGCCGATCCGGTGGTCGGTGATCCGGTTCTGCGGGTAGTTGTAGGTGCGGATCCGCTCCGAGCGGTCCACCGTGCGGACCTGCGCCTTGCGGGCGTCCGAGGCGGCCGCGTCGGCCTGCTCCTGGGCCGCCGCGAGCAGCCGGGCGCGCAGGATGCGCATCGCCTGCTCGCGGTTCTGCAGCTGCGACTTCTCGTTCTGGCAGGAGACCACCAGGCCGGTGGGCAGGTGGGTGATCCGTACCGCCGAGTCGGTGGTGTTCACCGACTGGCCGCCGGGCCCGGACGAGCGGAACACGTCGATCCGTAGGTCGTTCGGGTCGACGGTGACGTCGACGTCCTCGGCCTCGGGCAGCACCAGCACGCCGGCGGCGCTGGTGTGGATGCGGCCCTGCGACTCGGTGACCGGGACGCGCTGCACCCGGTGCACGCCGCCCTCCCACTTCAGCCGGGACCAGACCCCGTTGCCGCCCTCCGGGACGCCCTTGGTCTTGATCGCCAGCGAGACGTCCTTGACCCCGCCGAGGTCCGAGTCCTGCGCGTCGATGACCTCGGTGAGCCAGCCGTGCCGCTCGGCGTACCGGGTGTACATCCGCAGCAGGTCGCCGGCGAAGAGCGCCGACTCCTCGCCGCCCTCGCCGGCCTTGATCTCGATGATCACGTCCTTGGCGTCGTGCGGGTCCCGCGGGATCAGCAGCTCCGCCAGCCGCTCCTCGAGCGCGGGCACGCTGGCCGCGATCGCGTCCGCCTCGGCGGCGAAGGCCGGGTCCTCGGCGGCGAGCTCCCGGGCGGCGATCAGGTCGGCGCGGGCCTGCTCCAGCTCACCGGCCGCCTTGTGCAGCGGCACCAGTTCGGCGTACCGGCGGCCCACCCGGCGGGCGGTGCCCTGGTCGGCGTGGATGGCCGGGTCAGCCAGCCGCTTCTCCAGCTCGGCGTACTCGTCGAGGAGGGCGGCCAGACGCTCGCTGCTCATGCGGGGATGCTCCTTCGACGACGTCCGGGTACGAAAGGGGGCGGAACGGACGGACGCCCGCGTCCGGCACAGGGCCGGACGCGGGCGTCGTCGGTGAAGCTACTTGGCCTTCTTCGCCTGAACCTTGGCGTACTTCTGCTGGAACTTCGCGACCCGGCCGGCGGTGTCGAGGACGCGCTGCTTGCCGGTGTAGAACGGGTGGCAGGCGCTGCAGGTCTCGACGCTGATCGAGCCGCCCTTGGCGGTGCTGCGGGTCGTGAAGGAGTTGCCGCAGGAGCACTTGACCTCGGTGGTCGTGTACTCCGGGTGGATGTTGGGCTTCATGTCGCCTAGGTCCTTTCGTCAGGTGGTCGCCGGGTCGCCGCTGATCTCCCCGTCGTCTGGTGCGCGACGGACTCGGGCGTGAACCGGAACCGGTGGCCGATTGACCAGTGTGCCATGGGCGTGAGCCGACCCGACGAGCGGGCCGCACGATCGGTCCGGCTGTGGTAACGCCCGCCTCCCCGGTCGCATTCCCGCCGACCCCGACCGGCATTCCCCCACTCCCGGCTACGGTGGGAACGTGCCCGATTCGTCCCCGACCCGCGCCGGGTGGGCGGGATGCCCCGCCTGATCGCCACCCGCGGGTTGCCCGCCTCCGGCAAGACCACCTTCGCCCGTACCCTGCAACCGGCCGTCGCCCGGGTCAACCGGGACGACCTGCGCCGGATGCTGCACGGCGAGCGGCTCTTCACCCAGCGGGCCGAGTACCAGGTCAGCCTCGCCCAGCGGGCGCAGGTGGAGGCGCTGCTGGCCGCCCGGGTGAGCGTCTGCGTGGACGACACCAACCTGCGCTCCCGCACCCTGCGGGAGTGGGCCGACCTGGCCGCCCGGCACGACGCGGACTTCGAGGTGCACGACTTCACCGACGTGCCGCTGGACGAGTGCCTGCGCCGGGACGCCGACCGGCCGGAGGCCGACCGGGTCGGCGAGGAGTACATCCGCCGGCTGCACGATCGCTACCTGGCGCACCGCCCGCTACCGCTGCCGGTGCCGACGGCCCGGGTCGGGCGGGTCGCCCGGGTCGACGAGGCGCCGGCCGGCCCGCCCGAGATCGTGCTGGTGGACATCGACGGCACCGTCGCGCTGAACGTCTCGCGCAGCCCGTACGACATGACCCGGGTCGGCGAGGACCTGCCCAACGAGGCGGTGATCGCGGCGGTCCGGGCGATGCACGCCGCCGGGTACGGCGTGGTCTTCTGCTCCGGGCGGGACGCCTCGACCCGGGACACCACAGCGGCCTGGCTGGCCCGGCACGTCCAGGTGCCGTACCTGGCGTTGCACCTGCGGGCGCGGGGCGACTCCCGCAAGGACTCCGTGGTGAAGCAGGAGATCTACGAGCGGGAGGTCCGTGACCGCTACCGGGTGGTCGGCGTCTTCGACGACCGCCAGCAGGTGGTCCGGATGTGGCGCGCCCTCGGCCTCACCGTCTTCCAGGTCGCCGAGGGCGACTTCTGAGGCGTCCGTCCACTTCCCACGGAAAAGGGCACGGCCGGCGGCCGTGCCCTTTCTCCGTACGGGTCTCACCCGGGCGAGGTCACTCCCCCGGGGTCGACTTCGCGATCTGCATCAGGAACTCGATGTTCGTGCGGGACTGCTTGAGGCGGTCCAGCAGCAGGTCGAGCGCCGCCTGCGAGTCCAGCGAGTGCAGCACCTTGCGGAGCTTGTGGATGATCGCCAGCTCCTCCGGCGCGAGCAGGACCTCTTCCTTACGCGTACCGGAGGGGTTGATGTCGATCGCCGGGAAGACCCGCTTGTCGGCGATCTTCCGGTCCAGCTTCAGCTCCGCGTTACCGGTGCCCTTGAACTCCTCGAAGATGACCGTGTCCGCCATGGACCCGGTCTCCACCAGCGCGGTGGCGAGGATGGTCAGCGAGCCGCCGTTCTCGATGTTGCGGGCCGCGCCGAGGAACCGCTTCGGCGGGTAGAGCGCGGTGGAGTCGATACCACCCGACATGATCCGGCCGCTGGCCGGCGCCGCCAGGTTGTACGACCGACCGAGCCGGGTCACCGAGTCGAGCAGCACGACCACGTCGTGCCCCAGCTCGACCAGGCGCTTCGCCCGCTCGATCGCCAGCTCCGCCACCGTGGTGTGGTCCTGCGGCGGACGGTCGAACGTGGCCGCGATGACCTCGCCCTTCACCGACCGCTGCATGTCGGTGACCTCTTCGGGCCGCTCGTCGACCAGCACCACCATCAGGTGGCACTCCGGGTTGTTCCGGGTGATCGCGTTGGCGATCGCCTGGAGCACCATCGTCTTACCGGCCTTCGGCGGGGAGACGATCAGTGCCCGCTGGCCCTTGCCGATCGGCATGACCAGGTCGATGACGCGGGTGGTGAGGATGTGCGGCTCGGTCTCGAGCCGCAGCCGCTCCTGCGGGTACAGCGGGGTCAACTTGTAGAACTCGGGACGACGCTTCGCCTCGTCCGGCTCCATGCCGTTGATGGTGTCCAGCCGGACCAGCGGGTTGTACTTGTCCCGCCGCTGGTCACCGGTGCCCTCGCGGGCGGCGGTGCGGACCGCGCCGGTGATCGCGTCACCGCGGCGCAGGCCGTACTTCTTGATCTGGGACATCGAGACGTACACGTCGTTCGGGCCGGCCAGGTAGCCGGTGGTCCGGACGAATGCGTAGTTGTCGAGGACGTCGATGATGCCGGCCACCGGGACGAGAACCTCGTCCTCGCTGACCTGCGGCTCGCGGCCGCCGCCCTCGTTGCCACCCTCGACCCGCTCGCCGCGGCCACGCCGACGGTCGCGGAACCGGCTGCGCCGGCCGCGCCGACCGCCGCCCTCGCCGTCGTCGTCGGAGTCGTCGTTCCCGTTGCGCTGCGGGCCCCGGTCGTTGCGGTCACCGCGCTCGCCCCGGTCGTTGCGCTCACCGCGCTCGCCCCGGTCGTTGCGCTCACCGCGCTCGCCCCGGTCGTTGCGGTCCCCGCGGTCGTTACGGTCACCGCGCTCGGCCCGCTCGCCCCGGTCGGTGCGCTCGCCGCGCTCCCCCCGGTCGTTACGGTCACCGCGCTCGGCCCGGTCACCACGCTCGGCCCGGTCACCACGCTCGGCCCGGTCACCACGCTCGTTGCGGTCACCCCGGTCGCCGCGCTCGGCGCGGTCGCCCCGGTCGGCCCGCTCGCCGGTCTCGGCGGGAGCCTGCTCGGTCCGCGCCTCGGTGGCCCGAGCCTCGACGGCCCGACCCTCGATGGCACGAGCCTCGGTGGCACGCCCTTCGGTGGCACGAGCCTCGGTGGCACGCCCCTCGGTGGCACGAGCCTCAGTGGCACGCCCCTCAGTGGCACGCCCCTCAGTAGTGGCACGGCCCTCAGTAGTGGCACGGCCCTCAGTAGTGGCGGCCCGGCCGCGCCGGGTCCGGGTCCGGCCCTCGGTCTCGCCGGTGGCGGTCGCGGCGGTCGGCGCCGCCTCGGCGGCCCGCTCCTCGCGTACCTCGGCGTGGACCTCTTCACGGGCGGCGGGGGCGGCCGCGGCAGCCACCTCGGCCCGCGGTCGAGGGGTGCCAGCGGCGGAGCCGCCCTGCTGCCGCTCCGAGATCGCGCTGATCAGCTCGCCCTTGCGCATGCGAGCCGTACCGGAGATGCCGAGCGACGCGGCCAGGCTCTGCAGCTCCGGCAGCAGCATCGCCGACAGGCCGGTACCGCTACGCCGACGGCGGGCGGGGGCGGCGGTGGTGGCATCGCCAGCGACGTTGGAAACATCCGACGTCACGTCGGTGGTGTCGCTCAATGGATTCCTTCCCTCGATTAAGGCCGGGACTGCCCGGGGTCGACAAGCAAGGTGGCCGGGCGGCCTCGGTGCACCCGCCTCGCATTGACGCGTCGCGGGAGTCTGTGGCACAGCAGCCGGTCGGTTTCCCGACTCACCAACATCGGTGAGCAGGTCTCGCCGTCTGCGGCGACCTGTGGAAACTGCGGTGCGGCGTGGGCCTTGGCAGGGGTGACGGGCTGACCGCCGAGAGCTTCGGGGGTGCGCCGACCCGCAGAGAGATCGCATGCTTCGCGGCTGTGCTAAGGCTAGAGCGTAATCAACTCTTACGACCTGCGGCAACAGGGTCCCGCTCGGCGTGTCCAAGTCTACCCCGTACGGCGGTGGCCCCGTGCACCTCTATGGGTAACCGGACGGCCCGCCAGTCTGTTCCCGGCTCGAAACCCGCAGGCGGCTCGGTCAGCGCCAGCACGGTCGGACCCGCCCCACTGACCACGGCCGCCACACCTGCCGCACGCAACCCGCTGACCAGGGCCGCCGTCGCCGGCATGCCGGGAGCGCGGTAGTCCTGGTGCAGACGGTCGACGGTGGCCGGCAGCAGCAACGCCGGCTCGGTGGTCAGCGCGTGCACCAGCAGCGCCGCGCGGCCGGCGTTCAGCGCGGCGTCGCCGTGCGGCACGGTGGCCGGCAGCGCGGCCCGGGCGACCGCCGTGAGACCCCGCTCGCCGGGCACGAAGACCGTGGGGCGGACCCCCTCGGCGACCGGCAGCGTGACCGCCCGCGCGCCCTCGGGCTCCGTCCAGGCCACGGTGAAGCCGCCGAGCAGGCAGGGCGCCACGTTGTCCGGATGGCCCTCGATCCCGGCGGCCAGCCGCAGCACGGCGTCGTCGTCGAGCCGCTGCGCGCCGTCGTCGACCAGCGCGCGGGCCAGCACCACGCCGGCCACGATCGCGGCCGACGAGGACCCCAGCCCGCGGGCCTGCGGGATCCGGTTGACGCACTCCAGCGCGAGCCCGGCCGGCTGACCGCCGAGCACGTCGAAGGCGGCCCGCATCGCGGTGACCACCAGGTGCCGGTCGTCGCCCGGCAGCTCGCC
Organism: Micromonospora lacuserhaii; assembly: GCF_036902735.1. Taxonomy (NCBI): domain Bacteria; kingdom Bacillati; phylum Actinomycetota; class Actinomycetes; order Micromonosporales; family Micromonosporaceae; genus Micromonospora; species Micromonospora lacuserhaii. Next base: position 40,342 of record NZ_JBAKHO010000028.1, on the reverse strand, counting down.
GGCGCCCTCGCCGGTCACCGTCACCCGGACGCCGCCGGCGGTCACCTCGGCCGCCACGTCGTCGTACAGACCGAGGGCGAGCCCGAGGGCGTCGAACCCCGGGCCGAGGTTGGCGCTGGTCGCGGGCACCCGTACCCGCACCGGCCCGGAAACGAAAGTGATCGGCACCGGCTCATGCTAGGGCTCCTGGCCGACATCGCGGCGGTTCGACCGGACCGTGGGAACTGATCATTTCCGCTAGCCTGGCCCGGCGACCACGGCCAGACGGAGGCGGGCATGGACCTGATGGGCTACCGGATCCTGCAGCTGGCCGGGCAGCTACCCACCCTGCTGGTGCTCCTCACCGGGCTGGTGCTGGCCCTGACGCGGCGCGACCGGCTGCCCCGGCGGGCCCGGACGCTGCTGCTCTCCGGCGTCGTCGTGCTGCTCCTCGTCGAGCTGGTCGGCATGTTCTGGACCCTCGCCGTGCCCCAGTTGATCAGCATGGGCCGGCCGGACGAGAGCATCAACGCGTTTGCGCTGTTCACCAAGGTGAGCACAGCAATCGCCTGGATCGGCTATCCGGTCGGCATCGGTCTGGTCCTCGCTGCGGCGTTCGCGGGGCGACAGCCGGCCGCCGACTGGGCCGGCTGGACGCCGCCGGCTGCCGACGAGAGCCACGCCGACCCCGCGCCCACCGCCGCCGGTCCGGCCCCGACCGCCCAGTGGGGCGCAACGGATGTGCCGCCGCACTCCCCCGGCCAGGCCTGACCTGGCCCGGCCCCCGGACCAATTCCTGACCCGGCCCGGCGCGACGGTCCGCGTCAGGGGGCGGTCGACGGCTCCGGCGCCACGGCCGGGTCCGACAGCGAGAGCCGACGGGTGGCCGCCCGCCAGCCCACCGCGTACACCAGGGTCACCAGGCCGCAGCCGGCCAGCACCACCCGCTCGTCCACCACGTCCACCACCGAGGCGACGACCAGCTGGCTCACCGAGATGGCCAGCGTCGCCAGCATCATGTCGGTGGCGAAGACCCGGCCCCGCAACCGGTCCGGCACCTCGCCCTGAAGGGCGAAGTTCGACAGCACCCAGTTGCTGCCCCCACCGAAGTGCGCGACGAAGACCAGGACCAGCACCAGCGGGAACCAGTGCGCCACCGAGGCGCCCAGGTAGGCCAGGCCGTACAGCGACATCGACAGGGCCAGCCCGGGCAGCAGCCAGGCCCGGTTGGTCAGCACCCGGCGCATCAGGATCGGCCCGACCAGCGCGCCCGCGCCGCGCGCGGCGAAGAGCAGCCCGGCACCGACGGGCCCGGCGCCGTACACCCCGGCGAGCAGCGGGAAGACGGTCAGCACCCCGTTGCCGAGGCCGACCGCGGACTTCACGGTGACCAGCGCCAGCACCCGGGGCCGGTGCCCGATGTAGCCCAGCGCCTCGCGGATCGCCGGCCAGGTGCGCGGCGTCGACCGGTCGGCCTCCCGGGGCGCCTGGAGGGGGCGGCGGATCAGCGCGGCCAGGCCCGCGGCCAGCGCCAGGCCGACGGCGGCCACCCAGAAGCAGGCGTACGGCCCGGCGGCCGCGCTCAGCACGCCGCCGAGCGAGGCGCCGACCACCGTCATCGTGCCCCAGGCCGAGCCGGCGACCGCGTTGCCGGCGGCCAGCTCGTCCGGATCGAGCACATTGGGCAGGGCGGCCTGGGCGGCCGGCGAGTAGAACGCCTTACCCACCGCCACGGCGGCGATCGCCACCATCGCCAGCCAGGCCGTGCCGGCCCCGCGCACGCCGAGCAGGAGCAGCACCCCGAGCAGCGCCACGCCGTTCGCCACCATCATGATCTTCTTGCGGTCGAACCGGTCGGCGATGGTCCCGGTGTACGGCAGCAGCAGCGCCACCACCCCGGTGTCCAGGGCGAGCACCAGCGCGCCCCAGACGCCGCTGCCGGTCAGCTTCGGCAGCAGCACGAGCAGCGGCACCATGACGAACCAGTCGGCCCCGAAGACCACCAGCTCGGCCAGGAAAAGGTTGCGGAAGTTCCGGTTGCGGCGCAGGACCGAGAGGGTGGACGACACGTGCCCGAACCCTACCCGCCGCCGCGCGCCCCGGCGGCGTGCCGCAGCAGCGCGGAGACGGTGACGAAGGTGTAGCCGCGGTCCCGCAGCCCGGTGACGATCGGGCCGAGCCGGTCCAGTGTCACCCGCCGGTTGTCGGACCCGGCGTCGTGCGCGAGCAGGATGGTGCCCGGCGCGACGTCCGCCACGATCCGTCGGGCGTGGCCGGCCGGGTCGGCCCGGTACTCGCCCTCCACCATCTGGAGCGACCAGAGCACCAGCCGGTAGTCGAGGCGGGCGGCGGCGTGCAGCACGGCGCCGCCCAGGTGGCCGTAGGGCGGGCGGGCCAGCCGGGGCGGCGCGCCGACGACCTCGGTGATGGCGTCGTGCGACCGACGCAGGTCGTCGTGGACGGCGGCGGCGTCCAGCCGGGCCAGGTCCCGGTGCCGCCAACTGTGGTTGCCCACCTCGTGCCGGGCCAGCCGGCCGCGCAGCAGCGCGGCGTGGCGGCGGACCCGCTCGCCGACCAGGAAGAAGGTGGCGGGCACCGCGTACCGGTCCAGGGTGTCCAGCACCGTCGGCGTCCACCGGGGCAGCGGACCGTCGTCGAAGGTGAGCGCGACGAGCCGGTCGGCGGTCGGGACGTGCCAGACCACCTCCAGCGCGCCGCCGCCGACCTGCTGCCGGTGGGTGCCCACGGTGGCGCTGGCCGGGCCGCCGGCGATCGGCAGGTGCCGGTCGGCGAGCCTGGTCCCCTCGACGGTTCCGGCCACGCCGAGCGCGGCACCCCCGGCCAGCAGGGCGCCCCGGCGCAGCACGATCCGCCGCCCCCACCGCCCGCCGTCGGGGTCCACCATCGCCGCCTCACCCTGAGTCCGTGATCGACCGCTCACGGTAGTGAACCATGGCACCGACCGGAGCAGGCACGACAACGCCCCCGGCCGGTGGGTCACCGGGGCGGGGGCGGGTCGCCGGACGGACTACTCGGTCGGCGGTAGCGGCGAACGGCGGCTCTTCGGCAGCCGCAACACCTCGAACTGGTCGGTGCCGTCCAGCAGGGCCGCCGAGGGCGCCGGGCGGCCCGGTGACGCCGCGACGGAGGTGTCGCCGGTCGTCGTACCCCCGGCTCCGGCGCGGGCCGGAACCGGGGCGGCGGCCGGGGTGCCGGCGGACGCGGGAACCTCGTCACCGGGGGTCGACCCGCCGGAGCGCCGCGCCCGCAGCGACTCCTTGGTGCGTTCCACCATCGTGTACAGCGTCGGCACCAGGACCAGGGTGAGCAGCGTCGAGCTGAGCAGGCCACCGATCACCACCACCGCCAGCGGCTGGGAGATGAAGCCGCCCTCGCCGGTGAGGCCGAACGCCATCGGCAGCAGCGCGAAGATGGTGGCGACGGCGGTCATCAGGATCGGCCGCAGCCGGCGCCGGCCGCCCTCGACCACCGCCTCGGCCACGCCCATCCCCCGGGTTCGGTACTGATTGATCAGGTCCAGCAGCACGATCGCGTTGGTCACCACGATGCCGACCAGCATCAGCACGCCGATCAGCGCGGGCACGCCCAGCGGGGTGCCGGTGGCCAGCAGCAGCGCGATCGCGCCGGTCGCGGCGAACGGGATCGAGATCAGCAGGATCAGCGCCTGGGTGATGCTGCGGAACGTCGCCACCATGATCAGGAAGACGATGGCGATGGCCGCCAGCACCGCCAGCCTGAGGTCGCCGAAGGCGTCCTCCTGCTGCGCACTGGCCCCGCCCACGGCCACGGTCGCGCCGGGCACGTCGATGTCGGCGAGCCGCTCGCGCAGCTCCTTCGTGGTCGCGCCGAGGTTGGAGCCGGTGGCCGTGCCGGTCACCGAGACGCTGCGCTCGCCGTCGATCCGGGTGATCTGCTGCGGGCCCTCGCCCTGGGTGACGTCGGCGATGTCGTCCAGCCTGACCGGGCCGACCGGCAGGGCCCGCAGTTGCTCCACGGTGAGCGGCGGGGCCGCCGTCGTCCGCAGCACCACGTCCTGCTGGGCGCCGTCCAGGTTCACCTGGCCCAGCGGCGCGCCCCGGTACGCCTGGGCCACCAACTGCCCGACGGCCGCCTCGTTCAGCCCCACCCGGGCCGCGGCGAGCCGGTCGACGTGGACGTCCACCCGCGGCACCCGCTCCGCCAGGCTGGTGGAGACGTCCTCGACACCTGAGATCCCGGCCAGCGCCGACTTCGCCTCGTCCGCCGCCCGGGTCAGCGCCTCCGGGTCGGCGGCCTGGACGACCACCTCCAACTGGTCGCCCTGCCCCTGGCCGAAGGTCAGCTCGCCGACCTCGGAACCGAGGGCGCCGAACTCCCTGCGGAGGGCCTCCTTCATCTCCTTGGCTTCGGTGTCGTCGCCGAGCGCCACCGACCAGGTGGCGGTGTTGTTGCCGCCACCGCCCTCCCACGGCCGGTCGGTGCCACCGGCCGTCACCTGGTACGTCTCGACGCCGTCGGTGCGCCCCAGCACCTCCTCGACCCGCTTCGCCGCCGCGTCGGTGCCGGCCAGGCCGGTGCCGGCGGGCAGCTCCTGCCGGATGGTGAGGGTGTCCTGCCCGGAGTCGTCCAGGAAGTTGGTTTTCAGCTGGCTGGCGAGGCCGAGGGTGCCGAGCAGCAGCAGCAGGCCCACCGCCACGGTGATCCACCGGGTGCCCCGGGAGCGGGTGGCGAAGCCGATCGTCGGCAGGTACGCCCGCTGCAACGGGCTGCGCAGCTCCTTCTCCTCGGCGGCCCGGCGCAGCGCGGCGTCGTCCGCGCCGGCCGCGGGCGGCTTCAGGAACCAGTACGCCAACACCGGGATCACGGTCAGCGACACCAGCAGCGAGGCGAGCAGGGCCACCGTCACGGTGATCGCGAACGGCGCGAAGAGCTGCCCGACGAAGCCGCCGACCAGCGCGATCGGCGCGAAGACCGCGACCGTGGTGAGGGTGGACGCGGTCACCGCGCCGGCCACCTCGCGGACCGCCGCGACGATCGCCTCGCGCTTCGGCTCGCCGTACTCCAGGTGCCGTTTGATGTTCTCCAGCACCACGATCGAGTCGTCGACCACCCGGCCGACCGCGATGGTGAGCGCGCCGAGGGTGAGCAGGTTGAGCGAGTAGTCGCCGATCCAGAGGGCGAGCAGCGCCACCACCACCGACAGCGGGATGGAGACCGCGGTGACCAGGGTGGAGCGCACCGACAGCAGGAAGACCAGGATCACCACGACCGCCATCAGCAGGCCGAGCAGGCCTTCGGTGGTCAGGCTCTCGATGGAGCGCTCGACGAACGGCGCCTGGTCGAAGACCACCGTCAGCTCGGCCCCGGAGGCGGAACGCAGGTCGGCCAGCCGGTCCCGGATGTCGTGCGAGATGCGGACCGCGTTGCCGTCCGGGGCGGCGGTGACCTCGACGCCGATGCTCTCCGTGCCGTTGGTGCGGGTGATCGCGGTGGCCGGGGCGAGCTGCTGCTCGACGGTGGCCACGTCGCCGAGGCGGACCGGGGCGGCCCGCGGCACGGCCGGGGTGAGCACGATGCCGCGCAGCTCGTCCAGGGTGGCGATCGGGGCGCCGACCTGCACCGGCAGGGCACGCGTCCCGTCGGTGACCGTACCGGCCGGGACGGCGATGCCGTTGGTCTTCAGGGCGGCGCCGATGGCGGTCGGCGCCAGCTTCGCCGCGGCGAACCGCGCCGGGATCGGGGTGATCGTCACGACCTGGTCGCGGGTGCCGGTCACCGCGACGGTGCGGACGCCGTCGATCCCCTCCAGCTCCGGTACGACGGTGGCGCGCAGCTTCTCGACCAGCGCGCGCTGGTCGTCGCCGCCGGTGGCGGCCAGCACCACGGCCGGGAAGTCGTCGGTGCTGCCGGTGATCACCTGCGGGTCCACCGCGGCCGGCAGCTGCGCGTCGATACGGCCGAGCGCGGTCTGCATCTTGTTGGCGGCGGCGTCGATGTCGGTGCCGAACGCGAACTGCACCGAGACGGTGGCCGAGCCCTCCCGGGAGACGGAGGTGACCTTCTCCAGCCCCCGGATGCCCTGGAGGCTGTTCTCGATCGGCTCGGTGACCTGGGCCTCGACGACCTCGGGGCCGGCGCCGGGATAGACCGCGACGACGAACGCGCCGGGGAACTCCAGCGACGGCAGCAGCTGCTGCTTCAGGGAGGGCACGGCGAACGCCCCGAACACCGCGGTCACCACCGCGATGAGGGCGACCAACCCCCGGTTGGCGAGACTGGATCTGGCGAGCAGCGACATCGGCTTGGCTCACTCCTGGGGAGACGGGCATGCGGGGTACGCAAAGTGTGCCCGACCGGATCTTCCCCAGCCCCGCCGGGTCGTGGCGGCCCGCCAGCGGTCAGACGAGGTCGAGCGAGCGCGCGGCGGCCAGGGCGTCGTTGGCGATGGTGACCGGCGCGGGGGCGGTGGAAATGGCCCACTCCGGGTCCTTGAGGCCGTGCCCGGTGACCGTGCAGACCACTGTGGAGCCGGCCGGGACACGACCCGCCGCGGCCTGCTGAAGCAGGCCGGCCACGCTGGCCGCGCTGCCCAGCTCGACGAAGACCCCCACCTCGCGGGCGAGCAGCCGGTACGCCGCCAGGATCTCCCGGTCGGTGACGGCGGCGATCAGCCCCTGCGAGGCGTCCCGGGCGTCGACCGCCTTGGTCCAGCTCGCCGGGTTGCCGATCCGGATGGCGGTGGCGATGGTGGACGGCTCGTGCACCACCCGGCCGGTGACGATCGGCGCGGCCCCGGCGGCCTGGAAGCCGTACATCTTCGGGGCCCTGGTGGCGTTGCCGACGCGCAGGTCGTCGGAGTAGCCCATCCAGTACGCGGAGACGTTGCCGGCGTTGCCGACCGGCAGGCAGTGGATGTCCGGGGCGTCACCGAGCGCCTCGACGATCTCGAAGGCGGCGGTCTTCTGCCCGTGCAGCCGGTCCGGGTTGACGGAGTTGACCAGGGCCACCGGGTAGTCCTGGGCGAGCTTCGAGGCCAGCGCGAGGCAGTCGTCGAAGTTGCCCTGCACCTGGAGCAGCTTCGCGCCGTGCACCAGCGCCTGAGCCAGCTTGCCGAGCGCGATCTTGCCCTGCGGCACCAGCACCGCGCAGGTGATCCCGGCCCGGGCCGCGTACGCCGCGGCGGAGGCGCTGGTGTTGCCGGTGGAGGCGCAGATGATGGCCTTGTCGCCGGCCTCGACCGCCTTGGAGACCGCGACGGTCATGCCGCGGTCCTTGAACGAGCCGGTCGGGTTGGCCCCCTCGACCTTGAGGTGCACGTCGCAGCCGAGCCGGGCGGAGAGCACCGGCGCCGGCAGCAGCGGGGTGTTCCCCTCGTGCAGGGTGACGACCGGGGTGGCGTCGGTGACCGGCAGCCGGTCCCGGTACGTCTCGATCAGACCCCGCCACATGTCGCTCTCCTCGCCTCGCCCCGTCACACCGGGGGCACGTCAAGCCTGGACCAGCCGCACCGGCCGACGCCCGCCGCACCCACCTCTGACCACCAGACGGGATGCGGTCTAGACCCCGCCCTCGACCCGCAGCACGCTGGCCACCGAACGGACGATCTCCAGCCCGCGCAGCTCGCGGACGGTCGCGGCGAGCGCGGCGTCCGGGGCGACGTGGGTGACGATCACCAGGTCGGCGTCCTCGCCCCGACCGGCCGGCCCGCCGCCCGCCGGGCCCTGCCGGACGGTGGCGATGGAGACGTCGTGCCGGGCGAAGACCCCGGCGACCGCCTCCAGCACACCCGGCCGGTCGGCCACGTCGAGGCTGATGTGGTAGCGGGTGAGCGCCTCCCCCATCGGGCGCACCGCCAGGTCGGCGTACGCGGACTCGCTGGCCGCGCGCGCCCCGGCGAGCCGGTTGCGGGCCACCGCCACCACGTCGCCGAGCACCGCGCTGGCGGTCGGCGCGCCGCCCGCGCCCCGGCCGTAGAACATCAACTGCCCGGCCGCCTCGGCCTCGACGAAGACCGCGTTGAACGCGTCACCGACGCTGGCCAGCGGGTGGGTCAGCGGGATCATCGCCGGGTGCACCCGGACGCTGACCGTCTCCCGCCCGGCCGTGTCGGCGCCCCGGGCCGCGATGCAGAGCAGCTTGATGGTGCAGCCCATCGCCTTGGCGCTGGCCACGTCCGCGGCGGTCACCTCGGTGATCCCCTCGCGGTGCACGTCGGCGGCGCCGACCCGGGTGTGGAAGGCCAGCGAGGCGAGGATGGCGGCCTTGGCGGCGGCGTCGAAGCCCTCCACGTCGGCGGTCGGGTCCGCCTCGGCGTACCCCAGTTCGGTGGCCTCCTCCAGGGCCTCGGCGAAGCCGGCGCCGGTGGCGTCCATCGCGGAGAGGATGAAGTTGGTGGTGCCGTTGACGATGCCGGTGACCCGGTTGATCCGGTCGCCGTGCAGCGACTCGCGCAGCGGGCGCAGCAGCGGGATCGCCCCGGCCACGCTGGCCTCGTAGTAGAGGTCGGCGCCGCCCTCGGCGGCGGCGTCGTGCAGCGCCGCGCCGTCCTCGGCGAGCAGCGCCTTGTTGGCGGTGACCACGCTCTTGCCGGCCCGCAGCGCCTCCACCAGCCAGCTCCGCGCCGGCTCGATGCCGCCGACCACCTCCACCACGACGTCGACGTCGTCGCGCTTGATCAGCCCGAGCGGGTCGGTGGTGAACAGCGCCGGGTCGACCGGCAGGTCGCCGCGGTCCCGGCCGACCCGGCGTACGGCGATGCCGGCGATCTCCAGCGGAGCGCCGATCCGGGCGGCGAGGTCGGCCGACTGCTCGTGCAGCAGCCGGACCACCTCGCTACCGACCGTTCCGCAGCCGAGCAGCGCCAAACGCACAGGTGATGTCATCCCACATCCAGGGTGAGCAGGTCCTCTTCGGTTTCCCGCCGGACGATCAGCCGAGCCCGGCCCTCGCGCACCGCGACCACCGGGGGTCGGGGCACGTGGTTGTAGTTGCTGGCCATGCTCCGGCAGTACGCCCCGGTGCCGGGCACCGCGACAAGATCTCCGGGCTGCACGTCGGCGGGCAGGAATTCATCCTTCACCACGATGTCCCCGGACTCACAGTGCTTTCCCACCACGCGGGCGAGCATCGGCTCGGCCGTCGAGGCGCGGTTAGCCACCGTGGCCGAGTACGACGCGTCGTAGAGGGCGGTGCGGATGTTGTCGCTCATCCCGCCGTCGACGCTGACGTACGTGCGGATCCCGTCGACGTCCTTGACCGTGCCGACCTCGTAGAGGGTGAACACCGCCGGGCCGACGATGGCCCGCCCCGGCTCGATCGACAGGTGCGGTACGGCCAGCCGCTCCGCCGCGCACTCGCCGTCCACGATCTTGCGGAGCCGCTTGGCCAGCTCCTGGGGCGAGGCCGGGTCGTCCTGGGTGGTGTACGCGATGCCGAAGCCGCCGCCGAGGTCCAGCTCGGGCAGCTCCACCCCGCGCGCGTCGCGGATCTGCGCCTGGAGGGCGAGCACCCGGCGGGCGGAGACCTCGAAGCCGTTGGCGTCGAAGATCTGCGAGCCGATGTGCGAGTGTAGGCCCCGCAGGTCGAGCACGCCCTCGTCGAGGACCTTGAGGGCGGCCGCGGCGGCTGCCCCGCCGGCCAGCGAGAAGCCGAACTTCTGATCCTCGTGGGCGGTGGCGATGAACTCGTGGGTGTGCGCCTCCACGCCGACGGTGACCCGGATCATGACGCCGGGGCGTACCCCCCGCTCGCGGGCGAGCGCGGTGAGCCGGTCGATCTCGGTGAACGAGTCGAGGATGATCCGCCCCACCCCGGCGTCCAGCGCCCGGGTCAGCTCGGAGACCGACTTGTTGTTGCCGTGGAAGCCGATCCGCTCCGCCGGCATCCCGGCCGCCAGCGCGGTGGCCAGCTCGCCGCCGGTGCAGACGTCCAGGTGCAGGCCCTCCTCGGCGATCATCCGGACCACCGCGCGGCAGAGGAACGCCTTGCCCGCGTAGTAGACGTCCTCGGTCGGGAAGGCGGCCCGGAAGTCGCGGCAGCGCGAACGCAGGTCGTCCTCGTCGAGGACGTACACCGGGGTGCCGAACTCGGCCGCGAGGTCGCGCACGCTGAGGCCCGCGACGGCGAGCGCGCCGTCCGCGCCGCGGGTCACGGTCCGCGGCCAGAGCTGCGGCACCAGGGCGTTGACGTCGTCCGGGGTACGCAGCCAGGCGGGCCGGCTGCCGATGTCGCCGTGCAGGGCGCCGGCTTCGTGCGCGCGCATGGGTTACATCCTCTCCGGGGCGGAGACGCCGAGCAGCCGAAGACCGTTGGCGATCACCGTCCGGGTGGCGTCGTTGAGCCAGAGCCGGGCCCGGTGCAGGTCGGTGACCTCCTCGTCACCCCGGGGCAGGATCCGGCAGTTGTCGTAGAACCGGTGGTACGCCCCGGAGAGGTCCTCCAGGTAGCGGGCCACCCGGTGGGGTTCGCGCAGCTCGGCGGCGGAGGCGACCACGGCGGGGAACTCGGCGAGCGCCTTGAGCAGCTCGTTCTCCTTCTCGTGGTCGAGCAGCTCGGGGTGGAACGCGTCCCCGTCGCCCCGGCTCAGGCCGCTCTCGGCGGCGTTGCGGCCGACGCTGGCCGTCCGGGCGGCCACGTACTGCACGTAGTAGACCGGGTTGTCGCGGGTGGCCCGGGTCCACAGCTCCACGTCGATGTCGATCGGGGAGTCGCTGGAGTAGCGGGCCAGCGCGTAGCGGGACGCGTCCACGCCGATCGCGTCGACCAGGTCCTCCAGGGTGACCACGGTGCCGGCCCGCTTGCTCATCCGCACCGGGGCGCCGTCGCGGACCAGGTTGACCAGCTGGCCGATCAGGATCTCCAGGTTGCGCTCCGGGTCGTCGCCGAAGCAGGCGGCCATCGCCTTCATCCGGCCGATGTAGCCGTGGTGGTCGGCGCCCAGCATGATCACGACCCGCTCGAAGCCGCGCTCACGCTTGTCCAGGTAGTAGGCGCAGTCGGCGGCGAAGTACGTCCATTCGCCGTTGGACTTGCGCAGCACCCGGTCCTTGTCGTCGCCGAAGTCGGTGGTGCGCAGCCAGGTCGCGCCCTCGGACTCGTAGAGGTGACCCTGCTCGCGCAGCCGGTTGAGGGCCAGCTCCAGCTCGCCCCGGTCGTGCAGGTCCTTCTCGTTGAAGTAGGTGTCGAACTCCACCCCGAAGGCGCGCAGCGACGCCTTGATCTCGGCGAACATCAGCGCGACGCCCTCGACCCGGAAGGTCTCCTGGGCGGCGGCGTCGTCCTGCTCCAGCACGTCCGGGCGGACGGCGCGGACCTGCTCGGCGATCTCGGCGATGTACGCCCCGCCGTACCCGTCCTCGGGGGCCGGCTCACCCTTGGCGGCGGCGAGCAGCGACCGGGCGAACCGGTCGATCTGGGAGCCGGCGTCGTTGAAGTAGTACTCCGTGCCGACCTCGGCGCCGGTGGCCCGGAGCAGGCGGCTCAGCGCGTCGCCGACGGCCGCCCAGCGGACCCCGCCGATGTGCACCGGGCCGGTCGGGTTCGCCGAGACGAACTCCAGGTTGATCTTCTGGCCGGCGAGCCGGTCGCTGCGGCCGTACTCCGCGCCGGCCTCGACGATCGACCGGGCGAGCTGGCCGGCGGCGGCCGCGTCGAGCCGGATGTTGAGGAAGCCGGGCCCGGCGATCTCCACCGACTTGACCCCGGCGGCCCGGCCGAGCTGCTCGGCCAGCGCGGCGGCCAGCTCCCGCGGCGGGACCCCGACCTTCTTGCTGAGCTGCAGGGCCAGCGTCGAGGCGTAGTCGCCGTGCTCGGGGTTGCGGGGTCGCTCCACCGCCGTGCGCGCCGGGAGCGCGGCGGGATCCAGGCCCCGGTCGGCGAAGACGGCGTGGGCTGCGGAGAGGACGACCTCGGCGAGTTCTGCGGGAGTCACCGAACCATGTTATCGGGGGTAGACTCGGGCACTCGGCGGCGACCCTTCGCGTCACCCTGCCCGCCAGATCCCCTGACCGACCGACCTGACGAGGGACGATGAGCATCAGCACCCCGGGCGGCCCAGAGCGCCGTCCGACCGTGGTCAGCACCGGCAAGAAGCCGGCGGCTGGCCGGCCCGCGTCCGGCGCCAAGCCCGAGGCCGGCACGTCTGCGGGCACTTCCCGGCAGACCGCGGGCGGCAAGGGCCCCCGCAAGCCGGTCACGCCGGTGAAGGTGAGCCAGGGCCGGTCCTGGGGCCCGATCGCGCTCTTCGTCGCCGTGGGCGTGCTCGCCGCGGCGATCATCGGCTACGGCGCGTACGCCGCCTTCCAGGGCTCCAAGCCGTGGGAGAAGCGGGCGGACGGCATCGACGGCATCGTCAACTACCGCGACAAGGACAAGGATCTCGTCAAGGGCGGAAACCACCAGCAGGGCCCGATCAAGTACTCGGTCCTCCCGCCGGTGGCCGGCCCGCACAACGGCAGCTGGCAGAACTGCATGGGTGACGTCTACGACGCCCCGATCGCCAACGAGCACGCGGTGCACAGCCTGGAGCACGGCGCGGTCTGGATCACCTACCGCCCGGACCTGCCGGCCGACCAGGTGGCGAAGCTCAAGGAGAAGGTGCAGGGCAAGGAGAAGCTGATGCTCAGCCCGTTCGACGGGCTGGACAAGCCGATCTCCCTCCAGGCCTGGGGCTACCAGCTCAAGGTCGACAACGCCGACGACGGCCGGATCGACGACTTCATCAAGACGCTGCGGGTGAACGCGTCCATCGAGGGGCCGACGGCGCTCTGCAACACGGGCATCACCGCCACCGGCACCACCCCGCGGGACAACGCCCCGAACATGCCCGAGCAGCCCACCCAGTAAGGAAGCGTGATGACCGCTCCCGCCACCACGGACAGCGCGCCCGAGGAGATCGCGGTCCCCGACGAGGGTGACCGGGGGTCCGCGCGCCGCTACGGCGTCCTGGCCCTGGCCGCCGCCGTCGTGGTCGGCCTCCTCCTCGGGTACGCCGGCGGCCTGTTGACCCCGGGACTCACCCGACCGGGGGACACCTCGGCCGAGGCGGGCTTCGCCCGGGACATGACGACGCACCACTCCCAGGCGGTGGAGATGGGGCTGCTCGCCTTCCAGCGGGGCACCGACGGCGAGGTGCGTCAGATCGGTGGCGACATCGCCAGCGGCCAGCAGGGCGAGGTCGGCACCATGCAGACCTGGCTGCGGTTGTGGGGGCTGGACCCGACGGGCTCGGAGCCGGCGATGGCCTGGATGCCGGACGGCGCGGGCCTGGTGCGCAACGGGCTGATGCCGGGCATGGCCACCCCGGAGGAGATGGCGAAGCTGCGCGCCGCGCAGGGCCGGGAGCTGGACGTCCTCTTCCTGCAGATGATGATCAGGCACCATCTCGGCGGGATCCACATGCTCGACGGCATCCTCGACGAGGGGCACGACGAGGATGTGTTGCGCGTGGCGCAGACCATGCGGAACACCCAGCAGACGGATCTGACCAATCTGCAGGCCGCGCTCAAGCGGCTGGGCGGCTGACCGCTCCCGCGCATCCCGGCCGGAGGCCCGCGTACCGCTGAGGCGGACGCGGGCCTTCCTCGTTTCCCGGCCCGACTTCGCCCTATTAGACCTTTTAGGCTACTTCGTGCCTGATCGGTTGGTCCAACCCATTGCGCTGCTTAGAGACTTTTCTCCCCACATATCGTGACCAGTTGCGATTCGGGCTCGTTGCGCAGGACGTGGGGGTTGCACTGAGAGACGCGCGGCGTTCGGTCACCAGCTGGTGCCGGCGCCACACCATCGGCGGTGACGGAGCGGTGGCAGCCATCCGTCGCGGACACCGGCAGGGCGAGCCCGGAACGCTCAGCCGCGAACAGGAACTCGAACTGATCGACCTGCTGCGGGGCGTCCACCCCGACGAGTTCGGGCTGGACGAGGAGCTCTGGACGCGCCAGAGCCTCACCACGCTGATCCAGCACCGGTTCGACGTGGCGATGGACGCCGGCACGGCCGGGGCGTACCTGCGGGCCTGGGGGTTGGGTCCGCGGGAGCCGCGGGAGCGCGCCTGCGGGCTCTGCGTCGGCGCGGTCGAGCGCTGGGTACGTCTGGAGTACCCGGCGATCACCCGGGCCGCCCAGGAGCACGACGCCGAGGTCTACTGGATCGGCCGGGTCCGGCTGCGCGGCACCATGCCGGCCGCGGACGTGATCTCGGCGGTGTCGTCCCGGGGGCGGGTCCGGTTCATGGTGACCACGCCCGGCGTCGACGCGCCGCTCCCCCGCGACTTCGTGCTGCGACTCAGCGGCGCCGAGGAGCGGACGGTGCACCTGATCGTGGACGGCTCCTGGCCCAAGAACGAGTGGCCCCGCCGGCTGCCCCGGCGCATCGTCCTGCACCCGCTCCCCAGCTGCGGCCGCGCCCTGGCCGCCGCCTGACCCACCCGCCCCGCCCGGCCCGCCCCACCCCTCTCGTTGATCATGAGGTTGACGGCACCCAGGGAGATCCACTTCGCCGTTAACCCCATGATCAACACGGGCTGCGGGTGAGGCAGGGCGACACGGAGGGGTGAGTGGATACCGATTCGGCGATCGGTGGGGGCGTTTGCTAGTCTTCTCGAGTCGCTGAGCCCCCGTAGCTCAGGGGATAGAGCACCGCCCTCCGGAGGCGGGGGCGCAGGTTCGAATCCTGCCGGGGGCACAGACAACTGAACGAGGAAGGTCCTGGCGCGTGCGCCCGGGCCTTTTTCGCTGTTCGGCACCGGTTCGACCGCCGGTCACCCCCGCGCCCGAAGGCTGCCCGCCGTCCGTCCGCGCCGCCAGGCGTGAGCCTGAGCACCGCGGCCCGGCCCGGGCGAGGCCGGCGATGTCCGCTGGGACCGGGGTGACTCCTGTGATGACTCAGCACACCGAGATTGCCGGATTGTTACATGCTGGCTCCGCCCCAGCACTTGCGATCGCCTCGAACCCGCAATACGTTGCCGTCGACAACAAAAACAAGTGAAGGTCTTACCCCTTCCGGAGGCACCCATGACGTTGGCGAGGTGGTGCGAACCATGAGCGACGCTCCCATCCTCCTGGAGATGCGCTCCATCACCAAGGAGTTCCCAGGAGTCAAGGCCCTCTCCGACGTCAACCTCGTGGTGCGCGCCGGCGAGATTCACGCCATCTGCGGTGAGAACGGCGCGGGCAAGTCGACGCTGATGAAGGTCCTCAGCGGCGTCTACCCGTACGGCACCTACGACGGCCAGATCACCTATCAGGGCGCGGAGACCCGCTTCTCCGACATCCGGGCGAGCGAGCACGCGGGCATCGTGATCATCCACCAGGAGCTCGCGCTCATCCCGGACATGTCGATCGCCGAGAACATCTTCCTCGGCAACGAGCCGCGCAAGCGGGGGGCGATCGACTGGAAGGCCGCGAACCGGATGGCGCTGGACCTGATGGCCCGGGTCGGTCTGGAAGAGGACCCGGACACCCTGATCAAGGACATCGGTGTCGGCAAGCAGCAGTTGGTGGAGATCGCCAAGGCGTTCGCCAAGGACGTCAAGCTGCTCATCCTGGACGAACCGACCGCGGCGCTGAACGAGGCCGACTCCCGACACCTGCTGGACCTGCTCCGCGGCTTCCGCTCGCGCGGCATCACCTCGATCATGATCTCGCACAAGCTCAACGAGATCGAGGCGATCGCCGACCAGATCACCATCCTCCGGGACGGGCGGACGGTCGAGACGCTGGACATCAAGGCGGACGGCGTCGACGAGGACCGGATCGTGCGGGGCATGGTCGGCCGCGAGCTGAGCAGCCGGTTCCCGGACCACACCCCGAAGATCGGTGAGGTCTTCTTCGAGGTGCGGGACTGGAACGTGCGGCACCCGATCTCGGCCGAGCGCCAGGTCTGCAAGAACGAGAGCTTCGTCGTCCGGCGCGGCGAGATCGTGGGCTTCGCCGGGCTGATGGGCGCGGGCCGTACCGAGCTGGCGATGAGCGTCTTCGGGCGCTCGTACGGCGTGTTCGAGTCCGGCACGATCATCAAGGACGGCAAGGAGATCGTGCTCAAGTCGGTGGCGGACGCGATCGCCCACGGGCTCGCGTACGTCAGCGAGGACCGCAAGGCGATCGGCCTCAACCTCCTCGACGACATCAAGGCGTCGACGGTGGCCGCCAAGCTGTCCAAGATCACGCGCCACGGCGTCCTCGACGAGGTCCAGGAGTACAAGGCGGCCGAGGCGTACCGCAGGGAACTGCGGACCAAGGCCCCGACGGTCGACGAGAGCGTCTCCAAGCTCTCGGGCGGCAACCAGCAGAAGGTCGTCCTGGCGAAGTGGATGTTCACCGACCCGGACCTGCTGATCCTCGACGAACCGACCCGCGGCATCGACGTGGGCGCCAAGTACGAGATCTACGGCATCATCCAGCGGCTCGCCGACGAGGGGAAGGGCGTCATCGTCATCTCCTCGGAACTGCCTGAACTGATCGGGCTCTGCGACCGCATCTACACCGTGTTCGAAGGCGCCATCACCGGCGAGATCGCCCGGGAGGACGCGGACCCGGAGACCCTCATGAAGCAGATGACCTCGACGAAGAAGATGCAGACACGATGAGCCGATTCAAGGACCTGCAGAAGAACCTCTTCGGAGGCACCACGTCCAACGCCCGCCAGTTCGGGATGATCTTCACCCTGGTGGCGATCGTCGTCCTGTTCCAAGTCCTGACGGACGGCCTGACGCTGCGATCGGACAACCTGATCGCGCTGTTCCAGCAGAACTCGTACATCCTCATCCTGGCCATCGGCATGCTGATGGTGATCGTCGCCGGGCACATCGACCTGTCGGTTGGCTCGGTCGCCGCCTTCGCCGGCATCCTGGTGGCCAAGTCGATGGCGGAGTGGTCGCTGCCCTGGCCCGTCGCCATCCTCTTCGGCCTCGCGATCGGCGTGGCGATCGGCGCCTGGCAGGGCTTCTGGGTGGCGTACATCGGGGTACCGGCGTTCATCGTCACCCTGGCCGGCATGCTGCTCTTCCGCGGCGGCAACCAGTTCATCGGGAACGCGAACACCATCCCGGTGCCCGAGGGCTTCCGGGTGATCGGCTCGGGCTTCCTGCCCGAGGTGGGTCCCAGCACCGGCTACAACAACCTGACCCTGCTGCTCGGCCTGGCGGCCTGCCTGGCCGTGGTGTGGCGGGAGTTCCAGGCCCGCAAGACCCGCCGGGAGATGGACGCCGACCCCGCGCCGATGTGGATCTCGTTGCTCCGGATGGCCGTCATGGTCGGCGTGATCGTCTTCGCCTCGCTGCGCTTCGCCAGCGGCCGGGTCGGCACCAGCTTCCCGGTCTCCGGCATCATCCTGGTGGCGCTGGTCATCGCGTACTCCTTCTACACCCGCAACACCGCGGGCGGCCGGCACATCTACGCGGTGGGCGGCAACTCGCGGGCCGCGGAGCTCTCCGGCGTGAAGCTCAAGCGGGTCAACTTCTTCGTCATGATGAACATGTCGACCCTGGCCGCGCTGGCCGGCATGATCTTCGTGGCCCGTTCGGCGGCCTCCGGGCCGCAGGACGGCAACGGCTGGGAACTGGACGCCATCGCCGCGGTCTTCATCGGTGGCGCGGCGGTCTCCGGCGGTATCGGGACCATCAGCGGTTCGATCGTCGGTGGTCTGGTCATGGCCGTGCTCAACAACGGCCTGCAACTCCTGGGTGTCGGCACCGACCGCGTCCAGATCATCAAGGGCCTGGTCCTGCTGTTGGCGGTCGCGCTCGACGTCTACAACAAGAGCCAGGGGCGCTTCTCGGTCATCGGCAGCATCACCCGCACGTTCCGCCGGGACACACCCAGCAGCGCACCCCCGTCCTCGTCCGACGCGAGCCGTGAGCCCGCCAAGACGACGGTGTCCGGCTGACGGCCACCGACCTCTCACCCGTATCACCTCTGCAGAAGGGCACTACCTCCTCATGCGCAATTTGCTTGCCAAGACGGTGGCCATCGGCGCCATCGCGACGCTGGCTCTGACCGGCTGCGGCTCCGGCCGTGACGGCGAGTCGAGCGGCTCCGGCGCCCCCGCCAAGGGCTTCGCGGCGGACTCCCTGATCGGTGTCGCGCTGCCGTCGAAGACCTCGGAGAACTGGGTCCTCGCTGGTGACCTGTTCACCAACGGCCTGAAGGAAGCCGGCTTCAAGAGCGACGTGCAGTACGCCGGCGCGTCGACCACCGTGGCCGACCAGCAGGCGCAGATCACCGCCATGGTGACCAAGGGCGCCAAGGTCATCGTCATCGGCGCGACCGACGCCGCGCAGCTCTCCACCCAGGTCGCCGCGGCGCACCAGGCGGGCGTGAAGGTCATCGCGTACGACCGGCTGATCACCAACACCCCGGACCTCGACTACTACGTCGCGTTCGACAACTTCAAGGTCGGCCAGCTCCAGGGCCAGGCCCTGCTGGACGGCATGAAGGCCAAGAAGCCGAACGGCCCGTACAACGTCGAGCTCTTCTCCGGCTCGCCGGACGACAACAACGCCGGTGTCTTCTTCAACGGCGCGATGAGCGTGCTCAAGCCGGAGATCGACAAGGGCAACGTGGTCGTCGCCTCGAAGCAGACCGACGTCAAGCAGACCGCCATCCAGGGCTGGAAGGCCGAGGGTGCGCAGGCCCGCATGGACCAGCTGCTGACCTCGACCTACGGCAGCAAGCAGCTGGACGGCGTGCTCTCCCCGAACGACACCCTGGCCCGCGCGATCCTGACCTCGGTCAAGGGTGCCGGCAAGCCGACCCCGGTCGTCACCGGTCAGGACTCCGAGGTCGAGTCGGTCAAGTCGATCATGGCTGGCGAGCAGTACATGACGATCAACAAGGACACCCGGAACCTGGTCAAGCAGACCATCGCGATGGTGAAGTCCCTGCAGGCCGGTAACGCGCCCGAGGTGAACGACACCAAGTCGTACAACAACGGCAGCAAGGTCGTCGACACGTACCTGCTCCCGCCGGTCGCCGTCACCAAGGCGAACGCGGCCGAGGCGTACGCCAACGACCCGAAGCTCTCGCCGCTCACCAAGTAATCACCGCAAGACAGTGCTGACGAAGGGTCCCGGAAGCCTCCTTCCGGGACCCTTCGTCGTGCGGGGCCTCGGCCCGTGAGGCGGAACCGGGAAGGAGGGGACGAGACCGTGGTGGCACCCGTACGGTCCGGAATCCCCCGCCCTGGCCGCGGCCCGGACTTCCCGACCCCCTCGACGCCCGGCGCCGGCCAGGAGGAGATCCGGCGGCAGAACCTCGGCGCGGTGCTGCGCTACGTGCACATCCACGGCCCGACCTCCCGGGCCGAGCTGACCAGCCGGCTCGGCCTCAACCGGAGCACCATCGGCGCGCTCGCCGCCGACCTCGCGGCCGTCGGCCTCGTCACCGAGGAGGCCCCGACCACCGCCCGGCGCGCCGGCCGCCCCTCGCTGGTGGTCAGCCCCTGTTCCGAGCGGGTCTACGCGCACGCGCTGAGCATCGAGGCGGACCTGCTGCGCGCCGCCCGGATCGGCCTCGGCGGCCGCATCCTCGACCGGCGCGAGACCGACCGCCCGCACGGCATGCCGACCCTCGACGCGGTCGCCCCGCTGGCCGCGATGGTCCGCGACCTGGAACGCGCCGTCGAGGAGGACGCCCTCTTCGTGGGCGGCGCGGTCGCCGTCACCGACACCGTCCGGGACAGCGACGGGCGGATCCGGATCGGCGGCGCCGACGCGCTCGGCACCGCCCTCGACGCCGAGCTGGCCGCCCGCCCGGGCTTCGTCGCCGGCGACATGGCCGACATCAGCGGCCTCGCCGAACACGTCCGCGGGGTGGCCGCCGGCATCGACGATCTCGTCTACCTGCACGGCGACGTCGGCGTCAGCGCCGGCATCATCATCGGCGGCCGACTGGTCGTCGGCCACCGCGGTCACAGCGGCAAGGTCGGCCACATGGTGGTCAACCCGCACGGCCTGCCCTGCGGGTGCGGCTCGCGTGGCTGCTGGGAGACCGAGATCGGCGAGGCGGCGCTGCTGCGCCACGCCGGCCGGGACCCGGCCGAGCGCGGCGCCGTCGCCGAGGTCCTCCGCGCCGCGGCCGACGGCGAACCCACGGCCCGGGAGGCCGTGGAGCGGGTCGCCGACTGGCTCGGCTTCGGGGTCGCCAACCTCGTCAACGTGGTCAACCCGGACATGGTCGTCTTCGGTGGTTCGCTGCGCGAGATCTACCTGGCCGGGGCGGACATCGTCCGCCACCGCCTGGACGCGATGGCGCTGCCGGCCTCCCGGGAACACGTGCGGCTGCGGGCGGCGGCGCTCGGCCGCGACGCCGCCCTCGTCGGCGCCGCCGAGCTGGCCTTCGACCAGCTGCTGGCGGACCCGCTCAACGCCGGACTGCCCGGCTGAGGCGCCAGCCCACGGTCAGCCGGCCTCCCGGCGGGCCCGGGCGCGGCGTCTGCCCTCGTGCATCGCCTGCACCCGAGCCACCGGGATGGTCCGCCCCTCGGCCACCAGGTCGGCGGGGAGCCGCTGCGGTGCGGGCAGCGCCGCCGCCCACGGATCCCGCTCGGCGACCAGCGCCGGGACGGTCCGCACGGTGAAGTCCCCCGGCGTCACCCCGGGCAGGTCGTCCCAGGCCACCGGGAAGGAGACCGGCAGGCCGGGCCGGATCCGGGGGCTGTACGCGGCGACCACCGTCGCTCCGCCGGCCCGCGTCGGGTCGACGAAGACCCGGCCGCCCCGGTCCTCGCGGATGAAGGCGGTAGTGGCCAGCGCCGGGTCGAGCCGTTCGGTGTGCACCGCGAGGGCCCGGGTGGCGGCGGCCGCCTCCTCCGCGGTGGTCTCCTCGACCACCGGCACGAAGACGTGCACGCCCTTCGCGCCGCTGGTCTTCACCGCCCCGGTCAACCCCGCGTCGGCGAGCGCCCGCCGGACCAGTGCGGCCGTCCGGACGACCGCGCCGAACGCGTCCCCCTCCGGCGGGTCGAGGTCGAGCACGAGGTCGGTGGGGTGCTCCGGGCGCGCGGCGGTGCCCAGCGTCGGGTGGTACTCGACGGCCCGCTGGTTGGCGAACCAGAGCAGGGTGCGCCGGTCGTCGCAGAGCGCGTAGGACACCTGCCGGTGCGACGCCTCGGCCCAGACCGAGGTGCGGCGCACCCAGTCCGGGGTGTACTTCGGCAGGTTCTTCTGCATGAACGGGTCCTGCCCGCGGAGCAGCCGGATGACCGAGAGCGGCCGGTCCCGCAGGCCGGGCAGGATCCGCTCGCGCACCGCGTCCAGGTAGTCGACCAGGTCCCGCTTGGTGACGTCCCCGCCGGCGAGCAGCGGTTGGTCCAGGTTGGTCAGTGCGACCCCGTCCCGGGTCTCGTCGGCCCCGCTCATCCGCTCACCTTGCCGGCCGCGCCGGTCGGGGGCAACCCGACGCGGCGGTCAGCCCGCGAACGGGTCGGTGCCGGCGGCCAGGGCGGCGAGCATCGTGTCGGCCCGGGTGCGCGCGGCGGCGTACACGCCGGAGCCCAGGCTGACCCGGGCCACTCCGAGCCGGGCCAGCTCGGCCACCGTCGGCACGCCGGCCCGCAGGTAGACGTTCACCGGCCCGCCGACCGCCGCCACGAAGCGGTCGATCAGCTCCGGGTCGGCCAGCACGATCGGGTAGACGCAGTCGGCGCCGGCCTCCCGGTAGCGGCGGGCCCGCCGGACCGCCTCGTCGAATCCGGCGGCGGGATCCCCGGTGGCGCGCAGGAAGACGTCCACCCGGGCGTTGACCACCAGCTCCGGCCCGGCCGCCGCCCGGACCCCAGCGAGCAGCTCGGCCTGCGTGTCGACGTCGCAGAGTTCGCCGGTACGCGGATCGGAGTCCTCCAGGTT
Source organism: Micromonospora lacuserhaii (assembly GCF_036902735.1). Classification (NCBI taxonomy): domain Bacteria; kingdom Bacillati; phylum Actinomycetota; class Actinomycetes; order Micromonosporales; family Micromonosporaceae; genus Micromonospora; species Micromonospora lacuserhaii. Next base: position 18,525 of record NZ_JBAKHO010000028.1, on the reverse strand, counting down.
GAGCCCGGCCGCCCCGGTGGCCAGCACCCGGTCGACCAGTTCGGCCGGGCGCAGCCCGTACCCCCGCTCGAGGTCGGCGGTGACCGGGACCGGGACCGACCGGACCACCCGGCCCACCGCGGCGAGCATCTCGGCGACCGGGGTGGCCTCGCCGTCGGCGTGGCCGAGCGACTCGGCGACGGCGCCGCTGCTGGTGGCGACCGCCGGGAAGCCGGCGGCGACGACGGCCCGGGCGGAGCCGGCGTCCCAGGCGTTCGGCAGGAGCAGCGGGTCACCGGGGCGGTGCAGGGCACGGAGCACGGCGGCAGGGGCATCGGTCATGGACCGATTGTCGGCCGACCGGTGGCCCGCCCCTAAGCTCCAATCCCGTGCTGATGGACTGGGCCGATTTCGGCGTCGACCTGCATCTGGAGCTGGACGCCACGGGCGGGCGGCGGGCCGGCCTGGAGCGGGCGTTGCGCGCCGCGATCCGGGACGGCCGGCTGCCGCCGTCGGCCCGGCTCCCGGCCACCCGCGCGCTCGCCGCCGAGCTGGGCGTCGCCCGGGGTACGGTCAGCGCCGCCTACGACCAGCTGGTCGCCGAGGGTTGGCTGGTGGCCCGGGTCGGCGCGGGCACCGAGGTGAGCCCGCTGCGGCGGGCCGCCCCGGCCGCTCCCGCCCCACCGCCGGCCACCGCCGCGCCCCGGTACGACCTGCGCCCGGGCAGCCCCGACGTGGGCGCCTTCCCGGTCGCCGCCTGGTCGCGGGCCACCCGCCGGGCGCTGGCCACCGCCCCGGCCGGCGCGTACGGCTACGGCGACCCGCGCGGCCGGCCCGAGCTGCGGGCCGCGCTCGCCGGCTACCTGGGCCGGGCCCGCGGCGTACTGGCCGATCCGGAACGGATCGTGGTCACCAGCGGTTACGTGCAGGCGCTGGTGCTGCTCACCACGGTGCTCAGCGACGCCGGCCGGCCGGTGCTGGCGATGGAGGATCCGGGGCTGCCGTTCCACCGGGAGGTGGTGCGCCGCCAGGGCGGCCGGGTGCTGCCGCTGCCGGTGGACGAGCGGGGCGCCCGGACCGGGCTGCTCGGTGCGGGCGACCTGGCCGAGGTGGCGGCGGCGGTGGTGACCCCGGCCCACCAGTACCCGTCCGGGGTGACCCTGCACCCGGCCCGCCGGCACGCGCTGACCGGCTGGGCCCGGGACGCCGACGCCCTGGTGGTCGAGGACGACTACGACGGCGAGTTCCGCTACGACCGGCAGCCGGTGGGGGCGGTGCAGGGCACCGCGCCGGAGCAGGTCGCCTACGTGGGCACCGCCGCCAAGACGCTCGGGCCGGCGCTGCGGCTGGCCTGGCTCGTGCTGCCCGCCCGGCTGGTCGAGCCGGTGGTGGAGGCCAAGCGCCACCTGGACGTGCAGACCGAGGTGGTCGGGCAGCTCGCGCTCGCCGACCTGATCGACACCCACGGGTACGACCGGCAGGTGCGCACCGTCCGGCGGCGCTACCGGCAGCGGCGGGACCTGCTGCTGGACCGGTTGGGTGGGCGGGTGGCGGGTGGGGTCTCCGCCGGCCTGCACGCCGTGGTCCCGCTGCCGCCGGGCGGCCCGTCCGAGGCGGAGGTGCTGGCCCGGGCGGCCGCGCGGGGGCTGGCGCTGACCGGGCTGGACGGGCACCGACATTGTCCCGGTTCGGGCCCGCCCGGCCTGGTCGTCGGGTACGCCACCCCGCCCGCGCACGCCTATCCGGCCGCGTTGGAGGCGCTGGCCGAGGTGTTGCGAACCGTCGCCGGGCGGGCCTGACCCCGGCGCAGGGTCGCCACGGCGAGCAGCAGGGCGGCCGTGACCAGCGCGGCGGCCGCCCCGAACGCGAGCCGGTAGCCGCCGGCCAGGGCCTCGACCTCGGGCCAGCCGGCGCCGCGCAGCCCGGTGGCCCGGTGGGCGGCGAGGGTGGCCAGCGCGGCCAGGCCGAGCGCGCCGCCGACCTGCTGGGTGGTGTTGGCCAGCCCGGAGGCGAGCCCGGCGTCGGCGGGATCGGCGCCGGCCATGGCGAGCGTGGTGACCGCCGGCAGGGTCAGTCCCCCGGCCAGCCCGAAGACCAGCGTCGCGGGGAGCACGTCGGTCGGGTAGTGCCCGTCGGCGGGCAGCCGGGCCAGCAGCAGGAAGCCGACGGCGGCGAGTCCCAGGCCGGCGAGGAGCACCGCCCGGCCGCCGAACCGGGCGATCAGCCGCCCGGCGAGGCCGAGCGAGACCGCCGCGATCAGCACCGGGGTGGGCAGGAAGGCCAGTCCGGTGGCGGCCGGGGCGAGCCCGAGCACCTGTTGCAGGGCCACGGCGAGCAGGAACTGGAAGCCGAAGAACGCGGCGATGGTGAGGAGCTGCACCAGGTTGGCGGCGACCAGGTCGGGCGTGCGCAGGATCCGGGGTGGCAGCAGCGGGGTGGCGGCGACCGCCTGCCGGAGCGCGAACGCCCCGAGCAGGGCGGCGGCCGGGCCGGCTGCGGCGAGGGTCCGGGGCGAGGTCCAGCCGTGTTCCCCGGTGCCGACGATGGCGAGCACCGTCGCCATCAGCCCGGCGGTGACCAGCACCGTGCCAAGCAGGTCCAGTCCGGCCCGCGCGCCGAGCCCCCGGTCGGCGGGGACCCGCAGCACGGCGCCGCCGCCGATCAGCAGCCCGATCGGCAGGTTGATCAGGAAGATCGACCGCCAGCCGGCCAGTTCGGTCAGGTAGCCCCCGGCCACCAGACCGAGCGAGGCGCCGGCCGCCCCGGTGAAGCTGAACACCGCGATGGCCCGGGCCCGTTCGGCCGGGGCGGGGAAGAGCGCGACGACCATGCCGAGCCCGACCGCGGTGGCGAGGGCCCCGCCGGCGCCCTGGAGGAAGCGGGCGACGACGAGCGTCGCCGGGCCGGTCGCCAGCGCGCAGGCCAGCGAGGCGAGCGTGAAGAGCGCGATCCCGCCGAGGAAGACCCGGCGCCGGCCGGCCAGGTCGCCGAGGCGCCCGCCGAACAGCAGCAGGCCGCCGAAGGCGACCAGGTAGGCGTTCACCACCCAGGCCAGGCCGGCGGTGGAGAAGCCGAGGTCGCGCTGGATCGCCGGCAGCGCCACCGCCACGACGCTGCCGTCCAGGATGATCATGAGGCTGCCCGCGCAGAGCACGAGCAGCGCCGCCCAACGGTCCTTCATCGCACGTCCCCCTCGGTGCACGGTTTGTTACCGAGACCATCGTCTGTGACCATCAGGACGAGCGGAAGGAGGCACTTTCGTGTCCCAGGGGAACAACTGTGTGTCCATCGGCCGGGCCCAGGCCCGCGCCTGCACGGTCCGCGAGGCCCTCGACCGGGTGGGCGGCAAATGGAGCATCGGCATCCTGGTGGCCGCCTCCCCCGGGCCGGTCCGCTTCACCGAACTGGAACGCCAGGTCGAGGGGATCAGTCGCCGGATGCTCACCCTGACCCTGCGCAACCTGGAACGGGACGGTCTGCTCACCCGGCAGGTCCACCCGACCGTGCCGCCGAAGGTCGAGTACCGCGCCACCCCGATGGCGATGGAGCTCTACGAGTCGCTGGTCGCCCTCACCCACTGGGCCGAGCGGCACCGCGCGGCGATCAGCGAGGCGCGGGCGGCGTACGACCAGGAGCACGGCCCGGCCTGACCGTCAGGCGGTGACCTTCGCGTCCCAGTCGACGTGGTGGTCGTAGAGCCAGGCGAGCGAGGCGCCGCCGTCCCGGGCGAACCGGCGCGCGAAGATCGGCAGAGCGAGGTCCCGCAGCACCCGCCCCACCGGACCGGCAACCTTGGTGCCGCTGGTCCGCCTGCCCTGGGCGACCACCTTCTCCACCCGCGCCCGGCGCAGCCGCTCGTACGCCGCGAAGGCCGCCGGCACCTCCGGCAGGTCGCGCAGGCAGCGGGCCAGTTGGACGGCGTCCTCGAAGGCCATCGCCGCACCCTGCCCGGACGACGGGGCAGCGGTGTGGGCGGCGTCTCCGATGATCACCATCCCGTCCCGGTGCCAGGTGGGCACCGAGGGCAGGTCGTACGTGGGCCAGCCGTACTCGATCCGGTCGGTGGCGTCGATGATCCGCAGCGCCGGGCCGGCGTCGTCGGTGAAGAGCGCGCGCAGCCGCGCCCGCCACTCGCCGGGACCGATGGCGGCGAGCTGGGCGGGGGTCAGCTCGGCTGGCTGCGGCGGATTGGCGAACCACCAGACCTCGTCGTCGCCGACGTTCATCCAGCAGAAGAAGCACCGCCTGCCAAAGATCATGTGCATCAGACCCCGCTCGCCGGGCAGTCCGAGCCCGGCGGTGTAGCCGCCGGCGTTCAGCAGCGGCACGTAGCGGGGCGCGGGCGCCGCCGGGTCGATGATCTGCCGGGTCCGGGACCGCAGGCCGTCCGCGCCGATCAGCAGGTCACCCTCGGCGGCCCGGCCGTCGGCGAAGCGGGCGCGGACGCCGGACCCGGTCGGCTCTGCGTCGACCAGCCGGGCGCCGTGCACGATCGGCACGCCCCGCCGGGCTGCCTCCTCACGCAGCGCCCGGTAGAGGTCGGACCGCTTCACGGTGATGCTGCCGCTGCCCCGGGTGCGGGTGCCGCTGGTGCCGAACCGGCCCAGCTCGCGGCCCCGGTGATTGACCAGCGCCATCCGTGGCGTGGGGTGGCCGAGCCCCGCGACCAGCCCGTCCAGCCCGACGGCGCGCAGCGCGTCCACCCCGTTGACCGACAGGGTCAGGAACGCGCCCACCCCGACGGCGTCCCGCTCGTACGCCTCGTGGACCACGGCGTCGATGCCGGCGCGGCGCAGCGCCATCGCCGCCACCGGGCCGGCGATGCCACCCCCGATGATCACTGTCTTAGTCATGCGATGACTATACATAAAATGACTAGAGATCGACAGCCCGTCACCTAAGGTGATCGCATGGCCGCCCGCGTACACCGCCACTCCCCGTTGGCGATGATGGTGCTTGCGCTCCTGGTGGAGGAGCCGATGCACGCGTACCGGATGCAGCAGCTGATCCGGGAGCGCGACAAGCAGGACGTGGTCAACGTCGCGCAGCGCAACAGCATCTACCAGGCAATCGACCGGCTGCGCCGGGACGAGCTGGTCCGGGTCAGCCACACCGCCCGCGACGAGCGCCGACCGGAACGCACCGTCTACGAACTCACCCACACCGGCCGCCGCACCCTCGACGACTGGCTCGCCGCAGCCCTCGCGACCCCGGCCCGGGAGTTTCCCGAGTTTCCCGTCGCGCTCTCCTTCCTGCCGCTGCTCCCGCCGGCGGAGGCGGCCCGGCAGCTGGACCGCCGCGCCGCCGCCCTGGAGGCCCAACTGCGCGAACGCGAGGCCGTCCTGGCGGCCGTCGACCTGCCCCGGCTCTTCCTGATCGAGGACGAGTACCGGCTGGCGGTGCTGCGCACGGAGCTGGACTGGGTACGGATGGTCGCCGGCGACCTGCGCGCCGGCCGGCTGACCTGGGAGGGCGACTGGCTCGCCGGATGGACCGGCGGCACCGGCCCGGACGGCGACTGACGGCCGCTGTGGCGAACGCCACCCGACGAGTCTGACCGATCGGTCAAGGTCTGACCGATCGGTCAGGCATGCTGGACGGCATGGCCCGCCCCATGCCCGAGACCCACGGCGACATCCTGGCCGCCGCGACGCGGCGCTTCGCGGCCACCGGCTACCGGGGCACCTCGCTGCAGGACATCGCCCGCGAGGTGGGCTGTTCCAAGGCGACGGTGCTCTACCACTTCGCCAACAAGGAAGCCCTGCTGGTCGAGCTGATGGCCCGGCCCCTCGAGGTGCTCGCCGAGCTGGACGCCCGGCTCGCAGTCCTCGACGGCGCCGCCGCCCAGTGGGCCGCCGCCGAGGGCTTCGTCGACCTCGCGGTGCGCTTCCGCCGGGAGATCGCGGTACTGCGCGGCGAGTTCCCCGAGCTGCTCACCCAGCCCGCCTTCGCCCACGTCCAGCGGATCTCCGAGCGGCTGCTCGACGCGCTCGCCGGCGACTGCGCCGGCCCCGCCGGCCGGATCGCCGCGTTGGTCGTGCTCGCCGGGGTACCGGAGGCGTGCGCCGAGTTCGTCGACCTACCCGACGAGGAGCTGCGCCCCGCCCTGCTCTCCATCGCCCGTCGGGCGCTCGTCCCGACCGACCCATCCACCCACGAATGAGGACAAGGATCTGATGGCCACCCTGCTGTACCGGCTCGGCCGGGCCTCACTGCGCCGCCGGCGACTCGTCGTCGCCGTCTGGCTCGTCGTACTCGTCGGCCTCGGCTTCGCCGCGGCCACCCTGCGCGGCCCGACGGCCAGCAACTTCACCATGCCCGGCACCGAGTCGCAGAAGGCGCTCGACCTCCTCGCCGACCGGTTCCCGGCGGCCAGCGGCGCCACCGGCACCATCGCGGTGAAGGCCCCGGCCGACGGCCAGCTCGCCACCCCGCAGGGACAGGCCGTGGTCAAGCAGGTCGTGCAGGAGGCCGGCACGCTGCCCGGGGTGGTCGGCGCCCTCGACCCGTTCCAGGTCCAGGCGGTCTCCCCGAACGGCCGGTACGCCCTGGTCCAGGTGCAGTTCGCCAAGGGCGCCGACGAGGTCACCGACGAGCAGCGCGAGGCGTACGAGAAGATCGCCGCGCCGGCCGGCGCGCAGGGCTGGCAGGTCGCGCCCGGCGGTGAGGTGCTCAACTCCGAGCCGGAGGTCGGCTCGACCGAGGCGCTGGGCGTGGCGGTCGCCGCGATCGTCCTGATCGTCACCTTCGGTTCGCTGGTCGCCGCCGGCATGACCATGCTCAACGCGCTGATCGGTGTGGGCGTCGGCATGGCCGGCCTCTTCGCGCTCAGCGGGGCGGTCGAGCTGACCAGCACCGCGCCCATCCTGGCGCTGATGCTCGGCCTGGCGGTCGGTATCGACTACTCGCTCTTCATCACCTCCCGGCACCGGCAGAACCTGCTCGACGGGCTGACCCCGGAGGAGGCGGTCGGCCGCGCCGTCGGCACCGCCGGCTCCGCCGTGGTCTTCGCCGGCGCCACCGTGGTCATCGCGTTGGCCGGCCTCGCCGTGGTGGGCATCCCCTTCCTCACCGTGATGGGTCTGGCCGCCGCCGGCACGGTCACCGTGGCCGTGCTCGTCGCGATCACCCTCGCCCCGGCGCTGCTCGGCTTCGCCGGCCGCAAGGTGCTCCCCCGTAAGCTGCGCGGCCGCGAGGCGGTCGAATCCGACGCCACCGGCTCGGAGGACCGCTCCGGGTTCGGCTTCCGCTGGGCGCACTGGGTGACCCGGCTGCGCATCCCGGTGATCCTGGTCGGCCTGCTCGGCCTCGGGCTGCTCGCGCTCCCCGCCCAGGACATGCGGCTGGCCCTGCCCGACGCCGGCACCGCGCCGGAGGGCACCCCGGCCCGGGTGAGCAACGACCTGATCCGGGAGGGCTTCGGCCCGGGCTTCACCGGCCGGCTCGCGGTGGTGGTCACCGCCGACTCGCCGCAGGCCACCTCGGCCGCCGTGCCGCAGGTCGCCGCCCTGATCCAGCGCACCGAGGGAGTGCTGGCCGTGGCCCCGCCGCAGCTCGACCCCAGCGGCCGGACCGCGCTGCTCGGCGTCATCCCGAAGACCGGGCCGACCGACGCCGCCACCGAGACGCTGGTGCACGACATCCGGGACCACGTCGGCTCGATCGGCAACGCCGAGGTGCTGCTGACCGGCGTCACCGCGATCGGCATCGACGTCTCCGAGAAGCTGTCCGACGCGCTCCCGGTCTACCTGCTGCTGGTGGTCGGGCTGTCGATCCTGCTGCTGATGCTGGTGTTCCGCTCGATCCTGGTGCCGGTCAAGGCGGCGCTGGGCTTCCTGCTCACCGTGGCGGCCACCTTCGGCATCACGGTCGCGGTGTTCCAGCAGGGACACCTTTCCGACCTGGTCGGACTGGACACTCCGGGGCCGCTGATCAGCTTCCTGCCGATCCTGCTCATCGGCATCCTGTTCGGGCTGGCGATGGACTACGAGGTCTTCCTGGTCTCCCGGATGCGGGAGGACTTCGTGCACGGTGACACCGCCCGGCAGGCCACCATCAACGGGATGGGGCATGGCGCCCGGGTGGTCACCGCCGCCGCGCTCATCATGATCTCGGTGTTCGGCGGCTTCGTCTTCCTCGACGACCCGGTGATCAAGTCGATGGGCTTCGCGCTCGCCGTCGGCGTCGCGGTCGACGCCTTCATCGTCCGGATGACCATCGTCCCGGCGGTGATGTCCCTGCTCAACACGAAGGCCTGGTGGCTGCCCCGCTGGCTGGACAAGGTCCTGCCCAACGTGGACATCGAGGGCGAGGGCCTGCGCGCCCACCTCGAGAAGCAGCCGGTCGGCGTCTGATCCGGCGACCGGCCTGGCCGGTCACACGCCGGCCGGGTAGGTCTCCATCTCGCCGAAGGACGTCAGCGTGGGCAGCGGGTGCAGGGCGGTGGTCTCCGCGCACCAGACGAAGGCGTCGTAGCGGTCGGCCAGCCGGGTCGGCACGTAGTTGCCCCAGGACTCGAACGTCGGGTCGTAGACCACCCCGATCGCCCGGTGGTCGACGGTGCGGGTGACCCAGTCAGGCTGGTCGGGGCCGCCGAAGACCAGCACCGCCCGGTCCGGCAGCAGCTCGTGCATCCGCCGCTCCACCGAACCCTCGCGGGCCGGCGGCACCACCATCGCCTCGGCCGGCGAACCCCAGCGCGGGGCGGCGATGACCGTCCCCCGGTAGCTGCCCATCCCGATCAGCGCGACCGCGTCCCGGCCGAGCCGCTCCCGGGCCAGCTGGCCGATGTTGATCATCCCGTCGCCCGCCATGTCGGTGTAGCGGGCGTCGCCCACGTGGGTGTTGTGCGCCCAGACGATCCCCCGCGAGCCCGGGCCGTACCGCTCCAGCAGGCGATCCAGGGTGTCGGTCATGTGGATGTCGCGGACGTTCCACGACTCCGGGCCGCCCTGCACCATCGCCCGGTAGTAGCGTTCCGCGCCGGCCACCACCTCCGCGTTCTGCCAGGCCGAGAAGGCCGCCGGGCCGTCCGAGACGGCGTGCGCCCGGGTACGCGCCAGCAGCCGTACCACCTCCTCCTCACAGCGGGCGGAGACGAACCGGCTGGCCGCGCCGTACTCCTCGACCCGCTTGTCGTACGGCTCGAAGCACCGGTACGCCTCCTGCGCCGCCTCCAGCGACCGCGGGTCCTCCTCGCCGAGGTAGTCGAAGATGGCCTGCATCGACTCCCACAGGCTGTAGACGTCCAGCCCGTGGAAGCCGGCCCGCTCGGACTCGGGGCGGTCGAGGTTCCACGCCTTGAGCCAGCGGCAGAAGCGGTCCACCTCGGCGTTCGCCCACATCCAGGTGGGCCAGCGTTCGAACCGTTCCAGGGCGGTACGCGGATCGGCGGCGCCGCCGGGGGCGCCCACCACCGACCGGTGCACCCGGTCGCAGTCCGGCCAGTCCCCCTCCACCGCCACGAAATCGAAGCCCTGCTCGGCGATGAGCCGCCGGGTGAGCTGCTCGCGCAGCCGGTAGTAGTCGTAGCTGCCGTGGGTGGCCTCACCGATCATCACCACCCGGGCGTCCCGGACGCGCTCCAGAACCGGATCGAAGTCGCTCGGCGCGCCGAGCCGCTGAACCAGCATGTCCGCGGCTACCCGGCGCTCGGACGGGCAAACCGGCCGGGTGTCGGTGTGCCGGCGCGCTGGGCGGGTAGCCGGCCCCCATGACCGTCACCGGGGTGCAGTTCCAGGAGTACCTGGCCGGGCTCGACTACCCGGTCTCCCGCGAGGACCTGGTCCGCTGGGGCCAGGAGAACGGCGCCAGCACCGAGATGCTCCAGATGTTGCGGGCGTTGCCGGCGGAGCAGTTCGACTCCCCCGCCGACCTCAACGAGGCCCTGAGCACGCTGGCCTGAGCCGGGCCCCCACGCAGGGTAGGGACATCGTCCCGCCGGGGGCCGACCCGCCCGGGGCCGTGACCGGTCAGACGTCGACGGTGCGACCCTCGGTGCGGGCGGTCTCGGCGGCCGTCAGGACGGCCACCACGTCCCGGCCGAAGCGCACGTCGCAGCGGTGGTCGCGGGTGCCCGCGTCGACCTCCTCCAGCAGCTGGTCGATGGCGGTGCCGTAGGCGCTGAGCGCGTTCCCGTCCCCCGGCGGCACGGTCTCGGTGCCGTTCTCGCCGAAGAAGACGAAGTCCCGGGTCACCGCCTCGGGCGGCGCGTCCAGGGTGAGCGAGAGCGAGCTGGTGGCGCCGCCGTCGTGGGTGAGCAGCAGGTGGACCAGGCCGCTCGGGCCGTCCATCGCGGCCACCCGGGTGACCGGGCCCAGCACCGGCAGGATCAGCGACAGCGCGTGCGGGCCGATGTCCCAGAGAGCGCCGTGCTTCTTCCGCCACTGCGACTCGCCGTACGGGTTGCCCGGCTGGTAGATCGAGGCGAACATCGTCGCCCGGGCGTGCTGCCAGCCGCCGGCCGCGGCGGTGGCGGCGAGGAATCCGGTGATGTTGGGGTGGTAGCGCTGGGTGAAGAAGACCACCGAGGCCACCCCGGCCCCCTGCGCGGCGGCGACCACCCGGTCGGCGTCGGCGAGCTCGAGCGCCAGCGGCTTGTCCAGCAGCAGGTGCCGGCCGGCGGTGGCGGCCCGGACGGCGATGCCGGCCTGCACGTCCGGCGGGAGCGCGACGGCCACCGCGTCACACGCGTCCAGCAGCGCGTCGACGTCGTCGAAGACGGGCACGCCGTGCCGCTCGGCCAGCGCCGCCGCCCGCTCCGGGTTACGCCCCCAGACGCCGGCCAGCGTGGCGCGCGGGTGCGCGTCGATCGCGGCGGCGTGCGTCTCCGCCGCCCAGTGACCAGTGCCGAACAAGCCGAACCGCAGCACGGATACCCCCGGTGTCGTCGTCGGTCACGGCAACGCCGCGACCGTGATCCACGCTAGCCCGCCGGCCGTCCGTACGCAGGCAACGGGTCCGATGCGCCGCGACGAAGCGCGGCGGGACCGGCCGGGCACCGCGACGCGCGGACCGGGGCGACCGCGAGTACTACGACGGTTAGTAGGCTGTGCCGGTGACCGACACTCCGCTCGGATGCCCCCGATGACCAGCGCGGCCGCGGCCGGCTCGCCGGTGGACGGCCTCCTCCCGGCGGCGGCGATCGTGCTGTCGCTCGTACTCGCGCTCTGGGCCCTGGTGGCCGCGGTGCGCCACCGGCCGCCGGACCGGGCCCAGTTCCTCGGCCTGGCCGTGTTGGAGGTCGCGCTGCTCGCGCTGGCCGTGGTGGCGCTGGTCGCCATCGGCGGCGGGGACCAGCCGGGCGAGCCCGGCGCCTTCTTCGGCTACCTGGTGACCCTGGTCTGCCTGCCGCCGCTGGCGTGGGTGCTGGCGAGGATGGAGCCCACCCGCTGGGGATCGGCGATCGTCTGCGCGATCTGCCTGGTCACCCCGGTGGTCGTGGTGCGGTTGCAGCAGACCTGGGAGGCCCTCGGTGGCTGAGACCCGGGCGCCGGAGCGCGCCACGAACAAGGGGCCGGGGCGGCTGCTGATCGCGGTCTACATCCTGTTCGCGATCGCCGCCACCTCCCGCGCCGGGCTGCAGATCGCCACGAAGTTCGACGAGGCGCCGGTGGCGTACCTGCTCTCCGCGCTGGCCGCGGTGATCTACATCGTGGCCGCGGTCGGGCTGGCCCGGGCCGGGCACACCGGCCGCCGGGTGGCGCTGGTCTGCTGTTCCGTCGAGCTGGTCGGGGTCGTCGGGGTCGGCATCCTCAGCCTGGCCGACCGGGAGCTGTTCCCCGACGAGACGGTCTGGTCCGGCTTCGGCAGCGGCTACGGCTACATCCCGCTGGTCCTCCCGGTGCTCGGCCTCCTCTGGCTCTGGCGCACCCGCCACACCACCACCTGACCCTCCCCGCTCCGGGGGCCACTCCTTCACGGAAAGCGCGGCCATGGAGCGCGGAATGGCCGCTCCTTCCGTGAAAGAGCGGCCATTCCTGGTGCGGGGCGGTCAGTCCTTGGGGCCGCCGGCCACGTAGATGACCTGGCCGGAGACGAACGAGGCGCCCTCGCTGGCCAGGAACGAGATGGTGTGCGCGACGTCCTCCGGGCGGCCGGGGCGGCGGACCGGAATCTCGGCCGCGGCGTGCTTCTGCAGGTCGTCGAAGTCGACCTTCATCCGGGCGGCGGTCGCGGCGGTCATGTCGGTGACGATGAAGCCCGGCGCGACCGCGTTGACGGTCACGCCGAACGGGCCCAGCTCGATGGCGAGGGTCTTGGTGAAGCCCTGCATGCCGGCCTTGGCGGCCGAGTAGTTCGCCTGGCCCCGGTTGCCCAGCGCCGAGGTGCTGGAGAGGTTGACGATCCGGCCCCACTTCCGCTCGACCATGTGCTTCTGGGCGGCCTGGCTGAACAGGAACGCGCCCCGCAGGTGCACGCCCATGACCATGTCCCAGTCGGCGTCGGTCATCTTGAACAGCAGGTTGTCGCGGAGCACGCCGGCGTTGTTGACCAGCACCGTCGGCCCGCCCAACTCGGTGGCGACCCGCTCGACGGCGGCCTCCACCTGGGCCCGGTCGGACACGTCGGCGCCGACACCGAGGGCCCGCCCGCCCGCGGCGGCGATCGCGTCCACGGTCTCCTTGGTCGCCGACTCCTCGATGTCGACCACGGCGACGGCCATGCCGTCGGCGGCCAGCCGCCGTGCGGTGGCCGCCCCGATGCCGCGCGCGGCACCGGTCACGATGGCGACCCGCTGCTCCTCCGACATGATTACCTCCCGGTAACTTGTGGCTCGATCGAAGGAGCTTAACCCAGGGGTACGCGGACCGGCCCGCCGCCGACGAGCGGCGACGGGCCGGTGCGGCGGGTGGTCAGGACGACCAGCTGCGGCAGAGCCGGATCCAGCGGTAGCCGTGCCCGGCGAGCTTCAGCCGGTCCAGCTTGCCGACCTCGTCGTAGCCCCGGTCGGAGAGGACGTCTATCGGCAGGTCGGCCTCCGGCTGCAGGGTGCTCAGGTCGACCTCGACGTCCTCGGTGCCGAGGTTGTGCAGGAAGACCATCGTCCCGGTGGGACCGTCGGCCCGGTGCGCGAGCACGCCGGCCGGCATCGGCACGTCGATGTGGGTGGTGGCCCCGGAACCGACCTCCGGCGCCTCCCGCAGCGTCCGGATCATCCGCTCGAACCAGCCGAGCAGGGACCGGGGGTCCTTGCGCTGGGCGGTCACGTTGACCGTCTCGTACCCGTACTCGCCGGTGTCGATCACCGGTCGTACCAGCTTCTCCGGTTCCGCCGTGGAGAAGCCGCCGTTGGTCTGGAACGACCACTGCATCGGGGTACGGATCGCGTCGCGCCCCTTCAGCGCCAGGTTCTCGCCCATGCCGATCTCCTCGCCGTAGCGCAGCACCGGCGTGCCGCGCAGCGAGAACTGGAGGGCGTACGCCAGCTCGACGTGCCGCCGGTCGTTGCCGAGCATCGGGGCGAGCCGGCGCCGGATGCCCCGGCCGTAGAGCTGCATCTCCTCGTCCGGGCCGAACTTCGCCAGCACGTCGTTGCGCTGGTCGGCGGTGAGCCGGGACAGGTCGATCTCGTCGTGGTTGCGCAGGAAGGTCGCCCACTGGCCGCCGGTGGGCAGCTTCGGGGTGTCGCGCAGCGCGTCGATGATGGCCTCCGGGTCCTCCCGGGCGAGGGCGAGCATCAGTCGGCCGTTGAGCATGAAGTCGAAGAGCATGTGGATCCGGTTGCCCGACCCGCTCCCGTCGCCGAAGTAGACCGGGAGCTGGTCCGGTTCGACGTTCGCCTCGGCCAGCAGGACGGCGTCGCCGCGGCGCCACTGCACGTGCTGGCGCAGCTCGGTGATGAAGTCGAAGTCCTTGGGCGAGTTGGGGTTGCCCGGCTCGGTCTGCTCGATGATGAACGGCACCGCGTCCATCCGGAAGCCGGAGACCCCGAGCTGGAGCCAGAACGAGGTGATCTTCTTGATCTCCTCGCGCACCTTCGGGTTGCTGATGTTCAGGTCCGGCTGGAACTTGTAGAAGCGGTGGTAGTACCAGGCCTTGGCGGTCCGGTCGTAGCTCCACGTCTCGTGCTGCTCGCCGGGGAAGACCATGCCCTGGTACCGGTCGTCCGGCTCCTGGTCGGCCCAGACGTACCAGTCCCGGTACGGCGAGTCGGGAGAGGAACGGGCGGACTGGAACCACGGGTGCTGGTCGGAGGTGTGGTTGACCACCAGGTCGATGATCACCCGGATGCCCCGGTTCTGCGCCTGGTGCAGCAGTTCGGCGAAGTCACCGAGGGTCCCGAGTCGCGGGTCGACGTTGTAGAAGTCGGTCGCGTCGTACCCGTCGTCCTGGTTCGGCGACGGGTGGATCGGGTTGAGCCACAGGCAGGTCACCCCCAGCCGGGCCAGATAGTCCAGCCGGCCGATCAGGCCACGGAGGTCACCGACCCCGTCGCCGTCGGAGTCCGCGTACGTGTCGACGTCGAGGCAGTAGACGACCGCCTCGGAATACCACCTGTCACCCATGCCGGGTTTATGTCTCCGATCGGCTCCCTCGGCAAACGCCCGGGCGGCAGGCACCCCGGAATGGTCGGGGACCGGCGGTACGGTGCGGGCATGAGCGGGGACGGCACGATGCGCGACGTGGGCTGGGACGCCGGCGACTGGCTGAACGAACCGGTCCGGGTGGCGCGGAGCGCCGACGGCGGGCTGCTGGTGGAGCCGGGAGCGGAGAGCGACTTCTGGCGGCACACCAGCTACGGCTTCGTGCACGACGACGGGCCGGCCCTGCTCGCCCCGCTGCCCGACGGCAGCGCCGTCGAGGTGTCCTTCCGGCTGGACTACACCGAGCGGTTCGACCAGGCCGGGGTGCTGGTCCGGGTGGACGAGCGGAACTGGGTCAAGGCCGGGGTGGAGGTCAGCGACGGCCAACCGCAGCTCGGTGCGGTGGTGACCCGGGAGGTCTCCGACTGGTCGGTGGCCCCGGTGCCGGAGTGGGCCGGGCGGGAGGTGACCATCCGGGCCAGCCGGGACGGCGACGCGCTGACCGTCCGGGCCCGGGTGGACGGCGAGCCGTGGCGGTTGGTCCGGCTGGCGCCGCTCGCGCCGGGGGCCGACGCGCTCGCCGGGCCGTTCTGCTGCTCGCCGACCCGGGGCGGGCTGACCGTCCGGTTCACCGGCTGGCGGCGGGGCCCGGCCGACGAGGCGCTGCACCCGGAGGACTGACCGCCGGGCCGGGCCGGTCGCCCGGTCCCGGGGGTGTGCCTGCGCGGCCAGGCTGAGCGGCAGGTCAGTGGGGCGGGTCACGGCAGGTGTGAGGGCCAGTGTCGCGGGTACCACCGTCTGATCCCCGGCAGCTCTCGGAAGGACGCCCATGGCTCTCGCCCAGAACGTCGACCCGAACCAGTTCAGCGGGCTGACCGGGTGGGTGGCGAGCATCATCGACTCGCTCGGCGCGGTCGGCGTGGCCTTCCTGGTGGCGCTGGAGAGCGTCATCCCGCCGATCCCCAGCGAGATCGTGCTGGCGCTGGCCGGCTACCTGTCGTCGCAGGGTCGGTTCAACGTCGCGCTGATCGTGCTCGCCGCGACGATCGGGTCGCTGGTCGGCGCGCTGCTGCTCTACTGGCTCGGCGCGGCGCTGGGCGAGGAGCGGCTCAAGCGCTGGCTGGACCACGTCCCGCTGGTCGACCGGAGTGACCTGGAGAAGGCGGACCGCTGGTTCGAGCGGCACGGCCGGTGGGCGGTGCTGATCGGGCGGGTGGTCCCGGTGGTGCGGAGCCTGGTCTCGGTGCCGGCCGGCGCGAACCGGATGCCGCTGGGCGAGTTCCTGCTCCTCACCACGCTGGGCAGCGGGGTGTGGAACACCCTGATCGTCGGTGCCGGCTACGCGCTGGGCTCCCGCTGGCAGCAGGTGGAGCAGTACAGCAGCTGGTTCAACTACGCGATCTTCGCGATCTTCGGCATCATGATCGCCACCTGGGTGGTCAAGAAGGTCCGCAGGCGGCGGGCGCGGCGCGACCGCCAGTCGGTGACCGCCGGGCGCTGACCGCCCAGGAGCAGTTCGACCACTGCCCCGAAACGCCGAAGAGGCCCGCGTCGGCGACGCGGGCCTCTCCTCGTCGGGCGTCAGCGCCGGAAGGTGAACCAGTTGACGTTGACGAAGTCCGCCCCCTGGCCGCTGGTGAAGGTCAGGTAGACGGTGTGCCGCCCGGTCACCGCGGCGGTGTTGCCCGGCACCGAGCGCCAGCTCTGCCAGCCGCCGGTGTTGGCGATCGCGAAGCTGCCGATCGGGGCGCTGGTCGGGCTGTCCAGCCGGACCTCGACCAGCCCGCTCACCCCGCCCGGCGCGCCGGAGGCGACCCGGGCCACGAAGTCCCGCGGCCCGGTGGTGCCGAAGTCCACGTTGTCGTACCGGGCCCAGTCACCGTTGCGCAGCGCGCCGAGGTTCTGCCCGCCCTCGGTGCACGCCTCGACGATCACCCCGTTCTGCGCGCTGAACGCCTCAGCCTGGATGGTCCCGTACGCGTCGACCCCGCCGGACGGCGGCGGGGTGGTCGTGGTCGGGCTCGGCGACGGGCTGGAGGTCGACCCCTTGCGGTAGACGGCCACGTAGTCGACCAGCATCGGCCGGCCGGAGACGGTCGAACCGGTCGGCGTGGTGTAGCCGGCCACCCCGTTCGGGAACGACCCGCCCATCGCCACGTTGAGCAGCAGGAAGTAGCCGCCGTGGTTGGTCATCTGCCCCCAGTACGGGTCACCGACCTGGGTCTGGCTGACGGTGTGGAAGAGCTGCCCGTCGACGTACCAGCGCAGCTGCTGGGGGGTGACCGAGGCGTCCCACTCGGTGCGGTAGGTGTGGAACGCGGACTGGCAGCTGCTGCCCGGGCAGGCCCGGGTGTTGCCGAGGCCGTTGAACTCGTTGCACGGCCCGCCCGGGGCGTACCCGCAGTGCAGCGTGCCCCAGACCTGGTTGAGCCCGTTGACGTTCTCCATCACGTCGATCTCGCCGATGCCCGGCCAGTTCTGGTAGTTGCCCCGGTAGGGCGAGCCGAGCGACCAGAACGCGGGCCAGTAGCCGGCCGCCTCGGCGCCGGTGACGTTGGGCATCTGGATCCGGCCCTCGATCGCCAGGACTCCCCCGGCGGGCGGCTTGAAGTCGGCGCGGACCGTCTCGATCCGGGCCGAGGTCCACCGGCCGGCGGGGTCCTTCAGCGGGGTGATCCGCAGGTTGCCGGCACCGTCCTGGCTGAGGTTGGCGGTGCTGGAGGTGTACGTCTGGATCTCGCCGGTGCCCCAGTTGGCCGGGCCGCCGGGGTAGCTGGTGCCGGTGTCGATGATCCAGTTGGTCGAGGACGGCAGGGTGCCGGCCCCGCCGGTGAAGTCGTCGCTCCACATCAGGTTCCAGCCCGACGGCGGTGGCGGGACGGCGGCCTGGGCGGTCAGCTGGACGCCGGCCAGGATGGTGGTGGTGGCGAGGCCGAGGGCGAGCAGGAGCCGGCGGCGCCGGCGCGGGGTGGCGGGGGCGGCCGGGGCCGCCGGGACAGCGTTCATCGGGGTGCCTCTCTGGGGGGACGGGGAGAGAGCGCTCTCTGAGAGCGCTTTCTACGCCGCCGCGATCCCCTTGTCAACGGGCGTCGATGTCTGCCGGCTGCGGCCGGCGCAACACCACCTGCTCGCCGGCGGTCCACGCCGTGGTGGTCACCAGGTAGAGCACGGCGGCCAGCGGCACCACCAGCGCCACCAGCACCGTCGTGTACGGCAGCAGCGGGATCAGCCGGCCCAGCACCGCCGCCCCGGGCCCCTCGGTCGGGGCGCCGGCCACCGTGCCGGTCGCCGCCGCCGCCCGCTTCGCCCGCCGGGAGGAGAACCAGGCCAGCACGAGCAGCAGCCCGAGCAGCAGCCCGAAGACGGCCACCACCGACGGCGACAGCCCGTCGCCCAGGTGCCAGCCGAGCGGCACCCCGCCAAGCTTGTCGTCCAGCAGCCCGGCGCCGCCGTCGTCGGTGGCGAAGAGGCGGTACATGACCAGGAAGAACGGCGCCTGGAGCAGAGCCGGCAGGCAGCCGGCGACCGGCGACGCCCCGGCCCGTCGGTAGAGCGCGAAGAGCTCCGACTGGAGCTTCGCCGGATCGTCCGCGTGCCGCTGCTGGAGCTGACGGACCTCCGGGGTGAGCGCCGCGCGGCGCCGCTCCCCGCGGACCTGCGCGAGGGTCAACGGGGAGATCAGCAGGCGGACGGCGATGGTGAACAGCACGATGGCGGCGGCGGTGGCCGCCCCGCCGGTGAGCGGCGCGAGCACGCCGGAGAGCCAACTGACGGCGGCGCCGGCCGCGGCCGCCGCGTCGTGCACGGGTGAGAAGGCGAGCATGGGTGAACCCCTCGGTCCGATTCCGGATGTCCCGTCGGGACGGATGACGGCGGAACCGGCCGGACGGCGGCGCGCGGGGTCAGCCCGCGACCGGACGCCACCCGACCGGCGGGCGGCCACCCGGTGCCCGCGGGCGGGGCCGGCCCGCCGCGCCCGGATCGACCTGCCGGGGCACCCGGCGGCCCCGGGCCCGGGCCC
>NZ_JBAKHO010000027.1:0-76242 GCF_036902735.1 Micromonospora lacuserhaii | reverse complement strand
AGGTCTCCGCGTACCCGGACGCCTACGCCCAGTGGGAGCAGCAGGCCGCCGACCTCGTCGCCACGCACTGGAACAGCTGACCCCGATACCAACGACACGCTGGCCGGCACCCCTCACGGGGTGCCGGCCAGCGGCATATCCGGATCTTGGACAGTTACCGTCCACCGCTAACCCCAACCGTCCAAGATCTCCCCACCCCCATCCCCCAACCGCGTTGATCATGAGGTTGACGGCAGTGGAAGAGATCCACACCGCCGCTAACCCCATGATCAACAGGCCGGGCCGCGGGCCGCGGGCCGCGGGCCGCGGGCTACGGGGCGCGGGCTACGGGCGGGGGGCGCTGGCCACGGGCCGCGGGCGGGGGTGGGGGAGTGGGGGTGGGGGTGGTCACTCCACGCGGGGGAAGGGTGGGTGGGGGTAGCGTGTTGTGACGGGTGTCGGTGTGTCCAGTGTCCCCGGGCCTCACCTAAATTGCCTTCGCGGAATACCGTTCGGCTGGAGCCGCGTCGTGCCACTCGCCGAGAGGCGACCTGCACACCGACACCTACAGCGCCGCCCCCGACCCGTCAGGGCCGGGGGCGGCGCTGCTCTGTGCCCAGCCGGGGCAGAATCGCGGGATGGAGTGGTCGACGTCGACCGGGCTGGTCGTCCTGCCGAGCGGGGCGACCGTGCGCGGACGCCGGATCGGCGAGCCCGCCTCGACCGCCGACTTCGCCCTGTTGCTGGCCCCCGGCCCCACGCCGGCCTGGCCGTACCGGCGAATCCGTTGGCCTGACTTCTGGGTGCCGCTCGACCGGGCCGACGCCCTGGACGCCCTGACCGGCGCGCTGCACCGGGCACGCGCCGCGGAACGGGTGGAGGTGGCCTGCCGGGGTGGCGTCGGCCGAACCGGCACGGCCCTCGCCGCGCTCGCCGTCCTCGACGGGCTGCCGTCGACGGAAGCGGTGCGCTGGGTGCGCGAGCGCTACCACCCGCGGGCGGTCGAGACCCCGTGGCAGCGCGCCTGGCTCCGTCGGCTGCCCTGACCGCGATTCGCGTAAGCGCCGGAAGCGCTGCCGTCGTGACGCATCGCCCCGGACGGTGTGGTCCTTGTCTCGCCAAGGTTCGCCCTGCTCGCGGGGGGTAGGAGGACGGCGCAGACCCGTTGGGGGGACCTACCTTCCCACCGGGTCGCACCGTGTCGTGGCGTCGACGTCCGACCGGTCCCGGTGGGTACCTCCCGCCTGCGGCAGCGTGGCCGCAACTCCTGACGCGCGCCGCAATCGGCGCGCCGACGTACCCGGAAGGACAGCGTGCATCCGCTCATCGGACTGGCCCGTCGGCGGGAGCCGTGGCTCTTCCTGGCCATCGGCGGCGTCGTGGCGGCGGTCGGCCACGTCGTGCTGCACCTGCTGATGGGGCGGGGCGTCGCTCCCGCGGCCGCCAACGCGGTCCAGCTCGTGCTCACCCTCCAGCTCAGTTTCGTCGCGCACGACCAGCTCACCTGGCGTCGGCGCACCGCGGGCCGGTCCGGCGGGCGGGCCCGCCGGTGGTGGCGGTTCCAGACCGCCCGGGGCGGCAGTGCCCTGCTCAGCCTCCTGGCGTTCCCGTTCCTCGCGCCGGTCACCGGCGTGACGGCCGCGTACTGGGGTCTGCTCGCCGCCGGCACGGTCGTCAACTACTGCTCCGACCACTTCTGGTCGTTCTCCTCCAAGGCAGGTACCCCGATGGCCACTGCGGCCCCCGGTCCCCGTTACCGCGGCGCACGCCGCCGCCCGCTGCCGACCTCGTGGCGTCTCGGCCGGCTGGTCGCCGCGCTGGCCCTGCTCTGCGTGCCGGCGATCCTCTTCCTGGACGTCTTCGTGGTCACCGTCTCGCTGTTCATGCTGACGGTGGCGGTCACCACGCTGGCCTTCCAGCTGTACAAGTGGTGGTTGCCCGAGCACAACGACCCCGACCGGTACGGCGAGCCGGACGCTCCCCGGCTGCCCGGCGTGATCCTGGTGCCGATGCGGCACGAGGAGGCCGTCGCAGGGCACACCCTGGAGCGACTGGCCAACCTGGACCACCCGGACTACTGGGTGGTGCCGATCATCGACCACCCCGACGACCCGGGCACCGCGGCGATCGCCCACGCCACCGCCGCCCGCTATCCGGGCCGCGTGCTGGTGGCGCCGTACCCGGAGGACACCGACGTGCACAACAAGCCGATCGGGCTCAACGCCGCGGTGCGCGAACTGACCCGGCTCGGCGTCCCGTACGAGTGGATCGGCGTCGCCGACGCCGAGGACCTCTTCCACCCCGGGCTGCTGCGGATGGTCGACTACCGGTTCCGGCGTACCGGCGCGGGGATCGTGCAGTGCGGAGTGCAGCTGATGAACTTCAGCGCCGACCCGCGCACCCTGCCGCTGCCCAGCGGGCGGCTGCCCCAGCTGCGCCGCTGGTGGCGGGCGAACAGCTCCGGCTGGTGGCGGGCGGCCAACGTGCTGGAGTACTACAAGTGGTTCCAGTCGCGGCTGAAGTTGCAGGCCGCCACGAAGGTGATGCCGCTGGGCGGCAACACCGTCTTCTTCCGCCGGGAGTTCCTCGAGGCGCTGCGCAAGCGGTACGGGGCGTACTGGGACGAGGACTGCCTCACCGAGGACTGCAAGATCGGCATGGTCGCGTCGGTGCTCGGCTACGACGTCGACGTGGTCTACATCGACGAGATGGTGACCCGGGAGGAGACCCCGGACACCCTGCGCGGCCTGGTCCGCCAGCGGGTGCGCTGGATGCAGGGCTTCATCCAGGTCTTCACCGAGCGGGAATGGCTGGCCCTGCCCCGGCTGTGGCAGAAGATCCTCGCCGTCTACGTGCTCGGCTTCCAGTTCTTCCAGGCGTTCTCGGTGGTCTTCGCCCCGGTCGCGCTGGCCCTGGCGCTGACCCACAAGTCGCCGATCGTGGTGGCGCTGCTGGCCAGCGTCCCGCTCGGCATCAGCCTGCTCACCATCGCGCTGGACGTGCTGATGCTGCACCAGTTCGGGCGTACGTTCGGGCAGAAGGTGCGGCTGCGCGACCACCTCGGCGTGGTGATCGGCGGCTACCCGTACCAGGTGGTCCTCTCGGTGGCCGGGGTGTGGGCGCTGCTGCGGCACTTCTCGGGGCGTACCAACTGGGTGAAGACCGCGCACAGCGGCGCGCACCTGGGCGCGGCGCCCGCGGGCGACGGCGGCCGGGTCCCGGCGACGGCGGGGGTGGGCGCGTGACCAGCACGCTGGAGACGACCGGCAGCCTCGACCTGCGCGACGTGGCCGACATCGACCGGGCGTTGCCGCCGCACCGGCGGGCCCGGGTGGGCCTGCAGGTCTGGGCGGCCCGGCACGGCCGCAGCATCGCGCTGCTGGTCCCGCTGCTCGTCCTGGTGGGAATCGTGCACGCGGTGGGGATGTCCCGCTTCCCGGGGTACGTCGACGACCCGGGCACCTACCTGTCCCAGGCGTGGTCGTTGCGGTACGAGGGGGAGCTCTCGCCCTACTCGTACTTCTACGACCACGCCCCGGGCGGCTGGATCCAGATCGCCGGGTGGGCGGCGCTGACCAACGGCTTCGACCGGTACGACTCGGCGCTCGCCTTCGGCAACGAGTGCATGCTGATCGCCCGGCTGGCCAGCGCCGGCCTGCTCTACGTGCTGGGTCGTCGGCTCGGCTTCGGCCGGGTCGCCGCGTCGGTCGCCGTGCTGCTGTTCGGGCTCTCCCCGCTGGCCGTGGTCTACGGCCGGTGGACGTTCCTCGACAACCTGGTCACCCCGTGGCTGCTGCTGGCGTTCGTGCTCGCGTACTCGCCGCGGCGCAGCATCGCCGCCGGCATCGGCGCCGCGCTGGCCTTCGCCATGGCCGCGCTGACCAAGGAGACCTCGCTGCTGCTGCTGCCCGCGCTGGGCTGGGCGATGCTGCAGAACACCGACCGGCGCAACCGGGCCCAGGTGCTGGTCACCGCCGGCTTCGCCGGTTTCCTGCTGATGGCGATGTACCCGCTCTTCGCGCTCTTCAAGGGCGAGCTGCTCGAGGGGCCCGGCCACAACAGCCTGTTCGGCACCGCCCAGTGGCAGCTGGAGGGCCGGGACTCCAGCGGTTCGGTGCTCGAGGCCGGCAGCGCCACCCAGCAGCAGGTCCAGAACTGGCTCCAGTACGACCACTGGCTGCTGCTGCTCGGCCTCGCCGCGCTCCCGCTGGCCCTGCTGGTGCGCCGGCTGCGCCCGGCCGCCCTCGCCCTGGCCATCGGCTGGCTGGTGCTGGTCCGGGGCGGCTACGTGCCGTTCATGCACGTGATCAACCTGCTGCCGTGGAGCGCGCTGCTGGTGGCCGGCGTGCTCGCCGCCCTGGCCGGCACCCCCGGCCTGGTGCCGACCGGTTGGCTGCGTCGACGCGCGGCGCAGGGCTTCGGGTACGGCTTCCGGGTCACCCTGGCCGGCCTGCTGGTGCTGGGACTGGCCGGCGTGGCGACCTTCTCCTGGGCGCCGGAGCTGCGCCGGATGATGACCGTCACCGAGGAGCCGCCGCTGAAGTCGGCCACCGAGTGGGTGGCCCGCAACGTGCCCCGGGACAAGACCCTGGTCGTGCACGACGCGATCTGGACGGACCTGGTGCACCACTACGGCTACGACCCGCAGCCGGTGATCGTCTACAAGCTCGACACCGACCCGGCGGTGCAGCGCAACGTCAAGCGGATCGACTACCTGGTGCTGCCGGACTGGTACTACCGCACCGCCGACGCGGCGGAGAAGTACCCGACCCTGATGGAGGCCCGCAAGCACGCCGTACCGGTGGCCAGCTTCGGCACCGGCGACGACCGGGTACGCGTGTTCCGGGTCAGCGCGCAGTGGAGGTTGTCGTGAACCGCCCCCGCCGGGTCGTCCCGGCCGTCGCCCTGGCGCTGGTCGCCGCGCTCACCGCCGGCTGCGCCCAGCGGCCCGACACGACGCTGCGCCCCGACCCGCCGGCGCTGACGTACGCGCTGCCGAAGAAGCTGTTCCCGGGCGCCACCCTGTACGCGGACCGGAACACCGCGGCGGCCCGCTGGCAGGCGGCGCACCGGGCGGACTGGCTCGACCCGGTCACCGACCGACCGCAGGCCCGCTGGGTCAACGACCCCCGCGACGTGCCCCCGGTGGCGGAGCTGGCCCGACGGGCCCGACAACGCGGCGAACTACCGGTGGTGGTGGCGTACTGGATCCCCAACCGGGGCTGCGCGAACTTCCGCGAGGGCGCCCCGGACGCGAAGGTGTACCGGGACTACGTCGGCCGGCTGATCGCCGCGCTGGGGCGTACCCGGTCGGCGGTGGTGATGGAGCCGGACGCGATCGCGGCGGACTGCTTCGACGCCGCCCGGGGCGAGCTGCTCACCGAGGCGACGAAGCGGCTGGCCGCCGCTGGCCACGCCGTCTACCTCGACGCCGGGCACTCGAAGTGGCGCTCCACCGGGGAGACCGCGGAGCGGCTGCTCGCCTCGGGCATCACGTACGCCGAGGGGTTCGCGGTGAACGTGTCGAACCGGCAGACCACGGCCGACACCTACCGCTGGGGGCGGGAGCTGTCCGACCTGGTGGGCGGCCGGGAGTTCGTCATCGACACCTCCCGCAACGGTGCCGGCCCGCCGCCCGACGAGCCGGGCCGGGACGACGAGTGGTGCAACCCGCGGCGGCAGGCGCTCGGGGAGGTGCCCCGACCGGTGACGGACCGGCCGGGGCTGGCGGCCGTGCTGTGGATCAAGGGGCCGGGGGAGTCCGACGGGAAGTGCGGCGGCGAACGGACGTACCTGTTCACGCCCACCCAGGCCCGTACCCTGATCACCGGGGCGACCTGGTTGCCGGCGGCCGACCGGGCCGCCGCGCGGGCGGCCCGACCGGCGCCGGTCGTGGACCAGGGCTGACGGGTCGACGGGAGACGTACTCGCGCAGGTGGCGGCCGGTCAGCGTGCCGGGCTCAGTTCAGCGTGCAGGTGGCGAGGTCGACCAGCTCGGCAGGGCGGTTGCCGTCGACCCGACCGATGTCGGTGGCGATCCGGTTGAGCACCGCGATCCGCTTGTCCTCCAACGGGCCGAGGATGGCGTTCTGGATGAAGTTCGGGCCACCCTCCGGCCGGACCGCGAGCCGGGCCAGCCGGGCGTTCGCCTCGTCGATCTGCCGCTGCAGGTTCGCCAGCTCGTCCCGCACCTGGCCGGCCGCCTGGGCCGGCACGGCCGGCAGCCTGTCCTGGACGCTCGGGCAGCTCACCGTCCGAGCCACGCCGGTGCCGGCGTTGCCGGTGCCCGCGTTGCCGGTGCCCGCGCCCGCGCTGCCGTTGACCGGGCTGGCCGCGCCGGGGGCGTTCAGCGTGCACGCGGCCAGGGCGGACAGGTCCGGCCGCTGGCCGCCGGCCCGGTTGATGTCGATGCCGATCCGGTCCAGCACGGCGATCCGCTTGTTCCGCAGCGGGCCGAGGATGGCGTTCTGGACGAAGTTCGGGCCGCCCTCCGGCTTCACCGCCAGCCGGGCCAGCCGCGCGTTGGCGTTGGCGATCTCGCCGTCGAGGTTGGCCAGCTCCTTCTCCACCCCGGCGGCGGCCGCCGCCGGTACGTCGGCGAGCTTGTCCCGGACGCTCGGGCAGTTCACCGTCTGCGCGCCCGCCACGCCGGCGTTGCCGTTGCCGGTGTTCTGCGCGTTGCCGGCATCGGCGCCCCCGGCGCCGCTGGCCAGCGAGCAGCCGGCCAGCCGTTCCAGGCCGGCCGGCGCGGCGCCGCCGACCCGGGTGATGTCCAGTCGGATCCGGTCCAGTACGGCGCGGCGCTTACCGGCGATGTCGTTGAGCTGGTTCTGCGCCTGCTTCGGCCCGCGGGCCAGCCGGGCGTTGGCGTTGGCGATCTGGAGCTCCAGGTTCCTCAGCTCCTGGTTCACCCCGTTCTGCGCGGCTGCCGGCACCGCGCCGAGCTGGTCCGCCACGCCCGGGCAGGACACCGAGACCGGTGTCGCGGCCGCGTTCTCGTCGGCGGAAGCCAATTGCAGTCCCGCGCCGAGCAGCAGCGCCGCGAAGGCGCCGATCCCGGCAACTTTCAGGACAGCGTGTTTCTGCGTAGGCCTGGCCATGTACCTCTCCTCGAATTGGCCGCCGACGATGGCTGCCGAGGGTGCGCAGCCGACGTCGGCGGTGCCGCGTGACGGTGCAGGCGCAGGTGGGACCGGGCGTCGGGCGCGGTCGGCGGGCCCGCCGCGGCGGCATCACCTGCGTACGGAAATCGCCGCCCGGTCGATCCGGCACGGCGGCCGGGAGCGTTTCCATCTGTCGGCCGGGAATACGGGCAGGGGCCGAAGATCGTTCAACGCGGGTGACCGGATCTCGATCGGCGCCGACGTCGGCGGGGCAGGTTGACGGCGGGTGTCAACCTGATCCCGAGGTACGGGCAGGACCCGTGCCCGGTCGGGGGAGGGGCGAAGATGACCACACAGCACAACCGCCGCGGACCGGCGATGCCGTCACCGCGGATCGTGCCGATCGTCGGGGCGGTGCTGGCCGGGCTCACCGTGCTGATCGTGGCGCTGACGATGCTGGTCGGCGGCTTCGACAAGACCGCCGGCGGCGAGGTCGGCGTGGTCCGCAACGGCGGCTGGTTCGACAACAACCGGGTCCGCCAGGTGGTGCCCGCGGGCTCCGGCCGGACCTGGACCGGCCTCTACTCCACCATGCACCGCTACCCGGCCCAGCAGCGCTTCTACACCATCACCTCGGACCCCTCCCGGGGCGAGCGGACCGGCATCGACGTGGTCAACACCCCGTCCAGCGACGGCGTGGAGATGGGCATCGAGGGCACCATCTACTTCACCCTCAACCTCGACCCGGAGGTGCTCAAGGAGTTCGACACCAAGTTCGGCACCCGGCAGTTCCGTGGCGTCGACGGCACCCTGCGCTACGCCTACGACGGGGACGAGGGGTGGAGCAGCTTCCTCGACGCGATCGTCCGCCCGGTCATCGACAACGACCTGCGCATCCAGATCAGCAGCTTCCGCTGCGCCGAGCTGGTCTCCAGTTGTGCGCTGGTGCAGAACGGCGCGCAGCGCGCCCCCGCCACCCCGGGCAACCCCGACGCCGCCGGCCAGGCCAACAACACCAACATCGCCAAGGTCCAGGAGGCGGTGAACACCAGCCTGCCCAAGGACCTCGCCGAGATGCTCGGCGGCGAGTTCTTCGAGGGGATCAAGTTCAACCTCGCCCGGGTCACCCTGCCGGCGACCGTCCAGGAGGCGGTCAACAAGGCCCAGGCGGCGTACGCGGCGGTCAGCGAGGCCCAGGCCAAGGTGGCCCAGGCCAAGGCGGAGGCGGACGCGAACAAGACCCGCCAGCAGGGCTACGACGCCTGCTCGGCCTGCGCCCAGATCGACATCATCAAGGCGCTGCCGCCGGGGGTCACCACGTACGCCCCGGGGGCCGGCGCGACCGTGCCGCTGAAGTGAGCCGGAGGTAGCCGTGCGGGTCGTCGTACCGCTGCTGGGCCTGGGCGTCGCGCTGGGCGCCACGATCCTGACGTATCTGCTGCTGCGGGCGGTCGGCGCCGGGCGGGAGCGGCGGGCCCGCCGGGCGGCCCGCTGGCAGGTGACGCACCACGGGCGGGACGGGGCGACGGTGGTGGCCGTCGTGCTCGCCCCGCCCGGCGGCCGGGCGCTCGACGAGCACGTCGTCGAGCGGATCCCGGACGGCGACCCGGAGTGGACGACGCGCTTCCTGCGGGCCCGGGAGGTCGCCGAGGAGCGGGCCTTCCACCTCAACGGGGGTGCGGCCGGCCTGCCGGGCGGGTGACGTCGAGGGCGCGATCTTGCCCGATAGGGTGCGTGTCCATGAGAGCCCGGGTCCTGGCCGCCGTGACCGCCACCGTCCTTCTCACCGCCGGGACGGCCGTCCCGGCGACCGCCACGCCGCGGGCCGCCGCGCCGCCCGCCGCGGTGCCCTGCCCGAAGCTGGCGGTGCCGCCACCGCCGGTCAAGCGGCCGCCCCGGCCGGTGCCGCCCGCGCCCGTGCCGGAGCAGCGTGCGGTGGGCGGCGAGGCGCTGGCCACCCCCGGGCTGGTAGTTCCGCCCGGCACTCCCGCGCCCCCGCCGGTCACCGCGACCTCCTGGCTGGTCGCCGACCTGGACACCGGCGCGGTGCTGGGCGCCTGCGGGCCGCACGAGTACGGCACCCCGGCGAGCGTGCAGAAGCTGCTGCTGGCCGCCACGATGATGCCGAAGCTCGACCCGAAGCAGGTGGCCACGGTCACCCGGGCCGACCTGGACATCACCCCCGGCAGCTCTGCCGTGGGGCTGCTGGAGAACGGCCGCTACTCCGTGGAGACCGCCTGGCTGGGCCTGCTGCTCCAGTCGGGCAACGACGCCGCCAACCTGCTGGCCCGGCTCGGCGCCGGCAGCGCCCAGGCCGGGGTGGCGCAGATGAACGCCGAGGCGCAGCGGTTGGGGGCCCTCCAGACCCACGCGGTGACCCCGTCGGGCCTGGACGGGCCCGGCCAGTTCACCAGCGCGTACGACCTGGCGCTGATCGCCCGGGTCTGCTTCGCCGACCCGACCTTCCGCCGGTACGCGCTGACCGAGCGCACCCAGATCCCCGCCCAGCCCGCCCTGCGTCAGCCCGGGTTCCAGATCCAGAACGAGAACCAGTTGATTTTCCGCTACCCGGGCGCGCTGGGCGGCAAGACCGGCTTCACCGAGCTGGCCCGGCACACCTACGTCGGCGCGGCCGAGCGCGGCGGCCGCCGCCTGGTGGTCACCGAGCTCGGCGCCGAGGCCCGTCCGGTGCGCGCCTGGGAGCAGGGCGCCCGCCTGCTGGACTGGGGCTTCGCCCTGCCCCGGGACGCCTCGGTGGGACGGCTGGTGGACCCCGACGAGCTGAGCCGG
This sequence comes from Micromonospora lacuserhaii, assembly GCF_036902735.1. NCBI lineage: Bacteria > Bacillati > Actinomycetota > Actinomycetes > Micromonosporales > Micromonosporaceae > Micromonospora > Micromonospora lacuserhaii. The sequence goes on along the minus strand of NZ_JBAKHO010000027.1, from coordinate 66,370 downwards.
CGGGCCTCCGTCCCCGCGCCGGCGGCGGCGGGAGACCGACCGGCGGCTGCCGGGCCCCCGTCCGACGGCACGCCGCAGTGGCTCGGCGGAGCCGTCGTCGGCGGCGGTGCGGTGCTGGTCGGGGCGCTCGCGGTGCTGATCGCGATCGGAAGGCGGCGGCGGAACCCGCGGGGCCGGCGACGCGCCCAGGGTTGACCGTCGTCGACATCCGGGCAGCCGATCCATAGACTCCGGTCTTTCTGGTACCACGAGTCCAGGGAGGACCCACGTGTCGAGCGAACCCCGACCGCACGCCGTACCGCCACGACGTCGACCGGCCACCGCGCTGTCCCGCCTCGCCGGCGTGGCGCTGGCCTCCGCCGCGTTGATCGCCGCCGGTGGGAGCGCCGCGATCGCCGCGCCGTCCGTCGCGCCGACGCCGGAGCCCACGAGGGGGCCGTGCGCGTACACGCCGACACCCGACGAACCGGCGGCCCGGCCGGTGCCGCTGCCGCCCGACCCCCGGCACACGCCGGACCGGGGGACGGTCCGGGTCACTCTGCGCACCAACCAGGGCCCGATCGGGCTGACCCTCGACCGGGAACAGGCCCCGTGCACCGTGCAGAGCTTCCTGCACCTGGCCAGACACCGGTTCTACGACCGGACGCCCTGCCACCGGCTCACCGCGTACCCCACGCTGAAGGTGCTGCAGTGCGGTGACCCGTCCGGCACCGGCGAGGGCGGTCCTGGCTACCGGTACGCCGACGAGCTGCCCACCGACCTGCCGCCGGCGCCGACCGATCCGACCGGGGTCCGCCGGCTCTACGCCCGGGGCACCCTGGCGATGGCCAACGCCGGCCCGGACACCAACGGCAGCCAGTTCTTCCTGGTCCAGTCCGACTCGGCGCTGCGTCCCAACTACACCGTCTTCGGCACGATCGACGCCGCCGGGCTGGCAACCCTGGACCGGATCGCGGCCGGCGGAATCGCGGCCACCCCGGAGGATCCGGCGCCGATCGACGGCGCGCCGGCCCTGCCGGTCGAGATCTGCCGGGCCACCCGGGGGCACTGAGCCGGCGCCCGGCGGGGCGGCGACTCCGGTCGCCCCGCCAGGCCCGGTTCCCCGGCCTCGGCCGAATGGCGGGCGGCCGGGCCGAGGATCGTACCGGTCCGGCCCGGTCCCTCGGGCGTCTTCCGGCGATCGCCGGGGCGGCCCGGGTCGCCTCGCTACCGTGCGACAGAGTGAGAACCCGGGTCCGTACCACCGCCGTCCTCGCCGCCATCGCGCTCGCCACGGTCGGCGCGCCGCCCGTCACGGCCGCCCCGGCAGCGGCCGGCGCGGTCGTCACCGGGCCGTGTCCCCCCGTACCCGCGGTGTCCCGGCCGTCGCAGCCGGCGCCGCCCCGGTCGGACCCGGCGCAGCGGGCCGTGGGCGGGGCGGAGCTGGCCACCGCCGGCCTGGTGCGGCCCGCGGGCACCCCGGCGCCGCCGGCCGTACCCGCCACCTCCTGGCTGGTCGCGGACCTGGACAGCGGCGCGGTGCTGGGCGGCTGCGGCCCGCACGAGTACGCCACCCCGGCGAGCGTGCAGAAGCTGCTGCTCGCCGCCACCATGCTGCCGAAGCTCGATCCGCACCAGGCGGCCACCATGACCGCCGGGGACCTGGACATCGAGCCGGGCAGCTCCGAGGTCGGACTCGCCGAGGACGGCCGGTACCCGATCGAGACGATCTGGCTGGGGCTGCTGCTCAAGTCCGGCAACGAGGCCGCCAATGCGCTGGCCCGGCTCGGCGGCGGCCCGGACGGACTGGCCGGCGGCCTGCGGGCGATGAACGAGGAGGCCCGCCATCTCGGCGCCCTCCAGACGCACGCGGTGACCGCCTCCGGCCTGGACGCCCCGGGGCAGTTCACCAGCGCGTACGACCTGGCCCTGATCGCCCGGGCCTGCTTCGCCGATCCGGCCTTCCGCCGCTACGACGCCACCCGGGAGGCCATGGTCCCGGCCCAACCAGCGCTGCACGAGAAGGCGTTCCAGATCCAGAACGACAACCAGCTGCTCTACCAGTACCCGGGGGCGCTGGGCGGCAAGACCGGCTTCACCGATCTGGCCCGGCACACCTATGTCGGCCTCGCCGAGCGCGGCGGTCGCCGGCTGGTGGTGACCCTGCTCGGCGCCGAGGTGGTCGACAAGCGCGGCTGGCAGCAGGGGGCCGCCCTGCTGGACTGGGGCTTCGGGCTGCCCCGGGACGCCGCCGTCGGTCGGCTGGTCCGCGCTGGCGAGCTGGCCTCGCCCGCGCCGGCGACCCGCGCCACCCCGCCCGCGCTGGCCGCCGCCGGCGGCCCCGCCCGGCTCGACCCGGTCGGCCACCGCTGGAACCGGCCCGGCCCGCTTGCCGCGCTGTCTGCCGCGGTCCTCGTCGGCGGGGTCGCCGGGCTGCTCCTGGCCCTGCGCCGCCGGCGGGCCGTCCGACGGCACCGGTGACCCTCGGCCGCCCGCGACCCCCGGCCGGCCGCTGGTCGCGGCCGCTGGCCGCCACGCTGGTCGTGGCGGCGCTGCTCACCGGCTGCGGGCGACCGCCCGGGCCCCGGCCCGTGCCGAGCGCCCCGTCACCCACCCCCAGCGGGCCGCGCGCCCCGGCGGACGTCGTGCTGCTGGCCGAGGTCGACCCGAGCATCGCCGTCGACATCCGGTACGCCACCGCGCACAACTTCGTCGGCCGGCCGATCGACGGCTACCCGGAGCCGCTCTGCCTGCTCACCCGGCCGGCCGCCGAGGCGCTGCGCCGGGTCCAGGACGCCGCCCGCGCCCAGGGCCGCAGCCTGCGGGTGTACGACTGCTACCGCCCCCAGCGGGCGGTCGACGACTTCGTCCGCTGGGCCCAGGACCCGGCGGCTCAGCAGATGAAGGCCGAGTTCTATCCGCGGGTCGACAAGGCGAAGCTCTTCGACGACGGGTACCTCGGCACGCCCACCGCGCACAGCCGGGGCAGCACCCTCGACCTGACCCTGGAACCCCTGCCCGCGCCGGCCCGGGCCACCTGGACCGCCGGCCAGCCGCTGGTGCCGTGCACCGACCCGGCCGGACGGCGCTTCGCCGACGGCAGCGTGGACATGGGCACCGGCTTCGACTGCTTCGACGCCCTCGCGCACACCGACGACCGGCGGGTCACCGGGGTGGCCCGGGACAATCGGCAACTGCTGAAGCGGCTGATGGCGCGGGAGGGGTTCGTCAACTACGACCGGGAGTGGTGGCACTACCGGTTCGCGGCCGAGCCCTACCCCGACACCTACTTCGACTTCCCGGTGGCCAGGTCGTCGCTGAGCTGAACCGCCCCGGCCGGCCGGCGGCGGCGAGCCCGTAGCAGCTGCACACCGATCGGCAGGACTGAGACCAGCACGATGCCGATCAGGATGAACTCGATGTTCGACCGGACGAACGGGACCCGGCCGAGGAAGAAGCCGAGGACGGTGACGCCGGTGCCCCAGGCGGCGCCGCCCACCACGTTGTAGACGAGGAACGTCCGGTACCGCATCCGGCTCACCCCGGCCACGATCGGGGTGAAGGTCCGCACCACCGGCACGAACCGGGCCAGCACCAGCGAGCGCGCGCCGTGCCGGGCGAAGAACCGGTTCGCCCGCGCCACGTGCTCCCGCTTGAACAGCCGCGAGTTCGGGCGGCGGAACAACGACGGGCCGACCCGCTTGCCGAACAGGTAGCCGACCTGGTCGCCGGCGACCGCGGCCACCACCACCAACAGGCAGAGCAGCCAGAGCGGCTGGTGCAGGTAGTGCCCGTCGGCGACGAGCAGCCCGGCGGTGAACAGCAGCGAGTCGCCCGGCAGGAAGAAACCGACCAGCAGCCCCGACTCGGCGAACACGGCGGCGAGGACGCCGACCAGACCGAACGCGGAGATCAGCGAACCGGGGTCGAGCAGGCCGGGGCCGGCCTGCGTCATCGCGGTGATTGTCGGCACGGGGGACCTCCGGACGGGGCGTCGGCGTCGGTCCTTCGCGACCGGCACCCTCTCCGCTACCCCCGGCGTCGCGACGGTAACCGTACGGCCGTGCCGAGCACGCCCCGGGCGACCAGTTCGACGGTGCCGGCGACGGCGACCGCCTCCACCGCCAGCAGGGCGACGAGGATCAGCAGCTGGGTGGCGCCCGCCCGGGCCGGGCTGCCCCCGCCGAGCAGCACGCCGACGAACGCGCCGGGCAGGGTGACCAACCCGACCGTACGGGTCTGGTCCAGGGCCGGCACCAGCGCCTGGCCGGCGGGGACGCGGCAGACCTCCAGGGCGGCGTCGCGCGGGCTGAAGCCCAGCGCCAGTCCCGCCTCGTACTCGCCGTGCCGGGTGCGCAGCTCGTCCAGCGCGCGGCGGGCGGCCAGCGTGGTGGCGGTCATCGCCCCGCCGATCAGGATGCCGGCGCCGGGCAGCACTGCCAGGGTGGTGGCGGGCAGCGCCCGGGTGCCGACCAGCAGGGCCAGGGTGGGGGCCACCCCGCCGGCGATCGGCACCGCCACCGGCCAGCCGGTACGCACGCCGCCGATGCGGCGCGCGGCGGTCACCGACGCCACCACGAACATCACCGCGACGAACCCGACCGTGGCCCACCACGAGCCGAGCACCGCGCCGATGACCAGCGACACCGCGCCCAGTTGCAGGACGGCCCGCGCCGAGGCGGTGAGCATCGCGCGGCCCGGCCCGAGCCGGCTGACCGCGACGACGCCCGCGGCGATCAGGGCCAGCGCGGCCACCACCGCGTACAGGGTCGGACCGGGGGAGACCGAGGCGGTGTTCACCCGGGCATTCTCGCCGGTGCCGGGACCTCCCGCCGGTGGGGACGGCGGCGGGGCCGCCCCGGGTTGTCCCGTGACGGCCCCGCCCCGGCCGGCTCGCGCCCGGCCGATACTGCCTCGCCCGCGGTCAGAGGATCCCGCGCGCCTCGAACGCCGCCCGGGTCGCCGAGGCGGCCGGCCCGCCGTACAGCCGCTGCGCGGCGTCCACGGTGGCCAGCGCGGCGTCCCGGAAGCTGGTGTCCTTGGCGAAGGCGAACTGCGCCTCCACGATCAGCGTGCTGGCCTGCCGGTCGCCGAGCGCGCCGCGGATGTCCCACAGCGCCCGGGACCAGATCTCCCCGTCGGCGTGCACCTCGCCCCGCACGTCGGTCGGGTAGACCTTGGTGCCGTCGAGGCGGCGCAGGCAGTGCGGCGCGGTACGGGTGTAGGAGACCGCGTCCCAGTCGGCGACGCAGGCCTCCGGGGTCTTCGTCGGCGTACCGGTGGCCCAACTGGTGACCACGACAGCCAGGTAGTCGGAGAAGGCCTCGCCGATCGAACCGGACTCCAGGTTGGTGCCGAAGCCGGGCACCTGCGCGTCCTGCACCGAGTGGCCGTACTCGTGGACGATCACCTCGGCGTCCTCGGCGTCGTCCACGCCGCCCTTGCCCAGGGTGATGTTGGCCTTGTCCTCGCGGAAGAACGAGTTGTCGCCGCCGTACTGGTCGATGCGCAGCTCGATCTGGCGCTGGTTGACCGGGCGCAGGGTGCCGCCGAAGCCGAGCGACTGCAGGTACGCCTGGGCGGTGTTCACCCAGTGGTAGCCCATCACCTGCTCGAACTGGTCGGCGTCGCGGTGCCAGGCGGGGAAGTTGCCGTCGACCGCGCGGGCCGGCGTGCCGGTCTTGCTCTTGACCACCACGTACCGGCCGGTGAGCGTGCCGGAGGAGTCCAGATTGGTCAGCAGGACCGGCCGGTACGCCCCGGCCAGCGCCGGGTAGTCGGCGTCCTTCTGGTCGGTCAGCGTCTGGTCGCCGAGCTGCTGGACCGGGTTGGGCGCGAAGGCCGTCGCGCCGGCGGTGCTGCCGTAGGGATCGCCGGCGGCCTGGACGGTCGTGCCGCCGGCGACCAGCGCCGCGGTGACCGCCGTGGCGACCAGCGCGGATCGCGTGAGATGGGGGTTCATGCATGATCCCTTCGAGAATGGATCGGTGCGCCGAGACTAGGCTCCGTGGCGACCCCTGCCAACCCTCGACGGACCGGGCGTCGCCGGCCCGTCAGCCCAGTGAGGACCACCTGTGACCACCGAACGGATCGGCCCGCCACTGCGGGCGGGGGAGCGCGAGACACTGCGCGCCTTCCTCGACTTCCACCGGGCGACCCTGGCGATGAAGTGCGAGGGGCTCACCGACGACGAGCTGCGCCGCCCGGCCTCGCCGCCGTCGACGCTGACCCTGCTCGGGCTGCTGCGCCATCTGGCCGAGGTGGAGCGGACCTGGTTCCGGCGGGTGATCGCCGCCGAGGACGTCCCGCTGATCTGGTCGGAGACCGGCGACTTCCAGGCGGCGTACGACCCGGCCGGCTCGACCGGCCCGGAGGCGTTCGAGGTGTGGCGGCGGGAGGTGGAGCACTCCCGTCGCATCGAGCGGGAGGCCGAGTCGCTGGACGTCACCGGCCACCAGGCCCGCTGGGGCGAGGACGTGTCGCTGCGGCTGGTGATGCTGCACATGATGCACGAGTACGCCCGGCACAACGGCCACGCCGACTTCCTGCGTGAGGCGGTCGACGGGTCCGTCGGCGCCTGACCCTCCGGTCCGTCGGGACCTCGGTCCCGACGGACCGGCCCGGAAGACCCTCCCCGCCGCGCACCCCGACGAGAACCGTGGGGGGTGACAACGGCGTGAGGAGGAACCATGAAGGCACTCGTGTACGGCGGGCCGGGCGAGAGGTCCTGGTCCGAGGTCCCGGAGCCGACCATCGCCGGCCCCCGGGACGCGATCATCCGGATCAACGCGGTGACCATCTGCGGAACCGACCTGCACATTCTCGGCGGGGACGTGCCCGAGGTCCGGCCCGGCCGGGTGCTCGGCCACGAGGCCGTCGGCACCGTGGTCGAGGTGGGCGACGGCGTCGGCACCTTGAGCGTCGGCGACCGGGTCCTCGCCTCCTGCATCTCGGCGTGCGGCGTCTGCGCCTACTGCCGCGAGGGCAGCTACGGGCAGTGCCTCGGTGGCGGTGGCTGGATCCTCGGCCACACCGTCGACGGCGTGCAGGCCGAGTACGCCCGCATCCCGTTCGCCGACCTGTCCACCTACCGGCTGCCGGCATCGGTGTCGGACGAGGCGGCCGTGCTGCTGGCCGACATCCTGCCCACCTCGTACGAGGTCGGGGTGCTCAGCGGGCAGGTGCGCCCCGGCGACACCGTCGTGGTGGTGGGCGCGGGCCCGATCGGTCTGGCCGCGATCCTGACCGCGAAGCTCTACTCCCCGACGCGCATCGTCGCCGTCGACAAGGCGCAGAGCCGGCTGGACGCGGCGAAGCGGTTCGGGGCGGACCTGACCGTGCTGGCCGACGACGATCCCCTGGAGACGGTCCGCTCCGTCACCGGCGGGCTCGGCGCCCACGTGGTGATCGAGGCGGTCGGCACGCCGGCCAGCTTCGAGCTCTGCACCGAGCTGGTCCGCCCTGGGGGTCGGGTCGCCAACATCGGCGTGCACGGCAAGCCGGCGACCCTGCACCTGGAGCGCTTGTGGATCCGGGACGTCACCATCACCACCGGCCTGGTCGACACCCACTCGACGCCGAGGCTGCTCGACATGCTCGTCGCCGGCCAGTTGGACACCGGCAACATGGTGACCCACCGGTTCGCCCTCGACGAGATCATGACGGCGTACGACGTCTTCTCCCGGCCGGCGGAGACCGGCGCGCTGAAGGTCGTGCTCACCCGCTGAGGCGCGACCGCGTTCCCGGCGCCCGCCGGTCGGCGGGCGCCCGGGTCGGGGTCAGTCCCGGCGCAGCGGCAGCCAGGCCAGCACGTCCTGGATCTTCGCGTCCCAGTACGCCCAGTCGTGCGCGCCGGGGGAGAAGTCCACGGTGACTCCGACGCCCTGCCCCCGGGCGGCCTCGACGAAGCGCAGGTTGTCGTCGTACAGGAAGTCCTCGGTGCCGCAGGCGACGTAGAGCGGGGGCGTGTCCGCGCCGGCGTGCCGCACCAGGGCGACCGTGTCGTCGTCGGTCCCCGCGACCTCCCGCTCGCCCCAGACGGTGTGCCAGACGGCCGGGTCGATCGGGTTGGTGGGGTGGTTCCGCCGGTGCGCGACGTCGAGCGCGCCGGAGAGGCTGGCGGCGGCGGCGAACCGGCCCGGGTCGCGCAGCGCCCACTTGACCGCGCCGTAGCCGCCCATCGAGAGCCCGGCGACGAAGGTGTCCTCGCGGCGGGTGGAGAGCCGGAAGAATGAGTGGCACAGCTGCGGCAGCTCCTCGCTGAGGAACGTCCAGTACCGGTTGCCGTGCGCTTCGTCGGTGTAGAAGCTCCGGCCGGCCTGCGGCATCACCACGGCGAGCCCGAGCGGCGCGGCGTACCGCTCGATCGCGGTGCGGCGCAGCCAGATGGTGTCGTCGTCGGTGAGGCCGTGTAGCAGGTAGAGCACCGGCGGGTCGCCCTCGCCTGCGCCGCCGGCCAGGCCGATCTGGGACGTGGTGCGCTGCGGCAGGAGGACGGTCATCGAGGTGTTGAGGCCGAGCGCCTCCGAGAAGAAGTCACAGCGCATCAGTGCCATGGTCTGGCACCGTACCGGTCAGCCGGTCGTGGTGGCCGGGCACGCGGCGGCCACCAGGGCCTCGGCGGCGGCCCGGGCCTCCGCCGGCGCGCCGGGGTCGGCGTCCAGGACGCCGGCGGCGAGTCCGCCGTCGAGCAGCAGGGTCAGTTGGCGGGCCAGCCGGTCCGGGTGGGCGGCGCCGGCGCGCCGGGCCAGGTCGGTGACCCAGGCCCGGACCACGTTCTTGTGCTCGACGGTACGGGCGTGCACGGCGCTGTCCGAGGAGCTCTCCGCGGCGGTGTTGATGAAGGCGCAGCCGTGGTAGCCCTCCCGCCGGCACGCCGAGGCGAGCGCGTCGAACATCCCCACCAACTGGTCGCGGGGGTCGTCGCCGGCATCGCGGGCGGCGGCGCGCAGCGCCCCGAACCAGGCCTGGTCGACCTTGTCGAGGTACGCCAGGACCAGGTCGTCCTTGCGCGGGAAGTGCTTGTACAGGGTGGCCTTGGCGACGCCGGACTCGGCGATCACGGTGTCCACGCCGACGCCGCGCGGGCCGTGCGCGTAGAAGAGCCGGAAGGCGGTGTCGAGGATCCGGTCCCGCGCCGGCTGCCGGGTCCCTCCGGTCGCTGCCGTGGTCGCCATCCGCCACCTCCTCGGTCTCTTCCTCGCCTGGCCGACCCAAGCATACCGACCCGTCTGTGCACCACCACAGCCGGCGCGGATCGGAAATATCGGCGTCGCGCCTTGCTGGTAGACAGACCTGTCTGTTAGCTTCGGTGGCGACGCACGCTACGGCACTCTTCCCACACAGCAGGAGCATGATGATGAAGATCGCGGTACTGGGCACCGGCGTTGTCGGGCGGACCCTGGCGAGCCGGCTCACGGAGCTCGGCCACCAGGTCACCATCGGCACCCGGGACGTCGCCGCCACCCTCGCCCGCACCGAACCCGACGGCATGGGCAACCCGCCCTACCAGCGGTGGGCGGCCGAGCAGCCCGAGATCGCCCTGACCACCTTCGCCGACGCGACCGCCGACGCCGCGCTGGTCGTCAACGCCACCAACGGCGAGGCGTCGATCGACGCGCTGACCGCGGCCGGCGCGCCGAACCTGGCCGGCAAGGTGCTGCTCGACATCGCCAACCCGCTCGACTTCTCCCGGGGCTTCCCGCCGAGCCTGTTCGTGAAGGACACCGACTCGCTCGCCGAGCGGATCCAGGCCGCCTTCCCGGAGCTCAGGGTGGTCAAGGCCCTCAACACGCTCACCGCCGAGCTGATGGTCCACCCCAAGGCGGTCGCCGGCGGGGAGCACACCGTCTTCGTGGCCGGCAACGACGCCGATGCCAAGTCGACCGTGACCGAGCTGCTGGAGAGCTTCGGCCACACCGACGTGATCGACCTCGGCGACATCACCGGCGCCCGGGGCACCGAGATGTTGCTGCCGATCTGGCTGCGGCTGATGGGCACCCTGGACACCGCGATGTTCCAGTTCAAGATCGTCCGCTGAGCCCCCGGTGCGGCCGCCCCACCAGGGGCGGCCCACCGGCGGTCAGGTCCAGTAGAGGACCCGGCACGCCGGTACCCGGGCCGCCAGCTCGGCGGTGAACCACGACCGCAGCTCCGCCATCTGATCGCGGGGGTAGACGTACTTCACCGCGCCGAACTTCCCGTGCTTGCGGGTACGCCGGGACTCGTCCATCTCCAGCCTCGTACGCGGGTACCAGCCGAGCAGCACCTCCCGGCTGCCCGCGGTGAACCGGTGGCTGATCAGCTCGGCGGTCAGGTCCAGCCCCGGCACCCCGTCGACGACCTCGGCGACCATGCCCAGCAGCTCGCCGTAGTGGGCCCGCCAGTCGGGCAACGGCATGATCGGGGCGATGGTCAACCCCACCGGGTAGCCGTCGAGCGCCAGCCGGCGCAGCGCGGCCAACCGGGCCGGCACCGGGCTGGTGCCGCCCTCGAAGCGGGTGCTCACCGGCAGGCAGTTCACGCTGAACCGCACCCGGGTACGACCGGCGTGCGGCAGCCCGACGAAGCCGCCGATGTCGTCGTACTTGGTGGTCCAGCGCAGCTGCACCGGGGCGTCCCAGGCGGCGAAGTGCTGCACCGCCCGCCGCCAACTGCCGGTCAGGTGCTCCAGGGCCAGCGGATCGGTGTAGCAGGACGCCTCGAAGGTGGTGCCCTCGCCGGCCCGGCCGGCGCTCCGGCTGGTCACCGTGCCCAGCCCGGCGTAGTCGGCCAGGTTGACGAGGATGTCGTCGAGGTCGGCGTAGACCCGGGTCACCGGCGGCCCGGAGAGCGAGCCCGCGAGGTAGCAGTACTGGCAGTGCGCGGGGCAGCCCTCGGCCAGGTCGACCCGCCAGTCGGCGCTCGGCGCGATCGGTTGCAGCTTCCGGCGTGCCGGTGGGCTCACCACGATCGCCATGGTCGCCTTGGCCCGGGCGTACGTCTGCCGCTCGGTCTCCCCGCGCAGGCCGGTCAGCCGGTTGGCCCGCAGCCGTTCCACCTCGATGCCGAGCGCCTCGACCCGGTCGGCGATCCGCCGCCCGTGCGGGTGCTCCAGCGCTGCCCGGGTGGCGACCACCCGGCGGGGCGTCCACCGCCGCGCGGGACGGGCCGCGGGCGCCAGCCCGGCCAGGTCACGGGTCGGCACCCGCTCGCCGCTGGCGTCATGCGGTGCCGGGGGTACGTCGACGGCGAGCGGCTCGTCGACGTCGATGCCGTCGGTCTGCTCCGGGCGCATCCGGTACGGATACCCCCTCGACGCCCGGACGCACGTCCGGAACGCCCGTGCCGGCCGGGCTACCGGGCCCCGCTGCCCGGTGGGACGGGCGGACCGGCGGTCGCCGGGCCGGTCGACGCGACCAGCGTGCGCAGCGGGGTGTGGCCGGCCGCCGTGACCAGCCGGCCGACCGCCGGCCGGCTGGCCACGGTGGCGAGGCTGGCCACCGCGGCGCCGAGGGCCAGGCCGGCCACGACGTCGTGCGGGTAGTGCGCGGCGATGTAGACCCGGGAGAACCCCATGATCAGGGCGGCGACCGCGGCGACCAGGCCGAGCCGGCGGGAGACGAACCACAGGGCGGCCGCGGCGGCCCCCGCCATCACCGAGTGGTCGGACGGGAACGAGAAGTCGCCGCCGCGGTCGGCGAGCACCAGGATGCCCGGGTGGCTGGTGTACGGCCGGGGCTCATGGAACAGCGCCACGAACGGCTGGTTGACCGCCACCGCGAGCAGGGTCACCAGCGGGGCGGTGAGGGCGGCCGCCACCACCGCCGGTTCGCCCCGACGGCGTGCACCCCACCAGCCCGCCAGCATGAGGAGAGCGAAGATCGCCACCCCGTACGCGGCGTAGTCCCGGATCGCGGCGTGCAGCCAGGGGGTGGCGACCGCGAAGCGGTTGGTCTCGTCGAAGAGCCCGATGTCCATGGGTAGCCCGTCCTCCTCCTACAATTCCTGTAGTAGAGGCTACTACTACAAATTTTGTAGTTGATGGGAGTCGGGTGAACGGGAACGGACGTCGCGGGCACGGCGACCTGGAACACGAGATCCTCGCCGCGCTCGCCGCGGCGGACACCGCGCTCACCCCCGCCCAGGTGCGCGAACGCCTCGATGCGAGGCTGGCCTACAACACGGTCACCACCGTGCTGGCCCGGCTCGTCGACAAGGGGCAGGTCACCCGGGAGCCGGCCGGCCGCGGCTACGCCTACCGACCCGTCCGGGACCGGGCCCAGGTGACCGCGTTCCAGATGCGCCGGCTGCTCGACGACGACACCGACCGCTCGGCCGTCCTCGCCCGGTTCGTCGGCACCCTCACCCCCGAGGACGAAGCCCTCCTGGTGGGCCTGCTCGGCCGGGCCGAGCGGGACCAGCCGTGATCGTCGCGCTGGCGGTCGTGCTCGCCGCCGCCGGGGCGTACGCCGGTTGCGGCCCCTGGCTCAGCCGGGCCCTCCCACCCGCCCCGGCCGTACGCCTGCTCGCCCCTACGGGCCTGCTGCTGACCGCGACCGTCTGGTTCGGCCTCGCGGTGGCCGCCTTCACCTGGATCGGCCAGGACGCCGAGATCGCTGCCCTCGGCCCATGGTCGGCGCAGGCGCTGCGCTCCCAGGCCCCGGTGCCCTGGGCGGTCTCCGCCGCCGCCGCTACCGCGCTCGCCGTCTCCGCCGCCGGCGCCGCCCTCTTCCTGGTCCGGCGGCTACGGGCGATGCGTCTGGCCCACCGCCACTGCGGCCGGCTCGGCGCCCCCGGGGCGCTGGTGGTGCTCGACACCGACGTCCCGGACGCCTTCACCACCCCCGAGGTCGCCGGCCGGGTGGTGGTCACCCGCGGCATGCTGCGCGCCCTGCCCGGCGACGAACGGGCCGCCCTGCTGGCTCACGAGCGGTCCCACCTGCGGCACCGGCACGCCTGGTGGAACCTCGCCGTCGACCTCGCCGCGGCGGCCAACCCGACCCTGCGTCCCACCCGGCGCGCCCTGCACAACAGCGTCGAACGCTGGGCCGACGAGGACGCCGCCAGCCGGCTCGGCGACCGGGCGCTGATCGCCCGGGCCGTGGCCCGCGCCGCCCTGGTCCGCCAGCGCCACGTCCGCACCGCCACCACCGGGGTGGCCGGCGGCGACGTCCCCGGGCGGGTGCGGGCCCTGCTCGACCCGCCCGTCAGCCGGTGGCCCCCGGCGGTCGCCGTCCTCGCGGTCATCCTGGCCGCGTCGACGCTCGGCGCGGCCACCCTCGACCACCAGGGCGAGCGGCTCTTCGAGCACGTCGCCGTCGGGCAGCAGGCGGCCCGGCACTGACCACGTCGGTTCCGCTAGCCGACCAGGAAGATCGACGATCAGCCGGTCCCGGTCAACCGCCGCCGCGCGTCGGCCAGCCCCCGCTCGTTGTCGGCCGGGCCGGCCACCCCGGTGCGGTCGTCGGCCACGATCCGCTGGGCGAAGTAGTCCGCCTGCACCGCCCACCGCAGCCGTAGCAGCACCGGCAGCCCCCGGTCCAGCTCGGCCCGGTCGAGCACGCCCTCGGCCAGGTACGCGTCGCGCAGCGCCGCGCCGCGCTCCGGTCCACCGACGTACATCAGGGCCGAAGCCAGGTCGTACAGCAGCGGCCCGGCCAGCCCGACACCCCAGTCGATCAGCCCGCACCGGCCGGTCTCCCGGTCCAGCCGGAACGCCTCCGGCGTTGGATCGGAGTGCAGCAGACCCCAGGTCAGGCCCGCCGGACGCAACCCCTCATACGCGCGCACCGCCGCCGCCACAGCCGGCCGCACCCATTCCCGTACCCCGAGGTGCGCCGCGGCCGGGTCGAGCCAGTGGAACCGGTCGACTCCCGGCAGGGACACCTCCCGCAGCGTTCGGTGCACGTGGCCGAGGGTGCCGCCGATGATCCGCTGCTCCGCCGGTGCGGCGCCGGTCAGCGGCTCCCCGGGCACCCAGCGCAGCAGCGCCAGCGCCCCGCCGTCCACGGCCACCACCGCATCCCCGTCCACCGTCGGTACGGCGGCCCCCGTCGCCACCCCCGTACCCTCGACCACCTGGGCCACCGCGAGGCCGGCGGCGAACCTCGCCGCCGCGCCCGCCGGCACCAGCTTCGCCACCCACCGTCGTTCGCCCTGCCCGACGAACCAGGTGGCCGAGTTCATCCCGCCGTGGTGCGGCGTCACCACCGAATCCGTCAACCCCCACTGTCGGGCCAGCACCGACCGGACCGTCGCCTCCGTCATCACCCGGGCAGTCAACCAAAGACTCCGTCGACCGGACCACCGACTTCTCCGCGAATATCCATTGCGGTCGCCGGGACACCTCGCCTACCTTCAACGGGCAACGTCAAGCCGATCACCCGGGGAGCCCGCCGTGCCGCAGCACACCAGCACCGAGACCACGCGGTCCATGCCGCGCGGTGGTGCCATGCTGCTGGCGGGCGAACGAGCCCGGGGCCTGCTCCAGGCCCGATGCGGCTGGCGACAAGGGTGGCGGCGCGGATAGCGCCAGCGCGACAGCGCAGCCGCCCACCCCTTCGGGGACCGGGCGGCTTTTTTGTCACCTGCCCCGCCTAGGGGTGTAGCTCAACTGGCAGAGCACCGGACTCCAACTCCGACGGTCGCAGGTTCGAATCCTGTCACCCCTGCATCGTGTCCCGGCTACGCCGGCGACGTCGCTTCTTCTCAACTCCACAGTGGATGGCATGAGCACGACCCCGGTCGGCGCCGAGACGCGCCGACCGGGGAGCACGACACGGGATGGCATACCGCCACCCCGCACGGGCCGTTGGAGCAATGGGCAGCTCACCCGGTTCTCAACCGGGAGGTTTACGGGTTCGAGCCCCGTACGGCCTACGCACGAGATCATGCGGTTGTAGCGCAGCGGTAGCGCGTCACCTTGCCAGGGTGAGGATCGCCGGTTCGAATCCGGCCAACCGCTCTCCGCCCCGGCACCGGGGCGCCACGCCCCATCAGGGCGCCACGGGCTGCGCGCTGGGCGCAGAGAGGCCTTGCACGCCACTCCCGCCGGGTTCGATTCCCGGGCGGTCCACGAACACTCCACCGCCCCCACGAAGGGCGACACCCCGACGACCAAGGAGACGACGATGGGATTCACCCCGCTGCCGGGCACGAAGGCCCCGGTACGGGTCTGGACCGACCCGTACGGCATCGAGCCGCAGGCCGCGCAGCAGCTGCGCAACATCGGCGCGCTGCCCTGGGTGCAGGGCGTCGCCGTCATGCCGGACGTGCACTTCGGCAAGGGCGCCACGGTCGGCTCGGTCATCGCGATGCGGCAGGCGGTCTCGCCCGCCGCGGTCGGGGTGGACATCGGCTGCGGGATGTCCGCGGTGCGTACCTCGCTCACCGCCGCGGACCTCCCCGACGACCTGGCGCCGCTGCGCTCGGCCATCGAGGCGACCATCCCGGTCGGCTTCGCCAAGCGGGACGACCCCGTCGACCCGCGCCGGGTGCGCGGCCTGGAGCAGGGCGGCTGGGACGCCTTCTGGAAGCGCTTCGACGAGCTGGACCGCAAGGTCGCGCAGCTGGAGAGCCGCGCCCAGCGCCAGCTGGGCACCCTCGGTGGCGGCAACCACTTCATCGAGGTCTGCGTCGAGCAGGACGGCCCCGACGCCGGGCAGGTCTGGCTGATGCTGCACTCCGGCTCGCGCAACATCGGCAAGGAACTCGCCGAGCGGCACATGGCGGTCGCCCGGAGGCTGCCGCACAACACGAATCTGCCCGACCGGGACCTGGCGGTGTTCCTCGCCGGCACGCCGGAGATGGACGCCTACCGCCGGGACCTCTGGTGGGCGCAGGAGTACGCCCGGCGCAACCGGGCGGTCATGCTCGCCCTGCTCTGCGGGGTGGTCCGGGACGAGTTCCCGCAGGTGACCTTCGGCGAGTCGATCAGCTGCCACCACAACTACGTGGCGGAGGAGAGCTACGACAGCGTCGACGTGCTGGTGACCCGCAAGGGCGCGATCCGGGCCGGGCGGGGGGAGCTCGGCATCATCCCGGGGTCGATGGGCACCGGATCGTACATCGTGCGGGGCAGGGGGAACCCGGACGCGTACTGCTCGGCGTCGCACGGCGCGGGGCGCCGGATGTCGCGGGGGCAGGCGAAGCGGACGTACAGCACCGCCGACCTGGCCCGGCAGACCGCCGGGGTGGAGTGCCGCAAGGACGCCGGGGTGGTCGACGAGATCCCCGGCGCGTACAAGGACATCACCCAGGTGATGGCGCAGCAGGACGACCTGGTCGAGGTGGTGGCGCACCTCAAGCAGGTGGTCTGCGTGAAGGGTTAGACCGATCGGCGCCCCAGGGGGGTGGGCGCCGGTCGTACGTCCCGGTGGCTCAGCGGAGAGAGCGTCGGCCTACGAAGCCGAAGAGCCCAGGTTCGAATCCTGGTCGGGGCACGTTCCGTCGCGACGGAACCCTTGCGAGCTGGTGCAATCGGCAGCACAACCGTCTCTGGAACGGTCGATGGAGGTTCGAGTCCTCCGCTCGCAGCACGAGCCCTCGTGGCCCAACGGGAGAGGCGGCGGCATGAGGTGCCGCAGGTTGCGCGTTCGAATCGCGCCGAGGGTACGCAGTGTTCACGCCCGGGTAGCCCAATCGGCAGGAGGCACGGTTTTCAGGAAACCGACAGTGTGCGTTCGAGTCGCACCCCGGGTACGCGAATGGCGCGGTGGACGAAGTGGGAGAGTCGCCCGGCTTTCACCCGGGACACGTTGCGGGTTCGAATCCCGTCCGCGCTGCTCATGCCCCCGTGGCGCAGTGGAGAGCGCACCAGGTTCCGAACCTGGAGGGCGCTGGTTCGAATCCAGCCGGGGGCACGGTTCCATCGCTGTGATCGAGTGCCCGAGTGGTCAGGGAACGGCCTGCAAAGCCGGCTACGTGGGTTCGATTCCCACCTCGATCTCCAGCAGCCATCCACTGTGGTCCTCCGCCGGAGGACGCGGGTCCAGCTGCTGCTCATAACGGCGGCCCGTCCGGTTCGACCCCGGGTCCGGCGACAGGCACCGTCGGCAGTCAGCCGTCGACCCCTACCTCGACCGGGTGCACCCGTACCGGGTCGAGGTGCATCTCGTACGACGTGTAGCAGTCCGCGGTGAGGGTGGCGAGGCGGTTGCCGCAGGCGCACGCCCGGTTCGGGCCGTCCGTGCCCGCCGGACCGCAGCACCCGGAGCTGTTCTCCCATCCCGGCAACGGGTGCAGGTCGGGCACGTCCTCGGGATGAGCGACGATGGTGTGCCGCGGGCCCGCGGAGATCAGGCAGGCGTCGTCGACGATCCGGATGTTGCCGCGCGGTTGGCACGGAACCATGGCGTCGGGGTCCTCGTGGGGGACGTAGGGCGCTCCCCACGGCTCCGCCTCAATGGCGTATCGGCCGCGGGGCACGGTGGAGGCCGCCCGCCGCGTCTCCGCGTCCCGCGCGGACTCGTCCGGGGGCTCGGGGACGGTGGGTAGCGCGGTCAGCTCCGGGGTGAGCGTGACACCGCAGCGGGCGCAGAGGAACGCGGTCACGCCCACCATTCTTCATGACGGAGGCCACCAGGGTGGTGAGGCCGGAGACCAGGATCAGCGCGGCGCCACCGCGTTCCAGGTGCGGGCCGGGCGGTTCATGGCATCGCACCCCCTCGTTGACCGCGGTCAGAATGTGGCGATCGGGTTGACCGGGCTGCCAGACGTACCGGCGAAGCGGACCGGCGCGACTGCGAGGTGGAAGTCCCACTGGCCGAGCTCGGCAGCCGTCGTCGCGCACACCTCCAGGTCGCAGTTGTCGAGCAGCCACAGACCCATCGCGACGAGACTCACGGCGTGAACCGGCATCAACACGTCTTCGTACCCCGACGGCTGAACGTCCTGGGGGGTGTCAGCGCCGATCAGCGCGACCTCCCGTTCATGCAGCCACGGCAGGCAGGACGCGTGCCAGCCGGCCTGCGTGAATCCACTCGCCTCACCGGCCTCGTGCCGGACGCGGCCATAACCGGTCCGCAGGAGTACCGCATCACCGGATCGCACCCGCACGCCCTGGCGACGCTCGGCCTCCTCGAGATCGTCGGGAAACACACCCTGCCCCGGTTCCAACCACGGCACATCGCGGACCCTCGCAATGTCCAGCAGGACACCACGCGTGATGATCCCGTTCGCCGCCGCCGTGACGGCCGCCCACGCCGATCCCGTTGCGGCGTCGACCAACGAGTGCGACCGCCCGTTGTACATCGTGCCGTCCCAGAAGATGTGGCACGGCGAGTCGACGTGGGTGAGGGTGTTGCCGTGGAACGTGATGCCGAGCCGCTCGGACGAAAAGCCCCAGCGCCGGTCGGCGTGGAAGCCGGGCACCGGCATGTTCTCGGCACCCGGCATGTCGGCGGCGCACGGGCACGTCGTCGTCGACCGCTCCATGTCTTCCGGTACGGCGACCTCCCATGCGCACGACACGCTCCTGCCGTGGCGCACGGCCCGCGCCGCCGCCAGCCGGACGTCGTCGGTGATGTGGTTCAGAGTCCCGAGCTCGTCTTCGTCGCCCCACCGTCCCCAGTTCGACAGCGTGTTGAAGTACCCGAGCACGTCGTCCTGTGTGGGCATCGGTCGCCCGGCCGTCATCCCAGCATCGACTCCTCCGGTCACGCGGTTCGAGGCACCGCAGGTAGGGTATCCCGCCGCTGGATCGAAGACCGCAATGACTGGTCGATCAGACGGTGCCGGGCTCAGCCCATGTGTACGGCCTGGCCGGCCGGGATGTCCTGCTTGCGGACCTTGATCAGCACCAGGGTGGTGAGGCCGGAGACCAGGATCAGCGCGGCGCCCCAGCCGAACGCGACCGTGTAGCCGTGCACCAGCGCCTTGACCTGGGTGACCGGGTCGGGAACGCGGGTGGCCAGGTAGGCGGTGACCGCGCTGGTGTACATGGTGTTGAGCAGGGCGGTGCCGAGCGAGCCGCCGACCTGCTGGGTGGCGTTGAGGGTGGCGCTGGCCGCGCCCGCGTCGTGCTCGGGCACCCCGACCAGGGCGAGGCTGGACAGCGGCACGAAGGTGAAGCCGAGGCCCAGGCCGAGGACGACCTGCGCGGGCATCAGGTGGCTGACGAAGGACGTGTCCGCGTCGATCTGGGTCAGCGAGAGCATGCCGCCGGCGGCGAGGATCGCTCCGGCGACCATCAGCGGCTTCGCCCCGAGGCGGGGCATCAGCTGGCTGGCCACGCCGGCGGCGACGAGCACCCCGGCGGTCACCGGCAGCGAGGCGAGTCCGGCCTTGACCGGCGTGTACCGGAGCACCACCTGGAAGTAGAAGGTGAGGAAGAGGAACGCGCCGAACAGGCCCGCGCCGATCAGGGTGGAGGCGAGGTACGCGCCGCCCCGGTTGCGGTCGAGCAGGATGCGCAGCGGCAGCAGCGGGTGGCTGGACCGCTTCTCGATCACCACGAAGGCGGCGAGCAGGACGAGGCCGGCGCCGATGAAGCCGATGGTGGCGGCGGCGTCCCAGCCGTCCTCGGCGGCCTTGGTGAAGCCGTACACGAGGGAGACCAGGCCGGCGGTGACCACGACCGCGCCGGGGATGTCGTACCGGGTGTTGCCGTGGGCGCGGCTCTCCGGCACCAGTGGGATGGCGGCGATCAGGGCGACGGCGGCGATGGGGATGTTGACCAGCAGGCACCACCGCCAGTCGGCGTACTCGGTGAGCACGCCGCCGAGGACGAGGCCGACGGCGGAGCCGCCACCGGCGATCGCGCCGTACACGGCGAACGCCTTGGCGCGCTCATGCGCCTCGGTGAACAGGACGGTGAGCAGGGCCAGCGAGGCGGGGGCGAGCAGCGCGCCGAAGGCGCCCTGGAGGGCGCGGGCGGCGAAGAGCATCCCGCCGGTGGTGGCGAGGCCGCCGACGGCGGAGGCGAGGGCGAAGCCGACCATGCCGACGAGGAAGGTGCGCTTGCGCCCCCAGTAGTCGGCGATCCGGCCGCCGAGCAGGAGCAGGCCCCCGAAGGTGAGGGTGTACGCGGTGACCACCCACTGCCGGTCGGCGTCGGAGATGCCGAGGTCGAGCTGCGCCTGGGGCAGGGCGATGTTCACGATGGT
This sequence comes from Micromonospora lacuserhaii, assembly GCF_036902735.1. Classification (NCBI taxonomy): domain Bacteria; kingdom Bacillati; phylum Actinomycetota; class Actinomycetes; order Micromonosporales; family Micromonosporaceae; genus Micromonospora; species Micromonospora lacuserhaii. Next base: position 46,307 of record NZ_JBAKHO010000027.1, on the reverse strand, counting down.
GGCGTCCAGGACGACCATCAGCTGGGAGATCGCGATGATCGCGAGCACCAGCCAGCGTCGCGGATGCGCCGTGGTCTGCGCCGCGGCGTGGGGCGCGCCGGGACCGCCGGTGGCGGTCGCGGTGGATCCGGGCATGGTGAAGCCTTCCGTGTGCCATGGGTGTCTGTTGCGGGTGAGAAAAGATCTGTGCGGCGGCCGGTCAGCCCGAGCGGTACCGGAGGACCGGGATGAGTACCTGGTCGACGAGGTGGGTCAGGAACTCCTCGTCGGCGGGCAGGCCGTGGGCGAGGATCCGCGACATCACCATGGCGGGGGCGAGGTCGTGGAAGAGGTTCCGTTCGCCGGCCTCTCCGGGGATCTCGCCGCGGGCGGCGGCGCGCACCACGACGGCGAAGCTGGCGACCCGGCCGGCCGGCATGACCTGCTGTCGGATCAGGTGTTCCAGTTCGGGGCTGGTCCGCATCGCCAACGTGAGAGCCTGCATGAGGTCGGCGTCGGCGGTGCAGATCGCGGCGGTGGTGCGGAGCAGCTCCAGCAGGTCGCCACGGAGTGAGCCGGTGTCGGCGGGGATCTGCACGCCGACGTGCCGATGGCGCAGCGCGGCGGCCACCAGCTCGGCCTTGCCGGGCCAGTGCCGGTAGATGGTGGCCTTGCTGACCCGGGCGCGGGCCGCCACCCCGTCGATCGTCAGCCGGTCGTAGCCGACTTCGCGCAGCAGGTCGAGGACGGTGTCGAGCACGTCCGGGCTGCGCGGCGCGCAGACCGGGGGACCGGTCCGCTCCGGGGCGCTTCCTTCACGCACGACTGCCTCCAACGAAACGATGCCGTACTCAGCCTAGAGCGGGCGACCGGAATCGTCCTCCCTTTAGACCTGCGTCCAACTCAGAGGTGGAAACGAGACCGTTCCGTCCGGATCGGGTGGTCAGCCGGTGGCGGCGAGGAGGACCGGGACGCTCACCACGTGCTGGCGGGAGCCGTCGCGCGGGGAGACCTCGTACACCTCGACCGTGCCCGGGCCGCCGGGGGTCGCCCGCCAGGCCACCGCGAACCGGTAGACGCCGCGGCAGCCGGTGCCGCAGCTGGCGGTGGTGAACCCGGTTCCGACCACCCGGCCGGCGCGGTCCAGGACGCGGACCGAGACGGTCGCCTCGTAGACGTCGGCGGTGCCGGCGACGGTGACCGGTGCGGTGACCCGCTGGCCGATGACCGGCGAGGTCACCACGATCGGCGCGAGCAGGTCGGTCAGGTCGGGGCGGCTCAGCACGACGTCCGCCCCGTCGCCGGTGAAGGCGACCCGGCGGACGGTGGGGAACTGGGTGAGGGTCCAGACCACCTGGGCGCGGGCCAGCCGCAGCGCGCGGGGGTCCGGCTCGGCGAAGGTGGCGGGTGGGACCACGGTGGCGGTGCCGTCGGTGATCCGGGCCACCTCGATGCCGGCCGGGACCAGGGTGGTCAGGCCGGCGGCGGCCTCCGGCGGGGTGGGCCCGGCGGCCAGCTCGGCCAGCGCCAGGCGGGAGGTGGCCACGGTGGCAGGCCGGCTGCGCCGGGTGAATGCCAGGGTGCCGTCCCGGACGAACCAGAGCTCCAGGTCGACCGTGCCGGTCGGGTTCTGCGGTCCCGGCGAGTCGGGGCGGGCGGATGACGGTGCCGGGGGAGTGCGGACGGGCGGTCGGTCGGTCGACGGCGACGGGGAGGTCGGAGCGGACGATGGAAAGGTCGGCGCGGACGGCGGGGGCACCGGTGGCGGGGCGGCGGTGGGGGCCGGCCCGAGGGCGCCCGAGCGCGGGCCGGCGCAGCCGGCGGCCAGCAGGGCGAGTACGGCGAGCAGGGCGGCGAGACGTCTCACGGGTCACCCCTGGTCGAGCGGTCGGATTCGTCGGCGGGAAGTGGCTGGACGGGCACCAGGGGCAGGGCCAGCCGGAAGGTGCTGCCCACGCCGAGCCGGCTCTCGACGCTGAGCCGGCCACCGAGCAGCCGGGCATTCTCCCGGGCGATCGCCAGGCCGAGACCGCTGCCCTGCCCGGACCGGGCCGGGTCGGCCTTGTAGAAGCGGTCGAACACGTGCGGCAGTTGGGCGGGGGCGATGCCCGGTCCCTCGTCGCTCACCTCGTACACCAGCAGGGCTCCCGCCCGGGTGACCCGCGCGCGCAGCTCGCCCTCGCCGTGGGCGACGGCGTTGCCGACCAGGTTGGCCAGCACCCGTTCCAGCCGGCGCGGATCCGTGCGCAGGATCGCGCGATCGCCGTCCACGAGGACCCGCGCCGCCCAGCCGTGCCCGGTGACCAGGTCGCGCAGCAGGCTCAGCGCGTCGACCGGCCCGACGGTCAGCGGCTCCTGGCCCGCGTCCAGCCGGGAGATCTCCATCAGCTCCTCGACCAGGGCGCGCAACCGCACCACGTCGGCGACCAGCAGCTCGGCGGCGCGCCGGGCGTCGTCGGGTAGCGCGTCGAGCTGGTCGGCCAGCAGCGAGGCCGCCGCCACCAGGGCGGTGACCGGAGTACGCAGCTCGTGCGCGACGTCCGCGGTGAACCGCCGTTCCCGCGCCTCGGCCCGGGACAGGTCGTCGATCTTCGTCTGCAACGCCTGCGCCATCTCATTGAAGGCGGCGGCCCAGTCGCTGAACTCGTCCCGGCCCCGGACCGGCAGCCGGGTGGCGAGCATCCCCTCGGCGACGGCGCGGGCGGCCCGGCTGGCCCGACCGACCGGTTCGAGGGTGCGCCGGGCCAGGGAGTGGCCGATCACGGCGGCGAACGCCACCACCGCGACCCAGCCGATCGCCAGCGCGGTGCGCAGCTGCTCCAGGCCGCCCATCAGGTCGTCCTCGTCGGTGACCGCGTACAGCTCGGCGGTGGAGCCGGGGATTCGGCCGCCCACCACCAGCAGGTCGCCGCCGGTGCGTTCGTACCCGAGCTGTCCGTCGGCCACGGTGGCCCGCAGGGTGGGGCCGGGGGTCGGGTCGTACGCCGGGTTCGACGCCACGGTGTCCCCGGCGATCAGCACCACGTGTCGTCCGCTGCCCTCGAAGCTGGCCAGCAGCTCGGCGCGCCGCCCGTCGGTCAGCGGCACGAACTGCCCGGCCAGCACCAGCTGGTAGCGGGCGTCGGCGGCGGCCCGTTGCACCGAGCCGTCGAGGCGGGCCTGCCGCAGCATCAGGTACGACCCGCCGGCGAGCACCCCCGCGGAGACCCCGGCGACCAGCACGAACGCCACCGTCAACCGGCGTCGCAGCCGCCCCGGCGGTACGGTGCCCGCGGCCATCGCGCCCCCTGTCAGGTCGTGGCGAGCTTGTAGCCCACCCCGCGTACGGTGTGGATCAGCCGGGGCGCGGCGGGGTCGTCGTCCACCTTGGCCCGCAGCCGCTGCACGGCCACGTCGACCAGCCGGGAGTCGCCGAGGTGGGAGTGGTTCCACACCCGGTCGAGCAGCAGCTCGCGGGTGAAGACCTGGCCGGGACGGCGGGCCAGCTCCAGCAGCAGCCGGAACTCGGTGGCCGTCAGGGTCAGCTCCCGCCCGTCGCGGCGGGCCACGAACCGGCCCGGGTCGATCTCCAACCCGCCGACGGCCAGCACGGCCTCCTCGACGACGGCGGTGGCCCGGCGCAGCGCGGCCCGCACCCGGGCCACCAGCTCCGGCAGGTCGAACGGCTTGCGCAGGTAGTCGTCGGCGCCGCACTCCAGCCCGACCACCACGTCGATGGTGTCGGTACGCGCGGTCAGCATCAGGATCGGTACCTGGCTGGTCCGGCGGATCTCGCGGCACACCTGGAGACCGTCCATGCCCGGCAGCATCACGTCCAGCACGATCAGGTCGACCGGTTGAGCCCGCCAGGCGGCGAGGGCGGCGCGGCCGTCGACCGCGGTGGCCACCCGGAAACCGGCCCGCCGCAGACCGAGGGCGGTGACCTCCCGGATGGAGGCATCGTCCTCGACCAGCAGCACCCGGCCGTCCATGATTTCCTGAGGGTAGCCCCGGGCGGGGCTGGGACGACCCGGCGCAACGGCCGGTGACGGGGGCCCGGTCGGCGCCGGGCCCCCGTCCCGGCGGGTGGTCACTGCTGCCACTGGTGGGCGACGTCGAGCACGATCCGGCTGTGCGTGCCGGGCCCGGCGAGCACCAGCACCCGGAACGGCAGCTGCGCGCGTACGCCGACGGCGAAGGTGCTGTAGCCCTCGAACGTCCCGCCGTAGACCACGTCCCGCAGCGTCCGGTAACCGACCACGTTGGCCACGTGGTCCCCGGACCGGTGCGGGTAGCCGACCGCCGGCTCGCGCAGCGACACCCGCAGCAGCGCCCCACCGGCGGTGTACGGCGACAGCGCCAGCCCCTGCCCCTCGGTCCACGCCGCGCCGTAGGCCACCGAGTAGCCGTTGGCCGCGCCCTCGAACTCGAAGACGAGCCGGTCGTAGCAGTCGTGCCGCCCGGTGCGGGTGGTCAGCAGCGACGCGGTGCGCAGCGTGCCGCCGGACTTGGCGGTGCTGCCCCAGGTAATGCCGCAGTACGGCGTGGTGGTCGTGGCGGCCAGCGCCGTGGCGGTGGGCCGGCCGGTCGCCGTGGCCGCGCCGGTCGCGGTGAGCAGCACGGCGAGTACGACCGTCGCCACCGCGCCCAGTGTCCTCGTGGATCGCATGGTTCCTCCCTGGTTCGTCCGGCCCGGATCGGGCGGGCCGCTCCAGGTCGACGGTGGGCCGCCAACTCCACAGCCGCCCCACCGGCGCGTAACAGCGGGGCAACAGCCGTCAGCCGCGCGCGCCGGGGTCGCCGATCCACCGCGCTGCGCGACGCCGGCCTGGTCGGCGCCCACCGGTCCGGCCGGTTCCTGCTCTACGCGAGGACCACCTCGGCGGAGGCGTTGCCGGCCGGCGCGGAGTGACCGGTCAGGCCACCCGGGCCACCGCGCCGGCCGGCGGCGCGGGCACCGCGTCGGGGTGCAGCACGGCGGCGATCGCCTCCACCCCGTCGACCAGCCGCGGACCGGGCCGGACCACCAGCGCGTCGGCGTCGACCGCCCAGACCGGGACGCCCGGGAAGTGCGGGGTGACCGTCGCGGCCTGCGCCACCGCGCCGTCGAGGTGGAAGCCGCAGGGGTGACCAGCACGATCTCCGGTGCGGCGTCGCGCAGCTCCGACCACGGCACCTGCACCGAGCGGGCGCCCGGCCGGGTGGCGACCGGCTCGCCGCCGGCCGCGCGCACCAGGTCGGGGATCCAGTGCCCGGCGGTGAACGGCGGGTCGGTCCACTCGACCACCGCCACCCGGGGGCGGGGTCGGCCGGCGACCGCCGCCGCGACCGCCGCGAGCCGGTCGCGCAGCGCGCCGACCAGATCACCCGCCCGCTCCGGTACGCCCGCCGCCGCGCCCACGGCGAGGACGCTGTCGAGCACCTCGTCCAGGGTGTACGGGTCGAGCGAGAGCACGTCGGCGCGGCAGCCCAGGTGGTCCAGGGCGTCGACGACGTGCCCGGAGGGCAGCGCGCAGACCCGGCAGAGGCCCTGGGTCAGGATCAGCTCCGGGTCGAGGCCGGAGAGCGCGTCGGCGTGCAGGGTGTACAGGTCGGCGCCGGCCGCGAGCTGCGCCCGGACGTGCGCGTCGATCTCGCCGGGGCTCATCCCGTGGGTGTCGGTGCCGCCCACCACGACGGTCTTGCCGGCCCGGTCGGCGGCCGGCACCTCGCACTCGAAGGTCACCCCGACCAGGTCGTCGCCGAGGCCCAGGGCGTAGACGATCTCGGTGGCGGAGGGAAGCAGGGACACCAGACGCATTGCCCCATCCTGCCCGGGGCCGCCCCACCCTCGGGAGCGGCCCCGGGCCACTTCACTCCGTACGCAGCCCGTCCGGCCGGGTGAGCCGCCAGAGCACCGGCAGGCTCAGCCCGGTGACCAGCAGCACGGTCGCCGCGCCGAGGGCCACCGACAGCCCGACCACCGGCCAGGCGACGGTCACCGGGGCCTGGACCATGCGCAGCAGGGCCGCGCCGAGCCCCAGGCCGAAGGCGACCGCCAGGCCCAGCCCGACGAGCACCGGCACGGCGGTCTGCCAGAGCACCGACCAGCCGAGCGTGCCGCGGCGGGTGCCGACGGCCACCAGCATGGCCAGCAGCCGGCGGCGCTCCCGTAGCTGTTCCAGGGTTCCGACGAGCATGCTCACCGCGATCAGCAGCAGGGTGACCACCGCGCCGAGGTAGAGCCCGCGCCGCACGTCGGTGAAGCGCGGGTCCTCGGTGGTCCGGGCGAGGACGCCGACGTACGCCGTCGGGTCGACCGTGGCGACGGTGTTCCGGACGTGCTCCAGGGCGTCCGGTTCGGCGGGGTCGAGTCGCACGAAGGCGTCGCCGCGCAGCGGGCCGAGGGACGCCGCGCGGGCCGCGCCGGGCGTGAGCAGTACCCCGCCGTGCGGCCAGCCGGCGGGGTCGGGCCGGGCCGGGGCCGGCCGGGCGGCCGCCGGTATCCGCCACCCTGCCGTGCCGTCCAGGCTCAACGCGGTGCCGGCCGCGACCGTGCCGGTGCCGCGCTCGGGGGCCGGGACCAGGAACACATCGCCGTCGGCGCACCGGTCGAGCCGGGCGAACTCGGCCAGCGCGGCGCAGTCACCGATCCGCAGTTCGGTGGGGACGCGCTGCGGATCGCCCGCGACGGCCACGGTGACCAGGGTGCCGATCACGCCGGTGACGCCGGTGGTGTCGCCGAGTCGGCGCAGCGCCCCCGCGGCGTCCGGGCCTGCGGCGAACTGCACCTGCACCTGCGCCCGGGAGGTGTCCTGGCCGGTGTCGGTGGTGAACTCGCCGGACACCCCGGCGAAGAGCATCTGCAGGCCGATGGTGCCGGCCACCGCCACCGCGATGCCGTTGACCAGCCGGGCCGAGGTGGCCGCGTCCAGCTGCATCCGCCGTACCGCGAGCTGCCAGGCCACCGGGCCGCCACGCAGCCGGCGGACCAGCAGCTCGGTCACCCAGGGCAGCAGCGTGACCGTGCCGACGAGCAGCAGGACCGCGCCGGCCGGCACCTGCCACCGGGTCACCTCTCCGCCGTCGGAGCGGATCCCGGTGAGCGGCAGCAGCAGGGCCAGCCCGGCGGCGGGCAACAGCAGCCGCCACCAGAGCCGGCGGCGTGCCGCCTCGCCCCGGCGGGTCACCCCGAGCGGCTCGACCACCACCGCCCGCAGCGCCACCATCGCCACCAGGACGGCGAGCGCCGGTACGGCGACGACCACGGCCGCCACCAGCGGCAGGGGCGGGTGGACGTCGTCGGCGTACACGCTGAGGTACATGAGGGTGACCAGCGGGACGAGCTGGCGGCCGGCGGCGAAGAGCAGGCCGCCGACGGCGACCCCGAGCAGCGCGCCGGCGGCCGCCTCGCCGGCGGCGATCCGCCGGACCATCGCGGCGTCCGCGCCGACCAGGCGCAGCGCGGCCAGCCGCCGGTCGCGGCGTTCGCCGCCGAAGCGCACGGCCGCGCCGAGGAAGACGGCGATGGGCAGCAGCAGGACGACGAAGATGACCGACACCAGCAGCATCAGCACCGGGCCGAAGCCCTCGCCGGGCAGCCCGCCACCGTAGGCGTCGAGCCGGGTGGCGCCCAGGTCGGCGCGGAGCCGGTCGCTGCCGGCGTAGAAGGCGTACTCGGTGGGGCCGGCGAGCCCCTGCTCGGTGATCGTGCCGGTGATCCGGGCCCCGGCCAGGCGGGGGGCGAACAGCGCGCCGTCGGGGGAGTCGAGCAGGTCGCGCAGCGCGGGGGAGACCACCACCTCGCCCGGCGCGGGCAGCTTGCCCAGCCCCGGCGGGACGGGCGCGTCGGGCCCCTCTGGCCGGACCAGCCGGCCGCGCACCGGGCGGCCCCGGAACTCGGTGTCCACGGTGGCCACCAGCAGCGTGTGCGGGCCCGCGGTGAGCTGCTCGCCGATCCGCAGGTCGTCGCGGGCGTCGCCGCGCGCCCGGCGGTCGTCCAGTGCGCCGGGTACGGCGGCGGCGAGCAGCAGCAGCGCCACGCCGATGCCCACGCCGACGGCGGTGAGCAGTGCCCGGGTCCAGCCGTCCCGCCCACCGGTGACCGCCATCCGGGCCCCCATCGCGAGGTCGGCCGTCGCGCCCCGGACGCGTCGCAGCGGGCTCACGCGACCGACTCCAGGTCGCGGGTACGACCGTCGCGCACCACCACCTCGCGGTCCGAGTACGCGGCCACCCGCGCCTCGTGCGTCACCAGCACCACCGCCGCGCCGGTCTCCCGGGCGGCGCCGGTGAGCAGCCGCATCACCCGCTCGCCGTTGAGCGAGTCCAGCGCCCCGGTCGGCTCGTCGGCGAAGATCACCCGGGGGGTGGTGACCAGGGCCCGGGCCACCGCGACCCGCTGGCCCTGACCGCCGGAGACTTCGCCGGGGCGCTTGCCCGCGACGTCGGCCACCTCCAGCCGAGTCAGCCACTCGGTGGCCCGTCGCTCCGCCTCCCGGCGGCCGAGGCGGGCCAGCCGCAGCGGCAGCGCGACGTTCTCCAGGCAGGTCAGTTCCGGCACCAGCTGGCCGAACTGGAACACGAACCCGAACGCCTCCCGGCGCAGCGCGCTGCGCGCGGCGTCGGAGAGCGCGGCCAGGTCCCGGCCGTCGAACCGGACCCGCCCGCCGTCGGGGCGGACGATGCCGGCGAGGCAGTGCAGCAGGGTGGACTTGCCGGAGCCGGACGAGCCCATCACCGCCACCACCTCGCCCGGGTCGACCCGCAGCGACGCGCCGGCCAGCGCGACGGTTCCGCCGAACCTGCGGTGCAGGTCCTCGGCCACCAGCAGCGGGGTGGCGGCGGACGCCGTGCCGCCGTTCATCGCCGCACCGCCGTTCATCGCCGTGCCGCCGTTCATCGCCGCACCGTCGCGGACAGCTCGTCGAGGCGGGCGGCGGTCAGCTCCAGCCAGCGCAGGTCGGCCTCCAGGTGGAACAGCGCGTGGTCGCAGATCAGCTGCTCGGCGAGGTCGCCGTCGCGCTTGCGGCGGGTCAGCTCCCGCATCAGCCGCAGGTGCTCGGCGCGTTGGACGTCCAGCAGGTCGGCGGCGTCGCGCCCGGTGAGCAGGGCGAGCACCACCTTCGTGTAGAGGGTGCTCTGGAGGTAGGGCTCGGGCTTCTCCGGAGTGGAGAGCCACCGCCGGACGTCGGTGACGCCCGCGTGGGTGATCGCGTACCGCTTGCGGTCGGGGCCCTCGCCGGGCTCGACCGCCTCGACCTCGACCAGGCCGCCGCGCAGCAGCCGGGACAGGGTGGCGTAGACCTGGCCGTAGGCCAGTGGGCGGGCGTGGCCGAAGCGTTCGTCGTAGAGGCGTTTGATGTCGTAGCCGTGCCGGGGGCTGGCTTCGAGAAGGCCGAGGAAAGTCTGACCGATGGACACGCGGACGACTATACACACCGTGTATACGCGCGGTGTGTACACGAGGTGCCTACCGGTCCGCGACGAGGATCCGGGCCGCGACGTCGGTCAGTCGGGGCGGCGCGCGGCGAGGGTACGGGCGGCGGCCCGGCCGATCGCGTCGAAGGTCTCGACGGCGGCCACCACCGCCTCGGCCCGCTGCTCGGGGTGCCACCGGTGGTCGGCGACCGCGGCGCGGAAGGCCGCCCAGTCGCCCTCCGGGTCCAGCCCGGCACGGCGGAAGAAGCGGGTCGCGCCCGGGCCGAGGCGGCGGTCCACCACCGGGGCGATGATCCGGCCCCCCAGCGCGCTGCCGAGCAGCACGTACCGGCCGCCGACCGCCCGGGCGAGGGTGCCGAAGCGGGGCGCCGCGGCGCCGGTCCCCGGGTCGCCGCCGGCGGGCGGGGCGTCGCCGGAGGCGGCGAGTTCCCGCAGGTCGGCGCGGATCAGGTCGGCGGCGGCGCCGAGCCGGTCGGCCAGGCCCAGCGGACGCCAGTCGACGGCGGCGAGGGCGTCCTCCACCGGCTGCCAGCCGGCCAGCATCCCGGCCAGCGTGGCCGCGAGGTCGGCGCGCGACCGGATCCGCCCGGGCAGGCCGAGGACGCGCTCCACCTCATGATGCTGGCGGCGCGTCCCGGCGCGCAGGGCGGCGAGCAGGTCGGGCTCCGGCGGCGGTGGCATCGGGGCAGTATGCCCGGCTCGGACCGATCCATCACCCGGCCCGGGGCCCGCCGTGACATCGGTCGCGCGGAGCCCGGAAATGTGACGCCGTCCGACCGATTGACCACGACATTGATACATGTCAGTGTTTCATTCCCGGCGTGACCGCCGCGACCCCACCCCCGGGCCGCGGGCGTCCCGTCCACCCCGTCCACCCCCACCGGCGGGACGTGGTGACGCCGGGCGTACGCCCCGTCGACCCCCACGAGGAGCCCCCATGAAGCGCAGACCCCCGACCACGGGCATCGCGCTCGCCGCCTTCGCCGCGGTGACGCTGACCCTGGCCGCGCAACCGGCCTCGGCCACCACCACGGCCCGGCCGGGCACCGCGGCGCCGGCCGTCGCCCCCGTCGCCGCGCTCGCCGCCCCGGACATCTCAATCACCAACGTCCAGGCACACCTGACCCAGCTCAACACCATCGCCACCAACAACGGCGGCAACCGGCGGGCCGGCTCGGCCGGCTACACCGCCTCGGTCAGCTACGTGAAGTCCAAGCTCCAGGCCGCCGGCTACACCGTCAGCGAGCAGTACTGCTCCACCTGCACCTACCCCGGGAACAACCTGATCGCCGAGTGGCCGCAGGGCCCCACCGACCAGGTCGTCATGTTCGGCGCGCACCTGGACAGCGTCTCCGCCGGACCGGGCATCAACGACAACGGCTCCGGCTCCGCCACCCTGCTGGAGAACGCCCTGGTGCTCGCCGCGCAGAACCCGACCATGAGCAAGCGGGTCCGGTTCGCCTGGTGGAACGGCGAGGAGCAGGGCCTGCAGGGCTCGAAGTACTACGTCAGCCAGCTCAGCACCACCCAGAAGGGCTACATCAAGGGCTACTACAACTTCGACATGGTCGGCTCGCCCAACGGCGGCTACTTCATCAACCGGGTCACCTCCACCACGGCCGCGCCGCTGAAGGCGTACTGGGACTCGTTCGGCCTCCAGCCGGAGGAGAACGTCGAGGGGCAGGGCCGCTCGGACGACTACTCGTTCCAGAACGCCGGCATCCCCACCTCCGGCTACGCGGCCGGCGCCAGCGCCACCAAGACCTCGGCCCAGGCCAGCAAGTGGGGCGGCACCGCCGGGGCGGCGTACGACTCCTGCTACCACCGCTCCTGCGACACCACCAGCAACATCAACGCGACCGTCCTCAACCGCAGCGCGGACGGCGTCGCGTACGCCATCTGGCAGCTCGCGGTCGGCGGCACCCCCACCAACGACTTCTCCGTCGCGGTGAGCCCGACCTCCGGCAGCGTCGCCCGCGGCGCCTCCACCACCGCGACGGTCAGCACCGCCACCACCAGCGGCAGCGCGCAGACCGTGGCGCTGTCGGCCAGCGGGGCGCCCAGCGGCGTCACCGTGTCGTTCAGCCCGTCGTCGGTGACCTCCGGCAACTCCGCCACGATGACCGTCAGCGCCTCGTCGACGGCCACCACCGGCACCTTCACCATCACGGTGACCGGCACCGGCTCGGCCACCCGGACCGCCACGTACAGCCTGACGGTGACCGGTACCGGCGGCTGCGCCGGTGGCCAGGTGATCGGCAACAGCAGCTTCGAGTCCGGCACCGCCCCATGGACCGCCACCTCCGGCGTGATCACCAACTCGACCAGCCAGGCCGCCCGGACCGGCTCGTACAAGGCGTGGCTGGACGGCTACGGCAGCACCCACACCGACACGCTCTCCCAGTCGGTGACCGTGCCGGCCGGCTGCTCGACCTACACCCTCGCCTTCTACCTGCACATCGACACCGCCGAGTCGGGCAGCACCGTCTATGACAGGCTGACCGTCCAGCTCGGCACCACCACCCTGGCGACGTACTCGAACGTCAACGCCGCCAGCGGGTACGTGCTGCGCTCGTTCAACGCCGGCGCGTACGCCGGGCAGACCGTCACCCTGAAGTTCACCGGCACGGAGGACGCGTCCCTGCAGACCAGCTTCGTCATCGACGACGTGACCCTGCAGGCGAGCTGATCGGCCGGGGCGGGGTGGGCGACCGCCCACCCCGCCCCGGGCGCGTCAACCCGACGTACCGCCGGGCGGGACCGTCACGACGGTAAATGTCGTACCCGGGTCGCAGCATGTCGGCATGGCTGCCCCCGCGCTGACCCACCACAGTGGGCGACCCCGTTCCGTGCCGCTGCGCGAGCTGCGCACCCGGCTGACCCCGCTGATCGCGATGGCCGAGCTGACCGACACGGTCACCCTGGTCACCCGCGACGGCGACACCCGTCCGGTCGCGGCGATCGTGCCGGCGACCGCGGCCCGCACCGCGGCCCAGGCCCGCGCCGACGCCGAGCGGCTGGCCGCCGTCACGGCGGGCTGGGCCCGCCGGCTGGAGGAGTCGCACCGGCAGGGCGCCCGCCGGCACGCGGCCGAGCTGCGGGCGGTCACCGACGCGCTCGCCGAGGTCTGGGCCGAGCTGGACCGCCGGGTCCCGCCGGGCACCGACCGGGAGCTCGACCGGCTGCGCGCCGTCCACGCCGACCTGCTGCGCGACTGACCCGTCGGCCGCCCGGGATCGGTCCGGTCAAGGCGACGGGACCAGCTCGGTCAGGGGCGTGGGGATCGGCTCGGTCAGGCCGTGAAGTGCGGGTTCCCGGCGGTCAGTCGCAGCGTGCAGCCGTCCGCGCCCCGCTGCATCGACACGTGGCTGCAGGACTGGTGGGTGATCCAGAGTCCCAGCCCGCCGGCCGTCGCGCCGCGCACCGGCAGCATCCCGGCGAACGGATCGCTCGGCCCGGTGCCCCGGTCGCTCACCGTCACCACGATCCGGTCCGCCCCGGTCCAGAGCCGGAACCATACCGGCGGCAGCCCGTGCCGCTCGGCGTTGGTCACCGTCTCGCTCACCGCGACGGCCAGGTCGTCGAGGTCGTCCGCGGGCAGCCGGTCGGCGCCGGCGAGATGGACGGCCTGTCGGGCCTGCGCCGGCGTCGGGTCCACCAGCTCCACCGCCGGGCTGGTGTGCTGCAACGGGTCGAGGACCATCGGCCGGTCCTGCCGCAAATAGTCGACGGGCGGGAGGTAGTCCGCGTTCGGCACGTGCCGGCCGTCCGGCCTGGCGGTCCGCGGATGGGTGCGGACGACGTCGGCCAGCGCGGCGGACGGCGTGACCCGGGTGTCGTAGCCGCACATGCTCCACAGCGGGAAGTCGTCGTACGCGTGGTTGATCGCCGACTCGTAGCGGGCCCACCAGTCCCAGGTCGGCCCGAACAGCACGGGTTGCAGCTCACCGATGATCCGGATCTGGGTCGCCCCCGCCGCCACATGGTCGGCCAGCAGCTGCCGGTACGACCGGATCGCCGTCGCCGGCCGGGCGTACACGTCGCCGCCGGGCAGGAAGGTGACGCCGGAGTTCCGGGGCAGCGCGGAGCGCACCAGGTCGGCGTTCCGGTCGCCGAAGGCCACCATCGTCGGCTCGCCGGCGGCGACCCCGCCGGTGAGGAAGGGCAACACGACGGCGAGCAGCTCCTCGTCGGAGCCGTAGAGGACCGCCTCGTGGTAGTAGCCGTGGTGGTCGGCGGCGGCACCGGTCCTCATCGGATCGTCTCCACCCTGATCCCGCGCAGCCCCAGCAGCTCGACCAGCCGGGCGGCGGGGCCCAGCGTGGTGCGCAGCAGCACGGTCGTGCCGCGCCGTTCGGCGTGCCGGTGCAGGTGTACCAGGCTGCGGTAGTCCACGAAGCGCAGCCCGTCGCCGTCGAGCACCAGTTCGGTGCCGCCCGGTTCGGGGTCGACCCGGCGCAGCGTGGTGGCGAAGAGCTCCTGGTTCGAGGTGTCGAGTTCGCCGGTGAGGACGAGGCGCCCGTCGACCTGTTCGGCGGCGTGGAGGTGGAACAGCGTGCTGCCCGGGTCGGCCGCCGGGTGCACGCTGGCCAGCTCCTCGACCGCCCGGTCGTCGAGCAGCCGCCGGTCGTACGCGCAGGCCGCCGACATCGGCCGGCCGCGCATGAACCGGTCGACCAGGTGCTCGTACCGCGTGAACGTCTCGCGTTGCGCGGCGGTGCGGACCAGCGAGGAGGCCTCGGCGACCACCCGCAGCCCGGTGTGCCCGTCGGCCAGCGCCGCGTCCGTCATCGCGGCGTACACCGCGACCTGGGCCGTCGGGTCGACCGTGCCGTCGCCGTAGGTGTCGGCGATCGACACCACCTCGGCCGCGCCGGTACGCAGCGCCTCACGGAGCCGCGGATCGGCGCTCCACCGCCGTACCACGTCCCCGGCCGGCTCCGCGCTGGCGTATTGCACCCGCTCGCCGACTGCGAGCCCGGCGAGGAGATACTCCCGAGCGCGGGCGTCGAGGGTGGCCGGGTCGTCGTAGCTCCAGCAGACGTGACCGGACGGCCCCTTCGGCCGAGACCCGCTGGTCACGTTGCTGTCCTCATTCCGGCAGTCTACCCGGACGGGCCGGCACCGCCCGGCGGCGCGGGACCACGGCCGTGACCTGCGCGGTCTACCGTGACTCCATGCCGATCACCCGCCGTCGCGCGCTGACCTTGCTGGGCGTCGCGGTCGGGGTGACGGCGGCGTCCGCCGGTGGGATCGGGCTGGTCGGCGCGGGGGTGCTGCCCGGCCGGTCGGTGCTCGACCACGCCCTCGGCCGGTGCGACGCGTCCCGCCCGCCGGACGGGCTGCGCGGCACGCCGCAGGCGCCGGTCACCGGCCGCTTCCGCTCCGTGGCGCGCCGCCGGGAGGTCGGCTTCGCGCTCTCCTACCCGCCCGGGTACGCCCCGGGCGCCCGGTTGCCGGTCTGCCTGGCCCTGCACGGGTACGCCAGCGACGCCGCCGCGGCTGTCGGCAACGGGGACTATCCGGCGTTCCTGGCCGGGGCGGTCGCCACCGGCGCGCCGCCCTTCGTGCTGGCCGCGGTGGACGGTGGGGACGGGTACTGGCATCCGCACGCCGGCGACGATCCGCTGGGCATGCTCACCGACGAGTTCGTGCCGCTGCTGGCGGCGAAGGGGCTGCGGACCGACCGGCTCGCGGTGGCCGGCTGGTCGATGGGCGGCTACGGCGCGCTCCTGGCCGGGGTGACCCGCCCGGACCGGTTCCGACTGGTGGTGGCCACCTCGCCGGCAATCTTCCACTCCTATGAGGACGCCCGCGCGGTGAACGCCGGCGCGTACGACTCGGCGGCGGAGTGGGACCGCTACGACGTCTCCGGCCGCACCGCCGAGCTGGCCCGGTTGCCACTGCGGGTGGCGATCGGCGCCGCCGACCCGTTCGCCCCGGCCGTCCGCGCGGTCCGGGACCGGCTGCCCGACCCGGGGCTGGTGCAGATCTCCACCGGCTGCCACGACGGCCGGTTCTGGGTGTCGGTCGCGCCTCAGCAGGTGCGCGCGATCAGCTTCGCGCTGGCGGACTGACCGGTGTCGGTGGGCCCGTCGTTGCCGGCGCCGGTTCGGGCTGACGCGGCGGCGCGGCGGCGGGTCGGCGCATGGTGCGCCACGGCCCGCCCAGCAGCGGGGTGAGCACCACCAGCAGGTAGCAGGCGCCGACCGTGACCAGGGTGGCGGTGGTGCCGTACCGGTCGGCGGCCAGGCCGGCGCCGAGCGCCCCGAGCGGCATGGCCGCCCAGCAGCCCGCACCGATCACCCCGTAGACGCGGGCCCGCATGTGGGCGGGCACCCGTTCCAGCTCGATCGCCCCGATCAGCGGGTTGATCGCGCCGGCGGCGAAGCCGGCGACCGCGAAGATCGCGACGACCACGGGGAGCGGGGGAGCGGCGGCCAGGGCCCAGAACGGGGGCCCGCCGGCGACGGCGAACGCGGTGACGAGGGTGGCCCGCCGGGGCAGCCGGTGGCCGACCGCGCTGAACAGCAGCGACCCGACCAGCGCTCCGCCGCCCATCGCCCCGACCAGCAGGCCGAACGCGGTCGGCCCGCCGAGTTCCCGGTCGGCGACCACGGGCAGCAGCACGCTGCTCTTGGCCGCGTCGAAGCAGTTGGTGACCAGGATCAGCAGCACCATGGCGCGCAGCAGCGGCTCCCGGGTCAGGAAGCGCAGCCCGGCGGCGAGGTCCCGCCAGTAGCCGGCGGATTCCTCGACGGCGGTGTCGGCGGGGCGCAGGCTCCGGGGCACCAGCAGCGCGACGGCCAGCGCGGAGACCGCGAAGGTGGCGGCGTCCACGGCGAGCACGGGCAGCGCACCGATCGCGGCGACCAGCAGCCCGGCCACGGGCGCGCCGAGCAGCCGGGCGCCGCGCTCGGTGGCCTCGAACCAGCCGATCGCCCGCTCGATGGGGATCCCCGCCGCGCTCGCGGCCTCGGGGAGCAGGGCGGTGCGCGCGGTCTGTCCGGGGGTGTCGAGCAGGCCGCTGACGAAGACCAGGCCGAGCAGCGCCCAGAACGGCAGGCCGACGGTGGCGTCGAGCAGCGGTACGGCGGCGACCGTGCCACAGGAGACCAGGTCGGCAAGGACGCTGGACCGCCGGTAGCCGATCCGGTCGACGAGCACCCCACCGAGCGCGCCGCCGAGGACGACCGGCGCGGTGGCGAAGGCGCCGGTCAGGCCGGTCGCCGCCGGGGAGCCGGTCTCGGCGAGGACGTAGAGCGGCAGCGCGATGAGGGTGAGCATGTTGCCGGTCAGCGAGACGGCGTGCCCGACGAGCAGACCGGTCAACGGCCCCCGGCGGCGAGGTCCGGGGGTCATCGCGGGTCCCGGAAGGCGTGGTACATCAGCGTGACGGTGCGGGCGTCGGGCCGGTCGGGGTCGCTGCGGGCCTGCCAGCGCGCCGTCAGCGCTTCCAGGTCGGCCCGCAGTTCGACCAGCTCGTCGCTGGTCAGGTGCAGCCAGGAGTCGCTGCTGGTGGTGCCGCGTACCCATTCGGGTTCGAGAGTGGACTCGGCGTCGAGGTAGCCGCGCAGCCGGTCCACGTACCGCTCGAGGACGGCCCGCCGCAGCAGGTCGGAGGCGGCCCGGCGTTCGGGGTCGGCGAGGACGTCCATCAGCTCCCACTCGGTGCGCTCGTGGGCGGCACGCCACCATCGTTCGCGGCGGCTGCGGGCCAACTCGGGGGCCTCCCGGACGAAGCCGTGCTCGGCGAGCCGGCCCAGGTGGTAGCTGACCGACCCGACGGCCTCGTCGATGACGTCGCTGAGCATCCCGACGGTCTGCGGGCCGCGCCGCCGCAACTCGCCGAGCAGGCGCAGCCGGGTGGGGTGGGCCAGCGCGCGCATCGCCCGTGGATCGGTGAGGTGCAGGGTCGTCGGTTCCTCCGCCATGCGCGTCACGCTACACGTACAAGAAATGTCGTACAAGACTTCTTGTGATCGCCGGGAATGCGGGCGGCGCAGCGGTGGGGTGACAATCCAGCGGTGACGCGAAACCGGGGTGGGGCGGTCCGCCACGTCGCCGCCCCGGCACCGGTCGTCCGGCATCGCGGGCGCATCGCGGACGGGCACCGGTGACCGCCACCGTCGCGCTGGTGTTCGCCGTCGCCGCCGCCGTCGGCTACGGGCTCGGCTCGGTCCTCCAGGCCGTCGGCGCCCGGCGCGGCCGCAGCACCCTGCGCGCCCTCGGCCACCCCCTGTACCTCGCCGGGCTGGCCTGCGACACGCTGGCGTTCCTCGCCTCGCTGGTCGCCCTGCGACGGCTGCCGGTCTACGAGGTCCAGTCGGTCACGGCCGGCTCCCTGGCGGTCACCGCCGTGCTGGCGCGGGTCGTCCTGGCGGCCCGGCTGCGTCGCCGCGACACCGCCGCCATCGTGGCGACCGTCGCCGCCCTGGTGGTCATCTCCCTCTCGGCGGGTGCCGAGCGGGCGGTCGTCCCGTCCGTGGCGTTGGCCACCGGGCTGGCGGCCGCGGCGCTGGTGACCACCGTGGCCGGCGTGCTGGCGGCACGGCGGGTGTCGCCTGTGCTCAGCGCGGCGCTCGCCGGCGCCGCCTGGGCCGTCACGGCACTCTGCGCCCGGGCCCTCGTGCTGCCGGCGGACCCGCTGGGCCGGCCGGTGGCGGCGGTCTGGGAACTGGCCCTGGACCCGATCCTCTGGGGCCTGCTGGTGTCGGGGGTGGCGGGGACGCTGCTCTACGCCCACTCCCTGCGGTACGGGCAGGTCGGGCCGGTCACCGCCGTGCTCTGGGCGGTCGAGGTGGTCGCCCCCTCTGTCGCCGGCGTGCTCCTGCTCGGCGACGGCGTCCGCGCCGGTTGGCTGCCGTGGGTGGTGGCGGCGATCCTGGTGACGGTGGTCGCCGCGGTCGTCCTCGCCACCGCACCGGCGACCGTCGACACGACACGGGAGGCGGCGGGGTGACGTGGGGCGCGAGCGCCGGTCAGGCCGGACGGCCGGGACGGCGGCCCTTCAGGCGGCGGCCCAGCTCGCGGGCGATCTCCCGGTTGGCGTCCCGCTCGGCGAGCACCTGGCGCTTGTCGTACGACCTGCGGCCCCGGGCCAGCGCGATCTCGACCTTCGCCCAGCCGTTGCTGAAGTACATCGACAGCGGCACCAGGGTCACCCCGCCGTCGCGCAGCTTCTCCAGGATCCGGTCGATCTCCACCCGGCGCAGCAGCAGCTTGCGGGTCCGCCGGGGCTGGTGGTTGGTCCAGGTGCCGTAGCCGTACTCGGCGATGTGCAGGCCGTACAGCATGAGCTCGCCGTCGCGCTCCTGGGCGAACGCGTCGACCAGCGACACCCGTCCCTCGCGCAGCGACTTGACCTCGGTGCCGGCCAGCACGATCCCCGCCTCGTACGTCTTGAGGACGGTGTAGTCGTGGCGGGCCTTCTTGTTGGCGGCGACGACCTTCCGCTCGGTGTCCCGCGACACGACCACCACCCCTTCCGGACGACCCGTTGCCCCCGGTGCACCCTATCCGGGGCGGTTCCGCCGGCGGCGGCGACCGCGCACGACGGCCCTCCCCGCCCCGGTGCGGTTCTCGATCAACCAGGGGTGCCCCCGACGCCGCCGGGGTGGCAGACTCCTCCCATGCCGCAGCCGCACGTCATTCCGCCCGAGACGGCCGACTGGACCTTCGTCATCGAGGACGGTTGCGCGCAGTGCGGGTTCTCCCCGCAGGACGTGGCGACCACCGGCGACCGCCTGCGGGGCACCGTCCCGGTCTGGCGGGAGGCGCTCGCCCGCGCCGACGCGGCCCGGCGCCCGGCGCCCACCGTCTGGTCCCCTGTCGAGTACGCCTGCCACGTCCGGGACACCTGCCGGATCTTCCGAGGCCGGCTGGAGCTGATGCTCGGCCAGGACGACCCGGTCTTCCCGAACTGGGACCAGGACGCCACCGCCGTCGAGGACGACTACTTCCACCAGGCGCCGGCGGAGGTGGCCGACCAGTTGGCCACCGAGGCGGCGGCGACCGCGGCGGCCTTCGACGCGGTCCGCACGGAGCAGTGGGACCGGCCCGGCCGGCGCAGCAACGGCTCGGTCTTCACGGTACGGACCTTCGCGGTCTACTTCCTGCACGACGTCGCCCACCACGTACACGACATCCGCCGTCCCCGGCCGGAGCGCTGACGCCGGCCCGCCGCGCGGCACGCCGGCCGGCGCCGCCGGGTGTCCCCGCAGTCGCCGGGCTCCTCCCAGTCGCCGAGGTCGGTGGCGTCGGGGTCGCGCCCGTCGCCGTCGCGGGCCCCGGCGGGGTCGCTGACGAAGTCGTAGCCGGGCAGCAGGTTCGCCGCCAGGTCGCGGTGCGCGGTGGCGCCGGTGTCCAGGACCGCGACGGTGATTCCCGCGCCGTCGGCGCCGGTGGCCCAGGCGGGTTCGGCGTAGACGCCGCCGAGCGGGTCGTGCAGGTCCCACTGGTCGTCCCACCGGGCGTCGTCGGGGCGGGAGTCGGGGCGTACCCGCGTCTCGGGGCGGGCCCAGGCGACGTCGGCGCGGTCGGCGAGCCGGCCGGTCACCGCGCGGGTGGTGGCGGCGGGCAGGGGGCGGTCGGCGGCCACCAGCAGGTCGCCGGTGGCCAGCACCCGGCGGACGGTGAGCCGCGCGCCGCTGGCCCGCCCGACGGCGACCAGGTCGTCGGTGAGCCGGGCGAGGTCGGCGCCGTGGCCGGCGCGGGCGCCGGGGGCCGGCCGGGCCCCGACGAGGAACGTGGTCCCGGTGTCGCCGGGGGGCGCCGCCGCGGCGGAGGCCGTGGGGAGCAGGGTGGTGACGGTGGCGAGGGCCACCGCCAGGTGCATCGGGGTACGGATGGACACGTCTCTTCCTTCGCACTCGGACGCGGGCCCGCGCACCGCAGGCCCGGGACCACGCTAGAAGTCTCTGCAAGAAGGTGGAAGATCGTTGCAATATCAGTCATGAGAAGAAAGACTTTCCACATTCTTGCGAAAGAGAACGATGTCCCGGTCGCTGGGATCCACAATGGTCGGACGCCGCGGACGGTAGGGTGCCGGACCGTGACCGAACGGGACTTCCTCACCGCCACCCGCGCCTCGTACGACACCATGGCCGCCGAGTACACCGCGCGGCTGCGCGACGAACTCGCCGGCCGGCCGTGGGACCGGGCGATCCTGGCCGGCTTCGCCGAGACGGTCCTCGCCGCCGGCGGCGGGCCGGTGCTCGACGTCGGCTGCGGCCCGGGCCGGATCACCGGCCATCTGCGCGACCTCGGCCTCGACGTCGCCGGCCTCGACCTGTCGCCCGGCATGGTCGCGCAGGCCCGGGCCGCCCACCCCGACCTGCGATTCACCGAGGGATCCATGCTGGACCTCGACCTGCCCGATGGCGCGCTCGCCGGCCTGGTCGCCTGGTACTCGGTCATCCACGTCCCGGACGAGCTGCTGCCCCGGGTCTTCGCCGGCTTCCGCCGGGTCCTCGTCCCCGGCGGGCACGCGATGCTGGCCTTCCAGGTCGGCGACGAGGCCGTGCACCGCACCGACGCCTGGGGCGATCCGGTCTCGCTGGTCTTCCACCGGCGCCGCCCCGAGCGGGTCGCCGAGCTGCTGACCGATGCCGGGCTGGAGGTACGCGCGACGATGTGGCGGGCGCCGGAGGAGCTGTTCGGCCGCCCCGAACCCACCCCGCAGGCATACCTGATGGCCCGCCGGCCGGCCGACGACCGGGTGTGACTCCGGTGGCCACGGATGCTCGTATCCTGTCCCGCGGAACCGTGACGTACGCATGAGGAGGTTGGTGTGAGCGGTCGGACCGAGACGCTGGAGTTCCAGGCGGAGACGCGCCAGCTGCTGCAGCTGATGGTGCACTCCATCTACTCGCACAAGGACGTCTTCCTGCGCGAGCTGATCTCCAACGCCTCCGACGCGCTGGACAAGCTGCGGCTGGAGTCGCTGGTCGACAAGGACCTCGACGTCGACACCTCTGACCTGCACATCGAGCTCGACGTCGACGCCGAGGCGCGGACGCTGACCGTACGGGACAACGGCATCGGCATGTCCCGCGACGACGTCGTCTCGCTGATCGGCACCATCGCCCGCTCCGGCACCGCCGAGCTGCTGCGTCGGCTGAAGGAGTCCAAGGAAGCCGCCAGCCAGGACCTGATCGGCCAGTTCGGGGTGGGCTTCTACTCGACGTTCATGGTCGCCGACCGGGTCACCCTGCTGACCCGCCGCGCCGGTCAGGCCGAAGGCACCCGGTGGGAGTCCACCGGCGAGGGCACGTACGTCGTCGAGACCGTCAACGACGCCCCCCAGGGCACCGCGGTGACCGTGCACCTCAAGCCGGCCGACGACGAGGACAACCTCTTCGACTACACCGACCGGGCGAAGATCCGCGAGATCGTCAAGCGGTACTCCGACTTCATCGCCTGGCCGATCCGTACCACCGCCCCCGGCGCCGACGGCGCCGAGCCGACGGTCGAGACGCTCAACTCGATGAAGGCGCTCTGGGCGCGGCCCCGCGACGAGGTGGCCGAGGAGGAGTACCGCGACTTCTACCGGCACGTCGCCCACGACTGGACCGACCCGCTGGAGACCATCCACATGCGGGGCGAGGGCGTCTTCGAGTACGAGGCGCTGCTCTTCATCCCGTCGCACGCCCCCTTCGACCTCTTCATGGCCGACGGCCGGCGCGGCGTGCAGCTCTACGTCAAGCGCGTCTTCGTGATGGACGACTGCGCCGCGCTGATGCCGAACTACCTGCGCTTCGTCAAGGGCGTGGTGGACGCGCACGACCTGTCGCTGAACATCTCCCGGGAGATCCTGCAGCAGGACCGGCAGATCCAGATCGTCCGCCGGCGGCTGGTCCGCAAGGTCCTCGCCACCGTCAAGGAGCTGCGCACCGCGCACGCCGAGCGCTACCGGACCTTCTGGGCGGAGTTCGGCCGGGTGGTCAAGGAGGGCCTGCTGGAGGACCCGGACAACACCGAGGCGATCCTCGACGTCGTCTCCGTCGCGTCCACCCACGACCCCGCCGAGCTGACCACCCTGCACGACTACGTCGCGCGGATGAAGGAGGGCCAGCGCGAGATCTACTACGCCACCGGGGAGACCCGGGCGACGCTGGAGAACTCGCCGCACATGGAGGCGTTCCGGGCCCGGGGATACGAGGTCCTGCTCCTCACCGACCCGGTCGACGAGGTCTGGGTGGAGCGGGTCGGCCAGTTCGACGGCCGGCCGCTGCGCTCCATCGCCAAGGGCCAGGTCGACCTGGACGCCGCGGCGGAGGGTGCCGACACCGCCGAGCGGGAGCAGCGCGCCAAGGAGTACGGCGCCCTGCTCGCCTTCCTCGGCGAGGCGCTCGCCGACAGCGTCAAGGAGGTCCGGCTCTCCTCCCGGCTGACCACCTCACCGGCCTGCGTCGTCGGCGACGCCCACGACATCACCCCGACGCTGGAGAAGATGTACCGCGCGATGGGTCAGGAGCTGCCGCAGGTCAAGCGGATCCTGGAGCTCAACCCCACCCACCCGCTCGTCAGCGGGCTGCGCGCCGCACACGAGCGGGGCGACGACAGCGCGGCGCTGGCCGAGACCGCCGAGCTGCTGTACGGCATGGCGCTGCTCGCCGAGGGCGGCGACCTGGCCGACCCGGCCCGGTTCGCCCGGGTCCTCGCCGACCGGCTGGCCCGCGCCCTCTGACCCGACCGGCCCCGACCGGGCGTCCACCCGGTCGGGGCCAGGCTCAGAAGCCCACCCGTACGCCCATCGCCGCCCAGGTGGCCCGCCCGACCACACCGTCGACGGCCAGGCCGCGCATGCCCTGGTACCAGCGGACGCCGGACTCGGTGGTCGCGTCGAACCGCCCGTTCGCCGGGCCGCACCGCGTCGCCCCGACGAAGCGCTGCACGAACGCCACGTCAACGCCGGTGGCGCCGACCCGCAGCAGCCGGGAGCCCGGCGCGTGGGCGGGCACCGGTTGCGGCCCGGGGCCGGCCGGCGTTGGGCGGCCGGCGGCGCGCAGCGCGGCGACGGTGCGGGGCCCCACCACGCCGTCGGCGGTGAGCCGCCGGGCGGTCTGGAAGGTACGCACCCACGCGGCGGTGGCCGCGCCGAACGCCCCGTCCACGCTGAGCCGGGCATCGAGGGCGTTGGCGAGGGTCTGCAGCTCACGGACGTCGCCGCCCCGGCTGCCGTCCCGCAGCACCCGGTCGCCGAGCCGCACCGCCGGGGCGGTGGCGATGCCCCAGGGCTGCCGGCTGTCCTCGAGCGCGCGCTGGTGGCTGACGCTGACGTGCAGGTGCTTGTCGTGCGGGTTCGGGCCGGTGTAGCGGGCCGGCCGGAAGCTCCTGCTGCGGCTCCAGATCACCCGGTTGTAGATGACGTACTGGGTGGCCGGGTGCGCCACGCACTGCCGGACGACCAGCAGTGGGTCGATGCCGTCGATGTCCACATCGACCGCGTTGACCGACTGGTCGTCATTGTCCGGATTATGATCGCTGCGGCGCGCCTGATGACCGGCGTCTCCCAGCCAGCCGTCTGAAGTGTGGTCCCGGTGCGGCCAGCGGGTGTCGATCTCCTCGCGCAGCACCCGCAGCGCGGGCGCCAGGTGGACGCCCATCTCACTCCTCCTCTTCGAGCGCGGCGGCCAGGTCGAGGTCGACCTCCTCGCCGGCGAGGGTCTCCGGGTCGTCGTCCTCGACGAGCGTGGCGACCAGGTAGTCCATGTCCTCTGTGCTCTGTCTGTCCACGGTTCCTCCGGGGGTTGCTCAACCGGCGCCGGCGAGCGGGTGGCTGGGGACGGCGACGTCCGCACCGGCGTTGGTCCAGATGTCCGGGAACGGTCGGCGGTCCGGCGTCTCCCTCACGGTGCGACCGGGCGCGTCGGCTGCCCAGGGGTGAGTCGCCTATCGGCGGCAACGCTGCCCGACCGGCGGGCCTGGCCGCCGATCGAGGCGGCGGCCCACCGAGGTGGTCCACCGGCGACGGTTGATCCGGTGGACCGGGGCCGGGTGTACGGTCCAGCTCGTTGACCTTCGGGCGCGGCGCCGCCGTCCTGCTGTCCGGAAACGGTCACTCCGAGATCCGCGCCGGACGGTGCCGGTGGCGGCCTGGCGGCAGAATGCGGCCATGCGGGGGATGACGGGGCGAGGGGCGGCCGTGGCCGCGGGAACGATGCTCGCGGCGGCGCTGCTAGCCGGCTGCGGCTGGGCCGAGGGGGAGGACGCGGAGACGCTGGCCCGGCGGGAGGCGCGCGGGCGGCTGGACGAGGTGATCACCGTGATCGAGCGGGTGCGACCGTGGGAGGCCGACGAGTTCGGCCGAATCGTGCACGGCCGCACCGGGTTGGAGCTGATGTCGTTGGAGGGCGTCGACCGGGCCGGGGGAGTGTCGCTCGTGGTGCGTACCCACGGCGAGGCCACCACGACCGACTGGTCGGGCTCGGACAGCGGACACGCCGACGTGACCCTCTGCCACCGGCTGGTGTACCGGACCGATGAGGTCCAGCCGGTGACCGAGGTGGACTGCCCGACGACCGCACCGGTGACCCCTCGGCCGGCTGCCACGCTCCCGCCGGACCTCACCGAGCGGCTGCGCCGGGAACTGCCGACGGGTCCCGCGGCGACCGAGG
The DNA here is from genome assembly GCF_036902735.1 of Micromonospora lacuserhaii. Classification (NCBI taxonomy): domain Bacteria; kingdom Bacillati; phylum Actinomycetota; class Actinomycetes; order Micromonosporales; family Micromonosporaceae; genus Micromonospora; species Micromonospora lacuserhaii. The sequence goes on along the minus strand of NZ_JBAKHO010000027.1, from coordinate 21,309 downwards.
CGTCCGTCGGCGCGTACCTCGACCGACCCCGCCTCGACTCCCGGGTCCGCCGGGACGTCGCGTCGTACGGCGGCAGCGTGGGGCTGGCGCTGCGCGCGGACCGGCGGGGTAGCTGCCTGTTGGCCAGAGTGGTCGGTGACAAGGTGGAGGTCTGGAGCCCGAGCCCGGTGCAGCTCCAGCCGGGGGAGCTCACCTGCTCGGGGCGGACTGCGGCCGCCGGGCAGGGCCAGCGCTCACCGCACTGAGCAGGGCATTGTCCGACGTTGTGGCAGTTGCGCAAGTGGAGAGAGCCGGCCCCCGCCCGACCGGGTGAAGAACTTCACAAGAAGTGGGCAAATCGCCGAAACGCCTCCTAACGTCGATCCGGTCCGCCTTCGTGGACACCACGGTCGGTAACGCCTAATCCATGCCGCCGACGGTGGGACCTTGTCAGCTGGGCATGGAGCGGGGGACCCACACGTTCCTCGGTGCACGTCACCTCGGGGTGAAGCCGCCTGTGGCGGCCGGGCTCCTCGGCCCGAACCCGACAGCTCACCTCGCCGGCGTGGAGGAGCACAGATGTCAACTGAACACACCGCCCGTCACCGACGGGTCAGCTCGCGCCGCGTCGCCGTCGGTACGCTCGCCGTCGGTGCCGTGACCGGGGTCGCCGCCGTCCTGGCGCCGGCCGCCCCGGCGAGCGCCGCCAGCGTCAACTGGGACGCGATCGCCCAGTGCGAGTCCGGCGGCAACTGGCACATCAACACCGGCAACGGCTACTACGGTGGCCTGCAGTTCTCGGCGGGCACCTGGTCCGGCTACGGCGGCAAGAAGTACGCCTCCCGCGCCGACCTGGCCAGCCGCAGCGAGCAGATCGCGATCGCGGAGAAGGTGCTCGACGGTCAGGGCATCGGCGCCTGGCCGGTGTGTGGCAAGAAGGGCGGCTCGACGAAGAGCTACTCCACCTCGGAGAAGTCGTCGTCGCGCAAGTCCGAGCGGTCGGAGAAGTCCGAGCGGCGCACCGAGCGGGCGACCACGAAGTCGGAGCGCTCGTCCGACCAGCGGCGCACGAGCCGCAGCGAGCGGCGTAGCGCCCCGGCGTCGAGCGGGGACAAGTACGTGGTGCGCGCGGGTGACACCCTGTCGGAGATCGCCGACGCGAAGGACCTCGCCGGTGGCTGGCAGGCGCTGTACGAGCGCAACAAGCGCGTCGTCGGCGCCGACCCGGGCCTGATCTTCCCGGGTCAGCGGCTCAGCCTCTGACGCTCGTCCCTCCCCGAGGGCGCACCACCGCGCGAACGACGACGCCCGGCCGGATCCACCCGGCCGGGCGTCGTCGTGTGCGGCGATGCTGGAGGGGCGGCCTGCCGGCTACGGGGCGACCACCCGCCCGGCGGCGGATAAGGTTGACCCTGGTGTGCCGGGAAGTCTGGTCGGCGATGGATGACGCGACCCCTGCCGACGAGGAGTTTCCGTGACCGACGCCGACCGGCGCCGTGCCAACCTGTTCGCCCGCCGATCCTGGGGCGAGACCAGCCGCATCTCCGCCATTCTCCGCAAGGAGACCGTCGGTGGGGCGCTGTTGCTCGCCGGTGCGCTGCTCGCCCTGGTCTGGTCGAACTCCCCCTGGTCCGACGGATACCAGTCGGTGCGGGACCTCCGGGTCGGTCCGGCGGGCCTGCACCTCGACCTGACCCTCGCCACCTGGGCCGCGGACGGCCTGCTGGCGATCTTCTTCTTCGTCGCCGGGTTGGAGCTCAAGCGCGAGTTCGTCGCCGGTGATCTCCGTGATCCCCGCCGGGCGGCGGTGCCGGTGGCGGCCGCGGTCGGGGGGGTGACCGTACCCGCGCTGCTGTTCACCCTGATCGCGGCGGGCGCCGGTGGTGGCGCCGCGAAGGGGTGGGCCATCCCGACCGCGACCGACATCGCCTTCGCCCTCGCCGTGCTCGCCGTGGTCGGCCGGTTCCTGCCCTCGGCGCTGCGCACCTTCCTGCTCACCCTGGCCGTCGTCGACGACCTGCTGGCGATCGTCATCATCGCCATCTTCTACACCTCGGACCTGTCGGTCGCGCCGCTGCTGGCCGCGCTCGTCCCGCTGGCCGTGTTCGCCCTGCTGGTGCAGCGCCGGGTGCGGTCCTGGTGGTTGCTGCTGCCGCTGGCGGCGGTCACCTGGGTGCTGGTGCACGAGTCGGGTGTGCACGCCACCGTCGCGGGCGTCCTGCTCGCCTTCACCGTCCCGGTGATCCGCAGCGAGGCGGCCGGCGGCCCGGACGCCGGGCCGGGGCTCGCCGAGCACTTCGAGCACCGGTTCCGGCCGATCTCCGCCGGCGTCGCGGTGCCGATCTTCGCGTTTCTCTCCGCCGGGGTGGCCATCGGGGGACTGGCCGGCCTGGCGACCGCGCTCTCCGACCGGGTGGCGGTCGGCATCATGGTCGGCCTGATCGTCGGCAAGCCGGTCGGCATCATGGTCGCCACCTGGTTGGTGTCCCGCTTCACCCGGGCCGACCTCGACGAGGGCCTGAACTGGCTGGACGTGCTCGGGCTCGCGCTGCTCGGCGGGATCGGCTTCACCGTCTCCCTGCTCATCGGTGAGCTGGCCTTCGGCCTGGGCAGCGAGCGCGACGACCACGTGAAGGTGGCGGTGCTCGCCGGTTCGCTGCTCTCCGCGCTCCTCGCCACCGTGATCCTGCGCGCGCGCAGCCGGGTCTACCGGCGGGTGCACGAGGTCGAGACGATCGACCGTGACCAGGACGGCGTACCGGACGTCTACCAGCCGCACCCGGACCGGCCCGACGGTCACTGATCGGAACGGCGGCCGGCCAGCGGCCTACCGCAATCGTCGGCGGCCGGGCGACGGCGGCTGTGCCGCTAGCTGCCGCGCCGAATGATCCGCACGCCGAGCGCCACCGCCCCGATCACGAGCAGGCCGCCCAGCAGCTGCAGGCCCGGCGAGTCGTCGGCCTCCCCGTACACGACGCCGGCGACGCCGACCGCGACGGCGAGGATGGCGAGAACGGCGAGGAGGTACTTCATCGGTGACCTTCCATGGTTCATTCCTCGACCCACTCGAGCAGGTCGCCGGGCTGGCAGCCGAGCACCCGGCACATGGCTTCCAGGGTGCTGAACCGAACAGCTTTCGCACGACCGTTCTTCAGGACCGCCACGTTCGCCGGTGTGAGCCCGACCCGCTCGGCGAACTCGCCCACACTCATCTTGCGTTTGGCCAGCTCGACGTCGATGCGTACGACGATGGGCATCAGATCACCGCTTCCATGTCGGTGCGCAGGGTGGTGGCCTGCCGCAGCAGCGCCCGCATCACCACCATCAACAGCCCCAGCACGGCGACACCGATCAACATCAGGAACAGCAGGAGCGGCAGCCCGGGGTCGTCGGCGCGGAAGCCGATGTAGAGGAACACGCCCAGGAGCACCACCCACGCGGCCGCGATGGCCCACACGATCGCGTCCACCCAGCCCAGCGAAGCCTGGGTGAAGATGCGGTCCTTCTTGACCAGCGTGAGCAGCTTCCAGGTGGAGACGATCACCACCTGCACGCAGAGCACCCAGAACACCGACACGGCGGTCAACGGCCACCTCAGGTACGCGAGGTCCGGGGACTCCTCGGCCATGTACCTGAACTGCCCGGGTAGCGAGAAGGTCTGGAACATGACCAGGATCCCGAACAGCAGCACGAGGAAAACTCTGAGCGGGCCTACCGCTCGATGCTCGGTCAACATACATCGAGTCTCGCTCGCAACCTATCGAAAGTCAATCGATCCGGCCGACATGTGCCGGGGCCGCTACGACGACGGGCGCGATCCCGCCGGGTACGCCCGGGTCTCGGCCGCCTTCACCGCCGCCCACACCGGCTGCCCGGGCGCCAGCCGCAGCTGCGCCGCCGCGGCGGGGGTGACGTCGGCGGCGGCGGTGACCGGGCCGGTGAGCTGGACCCGCAGGTTGTCGCCGTGCCGCTGCACCCCGGTGACCGTGGCCGGCCAGGTGTTGCGCGGGCTGCCCTCGGGGCGGTGCGGGTGCAGGGCCACGGCGGTGGGCGGGAAGACCACGAAGGCGTCCCCGTCGAGCCGGTCGGCGGTGGCGACGGCGAACCCGTCGGCGAGGTGCACCACGGTCCCGTCGGCGCGCCCCCGATAGAGGTTCAGCCCGACCAGCCGGGCCACGTAGTCGGTGCGCGGGCGGGCGGTGACCTCCGCCGCGTCGCCCTCCTGCACCACCCGGCCGTCCTCCACGATGACCAGCCGGTCGGCCAGCGCCAGGGCGTCCAGCGGGTCGTGGGTGACCAGCAGGGCCGCGCCGGTGTGGTCGGCCAGGTGCCGGTGCAGCTGGGCGCGGGTGTCCAGCCGGGTCCGGGCGTCCAGCGCCGCGAGTGGCTCATCGAGCAGGAGCAGAGCCGGGCGTACGGCGAGCGCCCGGGCGAGGGCGACCCGCTGGGCCTGCCCGCCGGAGAGCTGCCGGGGCCGGTGCCGGGCGTGTGCCGCCAGGCCGACCCGGTCCAGCCAGCCGGCGGCCCGGTCCCGGGCGGCCCGCCGGTCCAGACCCTGCCGGCGGGGCCCGAACGCGACGTTGTCCAGCGCGGTGAGATGCGGGAAGAGCAGGTAGTCCTGGAAGACCACGCCGACCCGGCGGTGCTCCGGCGGCACCCACGACCGCCGGTCCGGCCGGTCCAGGTCCACCGCGTCGAGGCGGACGTGCCCGGCGGTGAGCGGCTGCAACCCGGCGAGCGCCCGCAGGGCGGTCGTCTTGCCCGCGCCGTTCGGGCCGAGCAGCGCGACCACCTCGCCGGCGCCGACCTCCAGCCGCACGTCGAGCCGGAAGCCGCCCCGGTCGACCACCAGGTGCGCGTCGAGCAGCGGGCCGGTCACGGGCTGGTGATCCAGCGGTCGCGCAGCCCGGCGAGGATCGCCACCGACACGGTGAGCAGGATGAGGCTGAGCACGATGGCGGCGTCCAGGTCGGTCTCCAGCGCCAGGTAGACGGCGAGCGGCATGGTCTGGGTGCGCCCGGGATAGTTGCCGGCGAAGGTGATGGTGGCGCCGAACTCGCCGAGCGCCCGGGCCCAGCAGAGCACCGCGCCGGCGGCCACGCCGGGCGCGACCAGCGGCAGCGTGACATGGGTGAAGGTGGTCCAGCGGCCGGCGCCGAGGGTGGCCGCGGCCTCCTCGTACCGGCTGTCGGCGCCGCGCAGCGCCCCCTCCACCGCGATGATCAGGAAGGGCATCGCGACGAACGCCTCGGCGAGCACCACCCCGGTGGTGGTGAACGGCAGGGTGACGCCGAAGGTGGCGTCCAGCCAGCCGCCGAGCGCCCCGTTGCGGCCGAACACCAGCAGCAGCGCCACACCACCGACCACCGGCGGCAGCACCAGCGGCACGGTGACCAGGGCGCGGACCACCCGCCGGCCAGGAAACTCCACCCGGGCCAGCAGCCAGGCCAGGGGTACGCCGAGCGCCAGGCAGAGCAGCGTGGCCAGGGTGGCGCACTGCAGCGAGAGCCGCAGTGCGGTCAGCACGCCCGGCGCGGCGAGCCGCTGGGGGAGTGCGGCCCACGGGGCGCGCAGCAGCAGCCCGGCCAGCGGCAGCACCAGGAAGAGCAGCCCGAGGGCGGCCGGCACGAGCAGCGCGACCGGCACCCGGCGCCCGGGTACCCGGCGGGGTCGGGTCGGGGCTGCCGGCGGTGCGGCGGTGTCGTCGACGGGGAACACGGCTACGGGGCCTGGAAGCCGGCGTCGGTGAGCACCGTACGGCCCTGCGCGGACAGCACCAGGGCGACGAAGGCGCGCGCCCCGGCCGGGTTGGGGGCGTCGGCCAGCACGACGATCGGGTAGTCGTTGACGGCGCCGGCGGACTCGGGGAACTCCACCCCGTCCACGTCGCCGGCGGCGGCCCGGGCGTCGGTGCGGTAGACCAGCGCGGCGTCGACCTCGCCGAGCCGCAGCTTGGCCAGCGCACCTCTGACGTCCTGCTCCAGCGTCACCGGCGTGAGGTCGACCTGTGCGGCGTCGAGGGCCTTGCGGGCGGCCGCGCCGCACGGCACCTGCTCGGCGCAGACCGCGACCTTCACTCCCGGCCGGGCCAGGTCGGCCAGCGCGGCGATCCGCTGCGGGTTGCCCTTCGGCACCGCGATCACCAACCGGTTGCGGGCGAAGGTGGTCGGACTGCCGTCGCCGTTGCCGGCGTCGGTCACCGTGGCCATGTTCTTCGGCGCGGCGGCGGCGAACACGTCGGCGGGGGCACCCTGGTTGATCTGGTTGGCCAGGGCGGAGCTGCCGGCGAAGTTGACGGTCACCGTCGTCCCCGGGTGTGCTGCCTCGAACCGCTCGCCGAGCCGGGTGAACGACTCGGTCAGCGAGGCCGCCGCGAACACCGTCACGGTCCCGGTCACCCGGTCGGTGCCGCCGCCGGGCGCGGGGGCGGCGGTGTCGTCGCCGCAGCCGGAGACGCCCGCCACGGTCAGGGCGACGACGGCGGCCAGGGCGGCGCGGATCCTCACGGGCTGGTCCTCCCCTTGGCGCCGCCGGGGGGAGCGGGCCGCTCCACCACGACGGTGGTCGACTTGATCACGGCCACGACGACGGAGCCGACCCGCAGGTCCAGCTCGTCGACGGCCTCCCGGCTCAACAGCGAGACGATCCGGAACGGCCCGGCCTGGATGTCGACCTGTGCCATCACCGTGTCGCGCGTGACCGCGGTGACGATGCCCCGCAGCCGGTTGCGGGCCGACGAGAACTCCGCCCCGCCGTCCGGCGCGGCGGCCTGGGCCCGGACGAAGCCGGCCAGGTCGACGCCGTCGATCAGCCGGTGACCGTGCTCGTCGCGGCTGGCGGGCAGCCGCCCGGCGTCGACCCAGCGCCGCACGGTGTCGGTGCTGACGCCCAGCAGCTCGGCCGCCTCGCTGATCCGGAACACGGTCACCCGGTCAGGGTAGTGCCTCGCATCCGCGAGGGTAAAGGCGGCGGAGGGCTCGCGTACCAGAGGAAGGGTGGGGATTGGGGCCGCAACTGCGGGGGAAAGCGAACGGCCGGCCGTCGCGGACGCGACGACCGGCCGTTGCCGGTGCTGGTAGGGATCAGCTCAGGGTGAGCGCGGTGTCGTCCACCACGAACGAGGTCTGCAGCGAGCTGTCCTCCACCCCGCTGAACGAGATGGAGGCGGTGGTGCCGGCCAGCGAGGAGACGTCGAACGACTTCAGCACGTAGCCGCTGGCGGCGTTGACGTTCGAGTACGTCGCCAGGGTGGTGCCGCCGGCCTTGACGGTCAGCCTGTCGTACGCGGTGCTGCCCGACTCGGCCGTGTCGATGTGCAGGTAGAAGGAGAGCGTGGCCCGGCAACCCGCCGGGATGCTCACCGACTGCGACAGGGTGTCGGTGTGGGTCGAGCCGTACCCGTCCATCCACGCCTTGTACGAACCGCCGTGCGCGGCCTGGCTGGTCGAGTTGGTGATGACGCCCGAGGTCGCGGACCAGCTCACGTTGCCGGACTCGAAGCCGGGGTTGGCCAGCTTCTGGCCGGAGCAGCCGGTCGGCGGCGCGGTGGTCGTCGTGGTCGGGGTCGGGGTGCTGCTGGTGCAGGTCGGGTCACCGGTCTGGGCCGGGACGCTGACCGCGTTCCAGGCCGCCTTGACCGTGTTGAACTCGGTGCAGCTGGTCGGGTACAGGTTCTTGGCGGCCTGCAGCGTCCAGGTGCGGTACTTCAGGTACGACGCGCCCGTGGTCTTCATCAGCATCGCGTTGTACATGATCTTGGTGGCCTTCTGGATGCCCAGACCGGTCACGGTGCTGCTGTTGCAGGTCGAGCTGGTCGGCTGGCCGTTGGTCGGGTTGCTGCCCATGGCCAGCAGGTAGAACCAGTGGTTGCCCGGGCCGGCCGCGGCGTGCACCTCGGTGCTGGGGATGCTGCTGGAGTAGCAGTTGGGGTCGCCCAGCGCCGACGGGTTGTACATGTTGCGGATCGGGCCGGAGCCGACCAGGTTGATCTTCTCGCCGACCAGGAAGTCGGGAGCGTCGTAGGTGGACGGCTCGTTGGCGAACCACTCGGTCGCCGCGCCGAAGACGTCCGCCACGAACTCCTGGGTGCCGTTGCCGGAGATGCCACCCGGGGTCTTGTCGTCGATGCCGTGGCCGATCTCGTGCGCCACCACGTCGAGCGAGCCGATCCACTGGCCGGCGGTGTTCTTGCCGATCTGCACCTGGGTGCCGTCGTAGTAGGCGTTCTGGTCGTTCAGGCCCACCCGGATCGGCCAGTAGCCGCCGTTGCCGTCCGCGCCGTTGCGGCCCAGCCACTGCGACAGCATCTTGTGCTCGGTCTGCGCGGCGAAGAGCGCGTCGACGCAGCCGGTCTCCTTGTTGGTCCCGGTGCCGTTGCCCCAGACGTCGTCCGAGCCCGTGAACGTCGTGTTGGTGGCGGCGTCCTGGCAGCTCAGGTTGGTGGCGCTCGGGTCCTTCATGGAGTACGTGCTGCCCGACAGCGTGGTGTTGAGGGTGACCGGCCCGTTCCAGGCGCCGGTGCCGCTGCCGTGCACGATGTGCTCCTGCTTGCCCAGCACCGCGCCGGTGGTGGCGTCGACGTCGACGGTGAGCCGGCTCGGGCCCTCCGCGTCGGTGCCCCGGACGGTGGTCTCCCAGGCCAGCGCGGGCTTGGCGCCCAGGGTGTAGACGACGAGGTTGGTGCCCTCGACGGTGGTCACGGTCTTGAGCTGGGCGCGGGCCGTCTTCGCGGCGGCCGCCGAGGTCAGCTTCGGGGTGGTGGAGAGGTCGCCGATGGCCTGCTGCTGGGCGACCGACGCGTAGGTGACCTCACCGCTCGGCTTGGTGGCCAGGACGAAGTCGCCACCGGTGACCGGCAGGCCCTTGTACGTGCGCTCGTACGGCACGTACTGGGTGCCCTCGGAGGAGATCACCGGCTGCTGGACGAACGCGTCGTCCGCGCTGGCGTGCAGGTAGGACGGACGGCTGGCGACCAGCGAGCTCGCCGCGTTGGCGGCGATGGCGCGGGCCTGGGCCGGGTTCGGGGCGGGGCTCGGGGGCGCGGCCTGGACTGCCGCGGCGGTACCCGCGGCGATCAGGCCGGCCGCGGCCGCGCCGGAGAGCGCGACGAGGCGGGGTGAGAGCTTCAAGAGGGGCGCTCCTGTTCTCGGGCGGCGTCGCGATGCCCTGTGGGGTCGCGCGCCGATGCTGCGTCGAGGCATGCGACGTCGGGTCTTCCAGAGCTGCCGGCGTGCTCGGGGGTGGTCGACCTGCCGTCGCGCGTCGCCGGGGGTTGGCGACGTGCTGGAGGCACAATCACACGAGGTGCCATCGATATCAATGGGTTGACTGGGGCAACGACTGGTGATCCCGGTCCGCCGGTTGTTTCGGTCAGGTGAACGTCGGTCGTCCGTCCGTGTCTGAACAGGTGATCCACAATGGCGTACCGACCGGTAGGTGTCCGACTTGATCTTTTCGCCGGATCGTGCGGCCCATGCGCAATGTCCCGGTAGGGCAGCAGCGGGACATGATCGTCATGTCCGTCGTGGCGGCCGGGACCCGGCCCCGGCGCGGGCGGCGCCGGCTACCAGGGGATCGGGTGCCCGTCGCGGAAGAAGCCGCCGGTCGGGGCGTCCGGGCCGAGGGTGGCCGCCCACACCACACCGGCGGCCCCGTCGGCCACCGGCCGGCCGCCCGCGCCGCCCATGTCGGTGGCGACCCAGCCCGGGCAGACCGCGTTGACGGCGATCCGGCGGTGCCGCAGCTCGGCGGCGAGCTTGACGGTCAGCATGTTCAGCGCGGCCTTCGACACCGCGTACGCCGGGGTGCCGGCAGCCCCCGCCGTCTCGGCGAACGACCCGGCACCGCTGGAGACGTTCACCACCCGGCCGCCCTCGGCCATCAGCGGCAGCAGCGCCCGGCAGACGCGCCAGGCCCCCAACAGGTTCACCGCCAGCGCCTCGCCGACCACGGCGAGGTCCGCGGAGACCGCGTCCTGCCCGGCGTCGTAGTGCCCGCCGGCGTTGTTCACCAGCACGTGCAGGGTGCCGTACCGGTCGCGCAGCCACCCCTGGAACCGGTCAACCGACCCGTCGTCGGCGACGTCGACCACCCCGTGCGCCGCGCCGATCCGCTCCGCCGCCGCCCGGGCGCGGGCGGGGTCGCGGGCGGTCAGCACCGTCTCCACCCCGCGCGCGACGAGCTGACGGGCCACCTCCAGGCCGATGCCCCGGTTCGCGCCGGTCACCACCGCGACGGGCCGCTCGGTCAACAGATCCCTCCTCGATCGGGTACGGGCGGAACGCCGGTCAGCGGTCCTCGGTGCCGACGGGCGCCATCACGCGTAACGCGTTGGCGTCCAGACCGATCCGCAACGGCGTGCTGCCGCACAGCTCCCCGTCGACCTCCACCCGCGCCGGCCGATCGGTCTCCACCCAGACCTCACCGCCGGCCAGAAAGGGCCGCTGGGCCAGCGTCCGGCTGCCGCCGGTGGCCGCGTTACGGGCCGCGTGCCGCAGCAGGTCGTGCCGGGCCGGCCCGCCGACCGGGTACGCCACCAGCAGCCGGTCGTCGGCGTCGGCGTCGGCGGTGATCGGCCGGCCGGCGTGGAAGCCGCCGTTGGCCACGTACAGCTGGTGGGTGACCAGCTCGTGCGCGGCGCCGTCGACGCGCAGCGAGACCCGCAGCGGCCGGTGCCCGACCAGCAGCGCCAGCGCGGTCGCCGGGTACGCCAGCCGCCCGGTGAGCCGCTTCAGCCGGGGTGGCGTCCGGCGCATGATGTCGGCGGAGAGCCCGACGCCCACATGGTTGGCGAACCGCATCCCACCGGCCACCCCGAGGTCCACGTCGACGACCTTGCCGTCGGTCAGCACGGCGACCGCCCCCGCCGGGTCCAGCGGCACCCCGACGGTACGGGCGAAGTTGTTGGTGGTGCCCAGCGGCAGCAGGCCGAGCGCGATGTCCCGGTGGGCGAGCAGGCGGGCGGCGGCGCTGAGCGTGCCGTCCCCGCCGCCGGCCACGAGCAGGTCCGGCCCCAGGTCGGCGGCCTCGGCGAGACAGCGCTCCAACTCGCCCGGGTGCTCCACCGGACAGCAGGCGACCAGGTCGAACCCGGCCGCCAGCAGCCGAGCCCGGACGTGCTCGTAGCGCTGGCGACCCCGGCGGGAGTGGGCGTTGACGACCAGCGCCGCCCGCCGGTCCCGCCGGACGGCCTCGGTCAGCTCCTGCTTGCTGCGCATGAGCGCGACCTTATCCCCGGCGTGCCTCCGCCCCGGGTGGTTCGCCCGCCGCCGCGCGCTCCCGGCCGCTCCTCGCCGCCGCTCCCCGGGCCGCCCGATGCGCCCGGCGGCGGGCCCACGGTCAGCAGGCCGTCGCCCGGGAGGCCGGCGCAGCCTCCGGGGGCGCCAGCACGTCCGCGCCGCCCAGCGCGGCCCGCGGGTCGGCGTAGCGCCAGTGCAGCCGGTACTGCCCCCGCAACCGAGGGCGCGGCACCGCCCACTCGTACGCCACGACACCCTCGCGTTCCCGCCGCTGCGGGGTCACCTCGGTGGTGCTCTCCGAGGTGAACGAGGTTTCGCTGCCCCAGACCGTGGGCCGGGTGGCGGCCGGGAAGTCCAGCCGGATCGCGAGGTGCCGGGTCGGCAGCCGGATGTCCCGCTGCAACCAGTCGCCGAACTTCCACACCGGCACCCGGTAGGCGTAGTCGACCACGGTGCGCTGCCCGGGATAGAGCGGCAGCGGCGTGCCGCCGGAGTCGAACATCAGCGCGATCTTCAGGAAGGCGTCCCGGCTGCGGGTCACCCGCCACCGCATCGGCTCCGGCTGCTCGCCGCCGATGGTCGCCCGGAAGTCCACCTCGTCCAGAATGAGCGGGTGCCGACCGTGGAACGCCGTCGAGCGGGCCGGGTCGTCGGGGAACCGGTCGATGTCGATCTGCACGGTGTGCCGGGTGATCGGCTCGGTGCCGACGCTGTGCAGGGTGCGGCGGAACCGGCACTCGTACCAGCCGTCGACCAGGCTGAGGGTGGCCTGCTCGTCCTCGATCACCAGATGCGAGCCGCTCGGCGGTGGGACGGCGGTCGGGCCCAGGGCGGAGAGCCGGCCGCCCTGGCCGCGGCTTTCGGCGAAGACGACGTACCGCTGCCAGATCCGGTTGCCGCTGTCGAGGACCACCTCGACCCGGCGGGCGAACTCCTCGGTGGGCTGGTGCCGGCCGTTCTCTATGTGACTGACGTACGAGGGGTCGAAGCCGGTCCGCTCGGCCAGCTCCTTCTTCGACAGTCCTCGCTGGTGGCGCCAGTGGGTCAGTTCCCGCACGAAGGCCGCCGCCGCATCGTCCTGTGTGGAGGTGCCCATGCCCCCGTCCCTGGAGTGTCGGGCCTCAAGTCTGGCGCACCGGACGCGGGTACGCCAGCACAGGTCGGTCATGTCGGGACGGTCAGGAGCAGAGTTCGGTCGCCGCCGACGCGCCGCCGCCGGACGTGCCCCGGGCGCCCGCCGGCCAGGCGTGGGAACTTCGCCGCCTGGGTATCACCGGAGGCCATGAGCAGGAGCGCAGTCACCGATCCGGACACCCGGGCCGCGACCACCCCGGCGGTGGGCACCGTCGCCGTCGTCGCACACCGGAAGAAGACCCTCGGCGGGGGTCTCGACGAGCTGCGGTCGACCCTCGTCGCCGCCGGGGTCGAGCACCTGCTCTGGTACGAGGTGCCCAAGAGCCGCAAGGCCCCCGCGAAGGCCCGCACAGCGCTGAAGAAGGGCGCCGACCTGGTCTTCGTCTGGGGTGGGGACGGCATGGTGCAGCGGTGCGCGGACGCCATGGCCGGCTCCGACGCCGCCATGGCGATTTTGCCGGCCGGCACCGCCAACCTCTTCGCCACCAACCTCGGCATCCCCGCCGACCTCGCCGAGGCGGTACGGATCGGCCTGCACGGCCGGCGGCGCCGGCTCGACCTCGGCAAGCTCAACGGCGAGCACTTCGCGGTGATGGCCGGCGCCGGCTTCGACGGGGACCTGATCCGGGAGGCCGACCGCAAGCTCAAGGGCAAGCTGGGCCGCGTCGCGTACGTCTGGACCGGCCTGCGGCACGTGCGCGGGGAGTGCGTGCGGACCCGGATCCGGGTCGACGGCGCGGACTGGTTCGACGGCGAGGCGAGCTGCGTGCTCTTCGGCAACGTCGGCACCATCACCGGGGGAGTGCCGGCCTTCGACGACGCCCGCCCCGACGACGGCGCGCTGGAGATCGGCGTCTCCACCGCCAGCGGCGCGATCGACTGGGCGCGCACCCTCGGCCGGATGGCGACCGGCCGCTCGGAGGACTCGCCCTTCGTCCGGATCACCCGGGGCCGGAAGGTGACGGTGCGCTTCGCCGTGCCGAAGACCTACGAGCTGGACGGCGGCGCGCGGACCACGGCGACGAAGCTCAAGGTGAAGGTGGTGCCGGGGGCGCTCACGGTGTGCTGCCCGGAGCCGGACGTCAGGGGTTGACGCGGGTCCCGCGATGGCATCGACTGGAGTCGTGGATCCGGGGCCTCCGTCGCAGGACATGGTGACGGTACGCCGGCTGCGCCGGGGCATCGGCGTGGTCGGCATCGCGCTGCCGTTCGTGGTGACCATCGGCAACGCGCTGCTCGCCGGCCGGTTCACGCTGCTGGAGTCGATCAGCGGGGCGTACCACACCGGGATGCGGGACATCTTCGTCGGCAGTCTCTGCGCCATCGGCGTCTTCCTGATCTGCTACCGGTACCGTCGCCTCGACGACGTGGCGAGTTCCGTCGCCGGGGCGCTGGCGATCGCGGTGGCGCTCTTCCCCACTGCCGCCGGCGCGGCGGCGAGGACCGTGAGCAGCACCGACGTCCTGGCCGGGCGGGTGCACCAGGTCTGTGCCGCCGCGCTCTTCGTGATCCTGGCCGGGTTCTGTCTGCTGCTGTTCACCCGTACCGAGCCCGGCGAGGCGCCCACCCCCGAGAAGCTGGTCCGCAACCGGATCTACCGGGTCTGCGGCTGGCTGATCGTCGCGGCGATCGTGGCCACCGTGGCCAGCACGTTCCTCCCCGAGTCCGTTCAGGAGGCGGTCAAGCCGGTCTTCTGGGGCGAGACGGTGGCGGTGCTCGCCTTCGGCGTCGCCTGGCTGGTCAAGGGCGAGGCCATCATCGCCGACGGCAGCCTGACGAAGCCCTCGTCGACCTGACGGCGGGCCGGCGCGCCGTCACGGGGTGGTGTCGCGCCGCACGGTGCCGAGCACCTCGGCGATGCCGTCCCGGTCGATCGGCATCGCCGGATCCGTCTCGTACTGGTGCAGCGCCTGCCGGACCGCGGTCAGCGAGGGATCCCGCCGCAGCGCCCAGCGGGCGGCCCGCGCCTTGGCGCTGTGCTCGCGCTCGACAGCGAAGCGCCAGATCCGGCAGGCGGTGAGCACCATGAACGCCGCGTTCTCCGCGTCGCCGGTGCGGGAGCGCCACGTCGTCAGCCAGTGCCGGCCGCGTGCCACGATCCACTCGGCCGGCACTGGCCTGAGCACCTCGTCCGGTCGGGCACCGCGCAGGGCCCGCCCGTGTGCCCGGGCCGCGGACAGCTCGGTGGACAGGTCGGGGTCGCCGGCCACCCGACGGGCCACCTCGACCCCGACCGACGATCGGTCGTGTCGGCCGACGTGCAGTTCCAGCGGTGGGCGGCGCGACGGTGAGCCGGCGACCGCGGCGGTGACGACGTGCAGGTCGATCCCGGTCGCGTCGCCGACGTCGGCCCGGCGGATCAGGTCCGTCACGGCCTCGGCCCGCGCGTCGGAGAGCTCGTCGTCGACGACGACGAGTACGTCGATGTCGCTGCGCCCGGGTCGGAAGTCGCCGGACGCCAGGGAGCCGTGCAGCAGCACCGACCGGAGCGGGGCGCCGACGACGACGGCGAGGGACTCGGCGAGCCCGCGCGCCGCCGTCAGGGCCGGTACGGGCGTCGGCGTGCTCAGATCAGCAGGTCCTTGTAGTAGATGCTGGCGTAGCGGGCGCCCGAGTCGCCGCCGGCGAAGCCGAAGCAGAGCCGGGCCGAGTTCGGGTCGCCCGCCGTCGGCAGGTGCAGTCCCATGCCGTTACCTTTCAGTGTGCTCTGGGGAGCATGTGATTGGCAGTCCCGCCTTGCGGGACGGTCCCGGCCTTACCCACCTGGGCGGTGCCGGGTTGACGCTTCACGGCCACCGGCCCGCCGGGGCGGGTCTTACGGTCGGCTCCCCGTCCTGCCACCGGGCCACTCCCGGCAGTTGTCGCCTCACGTGCGAACGCGGCGAGGTTGCGTGCGGCGTTGACGTCCCGGTCGAGGACCAGGCCGCAGGTGGCGCAGGTGTAGGTGCGCGCGGACAGGGCAAGCTTGGCTTTCACCGTGCCACAGGCCGAGCAGGTCTTGCTGGAGGGATACCAGCGGTCAGCCACCACGAAGTGGCCGCCGTTCCATGTGGTCTTGTACGCCAATTGCCGGCGTAGTTCGCCGAAGCCGGCGTCGGCGATGCGCCGAGCGAGGCGCCGGTTGCGTAGCATGCCGGCCACGTTGAGGTCTTCGACCGCGATGGTGCCGTACTCGCGGGCCAGCCGGGTGGTGAGCTTGTGCAGGCCGTCGCGGCGCAGGTTCGCCACCCGCGCGTGCGCCCGGGCCACCTGCCTGCGCGCGCGTTCCCACCGGTTCGACGGCTGCTGGCCGCTACGCCGATCCGGGCCGACACGCCGTGACAGGCGCCGGGCGAGACGCCGCATTCGACGGGCCGCGTCCTCAAGGTGGCGGGGGTTGGGCTCCATCATGCCGGTGGACAGCACCGCCAGGTGCTTCACCCCGACGTCCACGCCGACCACCGCCTGCGGGCGCGCCGGTGTGCGCTCGACCCGGTCGACCTCGACGGTGAACGCGACATGCCACCGCCCGGCGTCACGGCGCAGGGCAGCCGACATGATCCGGGCCGTGCCCGCTTCCAGGCGGCGGGCGAGCTTGCGGGCGGACTCGTGCAGCTTGAGCCGGCCCAGCCGGGGCAGCACGACGTACCTGCGGTCCGGCTCCACCCGGATCGCGCCCGTGGTGAACCGCACGGACGGCGTGCTGCGGCGACGGGACTTGAACCGGGGAAACCCCACCCGCCGCCCCGCCCGCTTACCCGTACGCGAATCGGACCAGCTCCTCAAACCGCGGGCCAGGGCGTCGAGGCCGGTGTTGAATGCCTCCTTGGAGCACTCGGCCCACCACGGCGCCACGTCCGGCTTAGCTGCGTTCCACGCCTTGCGCAGCGCCGGCAACGACCACCCGATCGTCGGCGTCAAGCCCGACTCCGCGATGCCGTAGGAGCGTTCGGCGGCACGCTGCTCCATGGCCGCCTTCACCCGCGCGAGGGCCCAGTTGTACGCCACCCGACCCGCGCCCGCGTGCGCCTGCACCGCCCGTTCCTGACGCGGCGTCAGGTCCAGGGCGAACCGGTACGCCTGCACGACCATCACATCAATCACCATCGTCCGTTGCCGCCGCGACGGCCCGCCGAGCCCGGTTGACGCCGGCCCGACGCCCATACAGACGGGCGCACAGGCTGGTCAGGATCTCGGTGACATCCCGCACCAGGTCGTCGTCCACCGAGCACGGTGTTGTTGTGCAGGTTCTTCTCGCGGATCAGCATGTCCGACGGGTCGCTGAGGTCGAACCGCTTCGACGTCGGCACCGCGGCCAGGGCGGGGCGGGCGACCGCCGCGCCGAGGGCGGCACCCGCGGCGACGCCGCCGGCGGTGTGCAGCACGGTACGGCGGCTGACGACAGCATCCATGGAAGTCGCCCCGTGGTAGATCGATGATCGCCACACACCCTATCGATGGATCGCTGCGGGCAGGGGCCGCCGGCCGGCCGCCCGGTGGGCCGCGGGCAGGATGGCGGGCATGGACCCGACCGTACGGCGGTATCTCGACGACCTGGTCGCCGCGGCCCGCGACGTCCTCGGCGACGACCTGGTCGGCGCGTACGCGGCCGGCTCGGTCGGCCTGGACGCCTACCAGCCGGGCCGCAGCGACGTCGACGTGGCGCTGGTCGTCGCCGACCGGCTGGACGACCGGCGCAAGCGTGACCTGGTGGCCGCACTGCGGCACGAGGCGCTGCCCTGCCCGGCGCGCGGCCTGGAGCTGGTCGGCTACACCCGCGCGGTGGCAGGCTCCGGCACCGCCGAGCCCGGCTTCGAGGTCGAGCTGAACACCGGGGCGCGGATGCCGTTCCGGGTGACCTGGGACCCGGCGGAGCGGCCCCCCGCCGACGGCCGCTTCTGGTACGGCCTGGACCGCAGCATCCTGCACCAGCGCGGGTACGCCCTGCTCGGTCCGCCCGCCCCCGAGGTCTTCGCCGACCTGGCCCCGGACGACCTGCGCCGGCTGCTCGCCGACGCGCTGCGCTGGTGGCTGGAGCTGCCGGCGCCACCCGGGGACGGGCCCGCGCTCGGCGCCGAGGACGCGGTGCTGGGCGCCTGCCGCTCGCTGGTCCGACTCTGCGACGGGCTCTGGCTGTCGAAGGTCGACGCCGGCCGCCGGGTCGCCGCCGCCGGGCCGTACGCCGGGTTGATCGCGCGGTGCGTGGCCGCCCGCGCCGGGGGCCCTCCACCGACCGGCCCGCAGGCGCGCGCCTTCCAACGCTGGGTGCTGGACCGAGTGGTTGACCAGGGGTAGCCGAACCGACACGGTGTGTCGGGTTCCTGTCTCGTCGGAGTCGGGTCGGCGCTAGGGCGGCACCCGCTCGGGGGCGGAGGGTGGCAGCAGCCGACCCACCACTGCGAGACGAGGTAGTCATGCCCGTGACTCCCAGCTACCCCGGCGTCTACATAGAGGAAGTCCCGAGCGGGGTGCGTCCCGTCATCGGCGTGGCCACCGGCGTGACCGCCTTCGTGGGATACGCCCGCACCGGCCCGGAGCACCGCGCGGTGCGGGTGAACTCCTTCGGCGAGTTCGAGCGCCGGTTCGGCGGGGTGGACCGGGACTCCGAGCTCAGCCTCGCCGTGCAGCAGTTCTTCCGCAACGGCGGCTCGGCCGCCGAGATCGTCCGGGTGCCGCGCGGCGACGCCCGCGCCGCGTCGGTGACCCTGTTGGACAAGGTCGGCGCGAGCCCGAAGGCCGCCCTGGTGCTCGACGCCACCAGCACCGGCCTGTGGGGCAGCGGCCTGCTGGTCGACGTCGACCACGACGACGCCGCCGACGCCTCGTCGTTCAACCTGAGCCTGCTGGACCCGGCGACCGGGGTCGCCGAGCGGTTCACCGGGCTCTCGGCCGACCCGACGAGCGCCGCGTACGCCGTCGCCCGGCTCAACGACCCCGACCGCGGCTCCGCCCTGGTCCGGGCCCGGGCCGGAGCGAGCGGCGCCGGCCGGCCGGTGCCCAGCGGCACCGTCGGGGCGGCCCTCGGCACGCCCACCGTGGACGCCGCGAAGAACTACCGGCTCACCGTGCAACCGGACCGCCCCACCAAGCCGGACCCGGCGGACGCCACGAAGACCGTCCCGGCCGTCAGCCCGGTCACCGTCACCGTCCTCGACAAGGGCGAACGGCTGCCGTCGTCGCCCGCCGGGGTGGCGGCGCTGGTCCAGCGCAAGATCAACACCGCGCTCGGCGCCACCGACGGGGCCGCCGGACTGCGCGTCCGGGTGCTGCCCACCGCCGCCGGGGGACTGCGGATCGTCGGCGACGTGGACCCGCTGGTCGCCCCCGCCGCCGTCGACGCCGCGTTCAGCGTGGCGGGCGTCTCCGCCTCCGGGGACGTCGCCGACGGCGCGACCCTGCTCAAGCTCAACGGCACCACCGCCAACGTGGGCCGCTACACCCCGCTCGGCGCGAAGCGGCTCGGCCAGGGTGACCTGGTCACCGGCTCCGACGGCAGCACGCTGCCCGGCACCGCCGCGCTGATCGGCTCCGAGGCCGCCTACTCGGGCATCTACGCGCTGCTCAAGACCGACCTGTTCAACCTGCTCTGCATCCCCGACGCCACCCGGGCCAAGCCCGGCGACCCCACCTCGGTGGACAGCGGACTGGACCCGGAGGCGGTCTGGTCGGCGGCGTACGACCTGTGCGCCCGGCGCCGGGCCGTGCTCCTGGTCGACCCGCCACCCGGCGTCGACGACCCCGACCGGGCGCTGGACTGGATCAACCAGCTGGGGGTGAAGGGCCCGAACGCGGTGGCGCACTTCCCCCGGCTGCGCGTCCCCGACCCGACGGACGGCTTCCAGCCGCGCACGGTCGCGCCCGGCGGCACCCTCGCCGGCCTCTACGCTCGGCAGGACGCCGAGCGGGGGGTGTGGAAGGCGCCGGCGGGGACCGAGGCGCAGCTGCGCGGCGTGACCACCCTGGTCTACCCGCTGAGCGACGCCGAGAACGGGGTGCTCAACCCGCTCGGGCTGAACTGCCTGCGGACCTTCCCGGTGGTCGGCACCGTCAACTGGGGCGCCCGGACGACCGCCGGCGCCGACCTCCTGGCCAGCCAGTGGAAGTACACCCCGGTCCGCCGGCTCGCCCTCTACATCGAGGAGAGCGTGTTCCGGGGCACCCAGTGGGCCGTCTTCGAGCCCAACGACGAGCCGCTCTGGTCCCAGCTGCGGCTCAACCTGACGTCGTTCATGCAGGACCTGTTCCGCAAGGGCGCATTCGCCGGGCGGACCCCGCGCGAGGCGTACCTGGTGCGCTGCGACGCGGAGACCACCACCAGCGATGACCGGGACCGCGGCGTGGTGAACGTGGTCGTCGGGTTCGCCCCGCTCAAACCCGCCGAGTTCGTGATCATCCGGATCCAGCAGCTCGCCGGCCAGAACCCGTCCTGAGAGGTGTGAGTCATGGTCCAGTTCGCGGTCAACCCGACCCGCTTCGACCCGTACAAGAACTTCAAGTTCCGGGTCAAGTGGGACGGCCGGTACGTGGCCGGGGTGAGCAAGGTCAGCGCGCTGAAGCGGACCACCGAAGTGGTCAAGCACCGCGACGGCGGGGACCCCTCGACCAGCCGCAAGTCGCCGGGGCGTACCGAGTTCGAGGCGGTCACCCTGGAGCGGGGCCTGACCCACGACCCGGAGTTCGCCCAGTGGGCCGGCCGGATCTGGGCCCTGCACGCCGGCCTCGGCTCGGAGGTGTCGCTGGCCGACTTCCGCCGGGACATCACCATCGAGCTGCTCAACGAGGCCGGGCAGGTCGCCCAGTCGTACCGGCTGTTCCGCTGCTGGGTGTCGGAGTACCAGGCGCTGCCGGAGCTGGACGCCAACGCCAACGCGGTGGCGATCGAGCACATCAAGCTGGAGAACGAGGGCTGGGAGCGCGACGAGGCGGTCGCCGAGCCGGCCGAACCCCGGCTCGGGTCGTGACTGCGGGGCGGCCGCTGACCGAGGCGGAGCTCGTCTCCGCGTGGGACGACGCGCTCGGGCGGCCGGCGGCGCAGCGTCCGCTCGCGCTGCTCGGCCGCGACGACACCGACCGGCTGCCCGTCGGCGCGGTGTCGGCCCTGCTGCTGGCCACCGCCGAGGGCTGGACCGGCGGCCGGGTGGAGACCACGCTGGACTGCCTGGCCTGCCCGGAACGCCTCGAGGTGGGCTTCGGCGTGGCCGAGCTGCTGGCCGCCGCACCCGAACCGACCGACGGGCCGTTCACCCTCGACTGGCGGGGCCACCGGCTCACCCTGCGCCTGCCCACCCCCGCCGACCTGACCGCCGCGGCGGCGACCGGGGACGCGGCGGCGGCCGAGCGCTCGCTGCTGCGGGCCTGCCTGCTCGCCGCCGAACCGCCGCTGCCCGACCCCGAGGCCGCGCTGCCCGACGTGTCGGCCGCGATGGCCGCCCGCGACCCGCTCGGCGTGGTCGCGGTGGCGCTGACCTGCCCCGGTTGCGGCACCGCCACCGAGGCCCTGCTCGACGTGCCCGGCTGGGCCTGGCAGGCCGCCGACGTCCGGGTCCGGCGGCTGCTCGGCGAGGTGCACCGGCTGGCCCGCGCCTACGGCTGGTCCGAGGCGGAGGTGCTCGGCCTGGGCCCGCACCGCCGCGCCGCGTACCTGGAGCAGGTGCCATGACCGGCTACCTGGCCGCGCTGGCCGCCCTGGCCGTGGGCACCGCGCACCGGCTCCAGCCCCGCACCCTCGGCCGCTTCGAGCCGGAGCAGCCCGAAGCGGGCGGCGGCTTCGACGCGTACGACGTCGAGCGGGACGCGCCGGCCGCCCCGGTCGCCCCGCCGGCCGCGTCGCCGCCAGTTCCGGCTCCCGCGCTGTCGCGTCCCCCGGCGCCGGTCGCCGCGCCGGCGTCCGTACCGGTGCCGCCGGCCACCGCGCCGCCGGCCGAGCCGGCCCGGCCGGTCACCCCGGTCGCCGTCACCGCGGACCCGACAAGTCGGAGGC
>NZ_JBAKHO010000026.1:0-77740 GCF_036902735.1 Micromonospora lacuserhaii | reverse complement strand
CCTGCCGCTGTCCGCCGCTCAGCCCGACGGCGCGCCGTCCGGCACCGGCCCGCCACCCGCCGCGCGGCCGGGCGCCGGCCCACCGTCCGGTGCCGCGCTGCGGACCACCGTGGACGCCGCCACGGCCGAAGCGGTGCGCGAGCTGGCCCGGGCCGAGCGGGTCAGCCTGCACATGGTCGGGCTGGCCGCCTTCGCCACCCTGCTCGGCGCGGCCACCGGCCGGCACGACCTGCTGATCGGCGTCGCCTTCGCCGGCCGGACCAGCGTCGCCGCCGAACAGAGCGTCGGTTGTTACGTCAACACGCTGCCGCTGCGGCTGCGTCCCGCGCCAGACCGCTGCTTCGCCGACCTGCTCGACGAGGCCCGCCGGGTCACCCTGCTCGCCGCCGCCCACCAGGACGTCCCCTTCGACCTGCTGGTGGAGCGGCTCCGACCGACCCGCCGGCCGCACCGCAACCCGCTGGTGCAGGTCGCCTTCGGCGTGCAGAACGCCCCGCCGGCCCGGCACCGCGGCGCGGCCGGTGTCGAGTTCACCGGCGTGGAGCTGACCCCGGACACCGCCCGGCTCGACCTGACCCTCTGGCTCGACGAGCGGCGGGACGGGCTGGAGGCGCTCTGGACGTACCGCACCGACCTGTTCGACCACGACGGGGTGCTCGCGTGGCACCGCCGGTTCACCGCGCTGCTGCGTACCGCCGCCGCCGACCCCCGGCGCAGTCTGGCCGACTGCGCCGACATCCCTGGGAGCGAGACATGACTGAGCAGACCCGGGTCGCGCCGAGCATCCCCCGGCGCCGCCGCGAACGGCACCTGGTGGAGGTCCACCCCGACTGGCCCGGCGGCCCGCTGCCGGCGCTGGTCCGGGCCAACGTGCCCGACGTGGACCTGGCCGGCTGGCTGGCCGGCCACCGCGACGAGGTCGACGAGCTGGCTCGCCGCGCCGGGGCCGTGCTGTTCCGCGGCTTCGCCGTGGCCGGCGCCGCAGACTTCCGCACCGTGATGGCCGCCCTCTCCGCCGACGTGCTCAGCTACGGCGAACGCTCCTCACCGCGCAGCCAGGTCACCGAGGGGGTGTACACCTCCACCGAGCACCCCGCCGACCAGCCGATCGAGCTGCACAACGAGCAGTCGTACACGGTGAACTGGCCGCTGCGCATCGTGTTCCACTGCGAGGTCGCGCCGGCCGCCCGCGGACGCACCCCGCTGGCCGACAGCCGCCGGGTGCTCGCCCGGCTCCGCCCCGAGACCGTCGCCGAGTTCGAACGGCGCGGGGTGCTCTACCGGCGCAACTACCTGCCCGGCATCAGCCTCTCCTGGCAGACCGCGTTCCAGACCGAGCGGCGCGAAGAGGTGGAGGCGTACTGCGCCCGGGCGCTGATCGACGTGGAGTGGGTGGGCGAGACGCAGTTGCGTACCCGGCAGGTCCGCCCGGCGGTGCGCCGGCACCCGGTCACGGGGGAGCGGACCTGGTTCAACCACGCGCTGTTCTTCCACGTCACCTCCCTGCCCGACGACGTCAGCGCCGGCCTGCGGGCCGCCCTCGACGAGGAGGACCTGCCCTACCAGACCGCGTACGGGGACGGCACGCCCATCGGGGACGAGGTGCTGGCCGAGCTGCGGGCCGCGTACGCCGCCGAGACCCGCTCGTTCGACTGGCAGCGCGGTGACGTGCTGCTGGTGGAGAACATGCTCGTCGCGCACGCCCGGGAGCCGTTCACTCCACCCCGACGGATCCTCACCGCGATGTCCGACCCGGTCGCCGCACCCGAGCTGACCGAGGTGGGGGACCGGTGAGCGGGCCGGCGCGGCGTCGGCGCGGCACCGGCACGGTCACCTCGCCGGTGTCCCGGCGGATGCTCGTGGACGAGGACTTCGTGCTGCTCGTCGAGGCGGGCGTCGGAGATCTCGACCTGGCCGGCTGGCTCGCGGGCCGGAGCGAGGAGCTGCTGCGGGACCTGGACCGCTACGGGGCGGTGTTCTTCCGCGGCTTCGAGGTGGGCACCGCCGACGACTTCAGCCGGGCCGCCCGGGCGGTCAGCCCGGATCTGCTCGGCTACCTGGAGCGGGCCGCCCCCCGCCATGAGGTCGCCGACCGGGTCTTCACCTCCACCGAGTTCAACGCCGAGCAGTGGATCCCGCTGCACCACGAGATGTCGTACTCGCACAACTGGCCCACCCACCTCTACTTCTGGTGCGCGCAGCCGGCCACCGGCAGCGGTGGGGCCACCCCGCTGGCCAGCGAGCGGGTCATCACGCCGTTGATCCCCGCCGATGTGCGGGAGCGGTTCCTCCGCTCCGGCGTCCGCTATGTGCGCAACTACGGCCCGCACCTGGACCTGCCCTGGCAGGAGGCGTTCCAGACCACCGACCGGGCGGAGGTGGAGGCGTACTGCACCGCCTCGGCGACCGAGTTCACCTGGCTGGGCTCCGACGGGCTGCGGACGCGGGCCCGGCGGCAGGCGGTCGCCACGCACCCGCGTACCGGGGAGACGGTCTGGTTCAACCACGCCCACCTGTTCCACGTGTCCAACATGCCGGCCGAGGTGTCCGGCGCGCTGCTGCGCGAGTACGGCCCGGAGGGGCTGCCCCGCAACGCGTACTACGGCGACGGCGAGCCGATCCCCGACGAGGTGGTCACCGGCATCCGCGAGCTGTACCGGCAGCACGCCGTCTCGGTGCCCTGGCAGCGCGGGGACGTGCTGGTCGTGGACAACTTCCTGGCCACGCACGGGCGGGAGCCCTTCAGCGGCGACCGGCAGATCCTCGTCGCCATGTCCGACCTCTACGTGAACCGGAGTCTGCTGTGAACGGATACCGTCTGTCGCCGATCCAGCGCCTGGCCTGGGCGGGGAAGCAGGACCTGGTCCGGGCCCGGGTCCGGCTCACCCGCCCGCTGGACCGGGCGCGGTTGCAGGCCGCCGTCGACACGGTGGTGGCCCGGCACGAGGCGCTGCGGCTGACCCTGCTGCACCACCCCGGCCTGCGGGTGCCGTTGCAGGACGTGGACGACACCCGCGCCGTGGTGGTCGGCGCGCAGGGCGACCTGTCGGTCACCCTCACCGACGACGCCCTGGAGCTGACCGCCACCCCGTTGATCGCCGATCCGGCCAGCCTGCGCCTGGTCCTCGCCGATCTGGCCCGGGCCTACGCCGGCGAACAGCTGCCGGACGACCCGGAGGCGCTGCAGTTCCTCGACGTCGCCGAGTGGCAGCTCGAGGAGCGCGAGCAGGCCCCGGCCCCCACGCCCACCGCCCCGGCCGCACGGCTGGTCAGCCCGCACGGGGACGACCCGAGCGCGGTGGTCACCGCGACCGTGCCCGCCGCCACCCTGGCCGCCGCCGCCCGGCCCGCGGGTGTCGAGCCGGCCACCGTGCTCCTCGCCGCCTGGGCCCTCGCGGTGTCCCGCCGCGCCGAGGCGCCGGACGGCGCCGACGAGGCGGACCTGGTGCTGGCCCGGTGGAGCGACGGCCGCCAGGCCGCCGGCACCGCCGACGTGGTGGGTCCGCTGGGCGGCTACGCCCCGCTGCGGCTGGCCCTGCCGCTGCCCGCCGGCCCCGCCGAGCTGCTGGCCGACGTCCGCGCCGCCGAGGACGCCGCCGACGACACGTTCCACCTGGTCGACCCGGTGGACGAGCAGTCCGAGGCGGTGGCCGGGTTCGCGGCGCCGCCCGCCGTGGACCCGACCACCGTGGCCGGCCTCCACGGCGTCGCGGTGGAGGTCGTCGCGCCGTCGCCGGCGGCCGGTCCGCAACTCACCGCACTGACCGACGGTGACCGGGTCACGCTGCGGGTGGTGGGCGGGCAGTGGCTGCTCGACACGCTGCTGGCGATCCTGCGGACCCTGCCCGCCGCGCTCACCGAGGGCGCTCCGCTGACCCTGCTCGGCGACTCCGAGGCCCGCTTCCTGGCCGACGCGGCCGGGACCACGGCTCAGGCGTCGGGGCGTACCCTCGTCGACCTGCTCGACGCGGGCCTCGCCGGCGCCGACGCCGACGCCGCGGCGGTGGTCGCTGCCGACGGCACGTACACCGTCGGTGAGCTGCGCGAACGGGCCGCCCGGGTGGCCGGCGCACTGGCCGCGCGGGGGCTGGCGGGCGCCCCGGTCGGGGTGCTGGCCGCCCGGTCCCGGGACACCGTCGTGGCGTTCCTCGGCGTGCTGCGGGCCGGGGCGGTCTTCGTCCCGCTCGACCCGGAAGCCCCGGCGCAGCGCCTCGCCGCCCAGGTCCGCGCGGTCGGCGCGGAGGTCGTCGTCGGCGTCGGCGGTCCGGCGACCGTGACCGTCGACGACCTCACCGCGGCCGGTGGCCCGCCGCCCGCCGCCGGGCCCACGCCGGCCGACCCGGCGTACGTGATCTTCACCTCCGGCTCCACCGGTACGCCCCGCCCGGTGCAGGTATCGCACGGCGCCGCCGCGCACCTGGCCGACGCGCTGGAGCGCACCGTGTACGAGGGCAGCCGCCCGGGGCTGCGGGTGGCGGTGAACGCCCCGCTCACCTTCGACGCCTCGGTGAAGCAGCTCGTGCAGCTGGGCCACGGCCGCAGCCTCTACCTGGTGCCCGAGGAGGTCCGCCGGGACGGTGCGGCGCTGGCCGCCGCGCTGGCCGACCACGGCGTGGACGTGCTCGACCTGACCCCCTCCCAGCTGCGTATCCTGCTCGCCGGTGCGGGGGAGACCCGGCTGCCCGGCCTGCTGCTGCTCGGTGGTGAGGCCATCGGCCCGGACCTGTGGGAGACGGTGGCGGCGTTGCCCGGCGTCCGCGCGGTCAACCTGTACGGCCCGACCGAGTGCACGGTGGACACCAGCGTGGCGCAGGTGCGCGCCGGGGACGCCCCGACCATCGGCCGGCCGCTGCCCGGCGTCGCGGTCTGGGTGCTCGACGAGCGGCTGCGGCCGGTGCCGCCGGGCGTGGCCGGGGAGCTCTGCGTCAGCGGGCCGCAGCTCGCCGACGGGTACCTGGGTGATCCGGAGACCACCGCGCGGCGGTTCGTGCCGGTGGCTCTGCCGTCCGGCCGCACGGAACGGGTGTACCGCACGGGTGACCGGGTCCGCTTCGACGCCGACCGGCGGCTGCGCTACCTGGGCCGGCTGGACGACCAGGTGAAGATCCACGGCTTCCGGGTGGAGCCGGGCGAGGTCGCCGCGGTCCTGCGCGAGCACCCGGAGGTCGCCGACGCCGCCGTGGTGGCCCGCGACGACGACGGGCACGGCGACCGGCTCGTCGCCTACGTCCGGCCGGGCAGCCGGGGCGCGGGCGTCGACGTCGAGCGGATCGCCGGGGTCAACCCGCACGAGACCCGCTACCTGTACGACGAGATCTTCGTCCAGCAGGTCTACCTGCGCGACGGCATCGTGCTGCGGCCCGGGGCGACCGTGCTCGACGTGGGCGCCAACATCGGCATGTTCTCGCTCTTCGTGCACACCGTCTGCCCGGACGCGACGATCCACGCGTTCGAGCCGGTGCCGTCGGTGGTCGACGTGCTGCGGCGCAACGTCGCCGAGTTCGGCGTACCGGCCACGGTGCACTCCTTCGGGCTGTCCCGGGCGGCCGGGGAGGTCTCCTTCACCTACTACCCGGGTTACTCGATGATGTCCGGCCACGCCGCGTACGCCGACCCGGACGCCGAGGTGGCGGTGATCAAGCGGTACCTCGCCAACGAGCGGGACGCCGGGGCGGACGAGCGGGACGTCCTGCTCGACCGGGTCGACGAACTGCTCGCGGAACGCTTCGCCGGCCGGGAGTTGACCGTGCCGGTCCGGCCGCTGTCGGCCGTCCTCGACGAGCTCGCCCCGGAACGGATCGACCTGCTGAAGATCGACGTGCAGCGCGCCGAGGCGGACGTGCTCGCCGGGCTGGAGGAACGGCACTGGCCGCTGGTCGCGCAGGTCGCCATGGAGGTGCACGACGCGGTCGGCACCGACACCGAGGGCCGGCTGGCCGAGCTGATCGCGTTCTTCACCGACCGTGGCTTCGACGTCGTGACCCGACAGGACGACCTGCTCCACGGCACCGACCGGCACACCCTGCACGCCGTGCGTCCCGAGTACGCCGCCGATCCGCGCCCGGCGGTGGTCGTCCCGGCCGAGCCGGCGGCCGGCCCGCTGGAGGAGCGCCTGACCGGCTGGCTGGCCGGCCGGCTCCCGGCCCACCTGGTCCCGGCCGCGGTGGTGCTCCTCGACGAGCTGCCGCTGACCCGCAACGGCAAGCTCGATCGGGCGGCGCTGCCCGCGCCCCGCCTCGACCGGCCCCGGGACAGCGCGGCGGTGGCGCCCGCCAACCGGGCCGAGGAGATCCTGGTCGAGGCGTGGCGCGAGGTCCTCGGGGCGGCGACCGTCGGCGTGACCGACAGCTTCTTCGCCCTCGGGGGCGACTCCATCCGCAGCATCCAGATGCAGGTCGCGGCGAACAAGCGGGGGTTGTCCTTCCGGCTCAGCGACATCTTCACGTACCAGTCGATCCGAGAGCTCGTCGCGCACGGGCAGCTCACCCTCGACGGCGCCCCACCGGCCGCGGAGGCCGGACAGGACGGGCGCTTCGCACTGGTGGCCGCCGTCGACCGGGAACTGCTCCCCGCCGGGCTCGCCGACGCGTACCCGATGACTGCCCTCCAGCAGGGCATGGTCTACCACTGCGAGCTGACCGGCGACCCGGCGATGTACCACAACGTCACTGCCCACCGGATCGCCGCGCCGCTGGACGTGGCGGCGTTGCGTCGCGCGCTGGCCGCGCTGGTGGCCGCCCACCCGGTGCTGCGGACCGGGTTCGCGCTGGGCGCGTACTCCGAGCCGTTGCAGCTCGTGCACGCGGACGTGCCGGTCGAGGTGCCGGTGACGGACCTGGCCGACGTCGACCCGGGGACCCGCCGGGCGCGGGTCGACGACCTGGTGGCCCAGGAGCGGGTACGCCCCTTCGACTGGGCCCGCCCGCCGCTGCTGCGGCTGCACGCCGTCCGGGAGGACGCCGACGCGTTCACCCTGATCGTCGCCGAGTACCACGGCATCCTTGACGGCTGGAGCCTGCACCTGTTCCTCACCGACCTGCTGGCCGCGTACGACGGGGAGCGGGCCGGCGCGGTCCGCCCGCTCCGCCCGGGCCTGCCGTTCCGGGAGTACGTGGCGGCCGAGCGGCGTGCCCTGGCCGACCCGGTCACCCGCCGGTTCTGGCTGGACGGCCCCGGCGCGGTGCCGCCGCTGCTGCTCGGTGGGCCGGCCCCCCGGACCACCACCACCCGGCGGGTGCCGTTGGAGGCGGGTACGACCGACGCGGTCACCGGGGCGGCCCGGACCGCCGGGGTGCCGGTCAAGTCCTGGCTGCTCGCCGTCCACCTGCGGCTGATCGGCGAGCTCTCCGGCCGGGACGACGTGGTCAGCGGCCTGGTGGTCGGCGGCCGG
Source organism: Micromonospora lacuserhaii (assembly GCF_036902735.1). NCBI lineage: Bacteria > Bacillati > Actinomycetota > Actinomycetes > Micromonosporales > Micromonosporaceae > Micromonospora > Micromonospora lacuserhaii. The sequence continues at coordinate 70,350 of NZ_JBAKHO010000026.1, read as the reverse complement.
CCGGAGGGGGACGGCAGCGACGCGACCCTCGGGCTGTTCCTCAACACCCTGCCGGTGACGGTGGAGCTGGGCAGCCGGTCCCTGGCCGAACTGGCCGCCGAGGTGTGGCGGGCGGAGCGGGAGCTGATGGGGCACCACCGCTTCCCGCTCGCCGAGATCGTCCGCGCCGGTACGGCCGGCGCCCGCTTCGACCACTTCTTCAACTGGACCCACTTCCCGAACGGGCCGGCGGACGGCGGCAGCCGCATCGTGGACAGCCGGGGTGTCACCGTGGACGTGGCGTTCAGCCTCGCCGTCGACGCCGAACTGGACGCCGACACCGGTCGCCTCGCCCTCACCGTCCAGTACGACCACCGGCACGTCGCCGCGGACCGGGTGGACGCCGTCGCCGACGGCTTCCGCCGGCTGCTGGCGGCCGACCCGACCGCGCCGCTGCCGGTCGTCGCCACCGGCGGGCCGGCGGCGCAGGACGACGGGCGGGCCCGGTGGGCGGCCCGGGTGGCGGCGGCCTGGCAGGAGGTGCTCGGGGTCGCGCCGCGCGATCCGGCGACCGGCTTCCTGGCCGCCGGCGGCGATTCGCTGCGCGCCCTGCGGCTGGTCACCGTGCTGCGGCAGCGCCACGGCAGCGACCTCACGCTGCCCGAGTTCGCGGCGCTGGGCAGCTACGGGGCACTGGTGGACCGGGTGGCCCGGAAGGAGCAGCGGTGACCGGCTTCGGCACCATCGCCGTGCACGGCGACGACGGTCTGATCCCCGGTGGGGCGGTGGCGCCGCCGATCGTGCAGAGCGTGACCTTCAGCGCCGAGTCCGACGAGCGGTTCACCGAGATCGCCACCGAGACCCGGGGCAGTGCCTTCTACACCCGGTACGGCAACCCGAACCACGCCCAGGTGGCGGCCGTGGTGGCCGAGCTGGAGGGGGCGGAGACGGGTCTGGTGACCGCCTCCGGGATGGGCGCGATCAGTACCGTCGCGCTGGCCCTGCTCTCCGCCGGGGACCACGTGGTGGTGCAGCGCAGCATGTACGGCGGCACCACCTCGCTCAGCACCGGCTTGCTGGCGCGCTTCGGGGTCTCGTGCACCCAGGTCGACCAGACCGACACCGGGGCGTTCGAGCGGGCGATGCGGCCGCGGACCCGCCTGGTGTTGGTGGAGACGCCGAGCAATCCGCTGCTGGAGCTGACCGACCTGACGGCCGTGGTGGAGTTGGCCCACGCGGCCGGCGCGCTGGTGGTGGTCGACAACACCTTCGCCACGCCGGTGAACCAGCGTCCGATGAGCGCCGGGGCGGACCTGGTCTGGCACAGCGGCACGAAGTTCCTCGGCGGCCACTCCGACGTGTCGGCGGGGGTGGTCGTCGGCTCCGCCGACCTGGTCGAGCGGGTGTGGCAGACGGCGATCGTCACGGGCAGCACCCTCGGCCCGGTGGACGCCTGGCTGCTGCTGCGCGGTATCCGTACGCTGCCGCTGCGGGTGGAGCGGCACAACGCCAACGCGCTGGCCCTGGCCCGGGCCCTGGAGGGGCACCCGGCGGTGGCCCGGGTCCGCTACCCGGGGCTGCCGTCGCATCCCCAGCATGCGCTGGCCCGCCGGCAGATGACCGGCTTCGGCGGGGTGCTCAGCGTCGACCTGACGGCGGGCCGGGCGGGGGCCGCCGCGCTGCTGGCCGGGCTGGGGCTGGCCAAGCGGGCGGCCAGCCTGGGCAGTGTCAGCACGCTCGTGGTGCACCCCCGGTCGATGTGGGCGGGAATCGTGGACGCCGAGCAGTTGGCCGCCACCGGTATCTCCGACGGGCTGGTCCGCGTCTCCACCGGCATCGAGGACACCGCCGACCTGGTGGACGACTTCCTGGCGGCGTTGGACGACGCGACCGACCCGGGCCGGCCGGACCGCCCGGCAACCGCCTGAAGCCGGGACCGAGGGGGTGACAGCGACCGGGCGGCGTGCCACCATACCGACCAGTCGGTAGCCAATCGGAAGGGGCCCGCGATGCCGGGGACGACCGCGACGCGCACCGCACACCGCACGTGTCCGCTCTGCGAGGCGACCTGCGGTCTGACCCTGACCATCACCGACGGGCAGGTGACGCACGCCCGCGGCGACCGCGAGCACGTCTTCAGCCACGGCTTCGTCTGCCCGAAGGGGGCCGCGTTCCCGCAGCTCCTCGCCGACCCGGACCGCCTGCGCCGGCCGCTGCTGCGGGTCGACGGCACGCTGCGCGAGGTCGGCTGGGACGAGGCGTTCGCCGCCGTCGAGGCCGGGCTGGCCGCCGCCCGGGAGGGTGGCCGGGACGCGGTCGCGGCCTACCTCGGCAACCCGAACGTGCACACCATGGCCGGCGGACTCTACGTGGGACCCCTCGTCCGGGCCCTCGGCACCCGCAACGTCTTCTCCGCCAGCACCGTCGACCAGATGCCCAAGCACGTCTCCTCCGGCTACCTGTACGGCGACCCGAACGCCATCCCCGTTCCCGACCTCGACCGCACCGACCTGCTCGTGCTGCTCGGCGCCAACCCCTGGGAGTCCAACGGCAGTCTCTGCACCGCGCCCGACTTCCCCGGCCGGCTGCGGGCGCTGCAGGCGCGCGGTGGCCGCTTCCTGGTCGTCGACCCGCGGCGCACCCGCACGGCCGCCGCCGCCGACGAGCACCTGCCCATCCGGCCCGGCGCCGACGCGCTGCTGCTCTTCGCCGTCGTGCACACCCTCTTCGACGAGGGACTGGTCCACCTCGGCGCGCTGGCGGAACACGTCACCGGGCTCGACGGCGTCCGGGAGCTGGCCGGGGCGTTCGCCCCGGAGCGGGTGGCCGACCGGTGCGCGGTACCCGCCCCGCGCATCCGCCGGCTCGCCCGCGAGCTGGCCGCCGCCCCGACGGCCGCCGTGTACGGGCGCATCGGCACCTGCACGGTCGCGTTCGGCACGCTGACGAGCTGGCTGGTCGACGTGGTCAACGTGCTCACCGGCAACCTCGACCGGCCGGGCGGGGCGATGTTCCCCCTCGCCGCCCACCAGCGCGGCCGTGCCGCCGGCCCCGGCAAGGGGTTCCGCACCGGGCGTTGGGCCAGCCGGGTGCGGGGCCTGCCGGAGGTCAAGGGCGAGCTGCCGGTCGCCACGCTGGCCGACGAGATCTCCACGCCGGGGGAGGGGCAGGTCCGCGCACTGATCACCATTGCCGGAAACCCCGTGCTGTCCACTGCGAACAGCGAGCGGTTGGACCGTGCGCTCGCCTCGCTCGACTTCATGGTCAGCGTTGACCCGTACCTCAACGAGACGACCCGGCACGCCGACGTGGTGCTGCCGCCACCCGACCCCGCCCACAGCGGGCACTACGACTTCGCGTTCCTCACCCTGGCGGTGCGCAACGTGGCGAGCTACTCGCCGCCCGTGCTGCCGCCGGAGCCCGATGGCCTGGACGAGTGCGAGATCCTCGCCCGGCTCACGCTGATCGCCGCCGGGCAGGGCGCCGGTGCCGACTCGGCGCTGCTGCACGAGCAACTGCTCGGCCAGGTGCTCGCCGAGGCGGCCGACGGACTGGACCGGCCGGTGGCCGAGCTGCGGGCGCTGATCGCCGGTGACCGGCCGGCCGAACGCCTGCTGGACGCGCGGCTGCGACTCGGCGCGTACGGCGATCGTTTCGGACAGCGACCGGACGGGCTGACCCTGACCCGGCTGCTTGACCATCCGCACGGCGTCGACCTGGGGCCGCTGCGGCCGCGGCTGCCGGAGGTGCTGCGCACGCCGAGCGCGACGGTCGAGCTGTGCCCGCCGCCGATCGCGGCCGACGTGGCCCGGCTGCGCGAGGCCCGGGACGCGCCACCGGAGGGCTTCGTCCTCGTCGGCCGCCGGCATCTGCGGTCGAACAACAGCTGGATGCACAACGTGCCGGCGCTGGTGAAGGGGCGGGACCGCTGCACGCTGCAGGTGCATCCCGAGGACGCGGCGAAGCTCGGCCTGGCCGCCGGGGATCTCGCCCGCGTCTCCTCGCGGGTCGGGTCGGTGGACGTCGCCGTGGAGCTGACCGCCGACACCATGCCGGGCGTGGTCAGCCTGCCGCACGGGTGGGGTCACGACGTGGCGGGAACCCGCCAGTCGGTGGCGCGCGCACACGCCGGCGTCAACAGCAACGTGCTCACCGACGAGAGGGCGATCGACCCGCTCTCCGGCAACGTCGTGCTCAACGGCATCCCGGTGCGCGTCGAGCCTGCCTGACCATCGGCCGCGACCGCCGCCACCGGCCACCTCAGGGACCGGTGGCGGCGTCGTCGACGCCTGCGACCGGGCCGGGCCGGCACGTCTTCCTCCCCTTCGTCCTCTCCCGCCACGCCAGGACACATCCGCCTCTTCGTCCCGTTTCGCCGCTCAAGGCACTGGCGTCACGCCTGTCCCGTGTGCGACCAGAAATCCGGATATGCGAATAGTGAAACATCCGTCCGGCCCCTGAGTCTGATATCGGGACATACGCGACAACCCACACATAACCTCGACCAGTGCCACTTCACACGCCTCCCGATCGGGTGCCCGACGGCCCGCAGCGGACGCTGCCGACTGTCCTGGCCCGACCCGCCCAGCCTGTGTTCGTCGACATCACCGGCACCCGTCGGCGACGGGTTCGGCGCGCGGGGGTAATGGTGGCAGCCGCCTCGCTGAGCTACCTGCCGATGGCCGCCAGCGCCCTGCTTCCCGGCCCGGCGGCGCCGGCTCAGCCCGGTCCGCTCTTCGTCAAGGGCGAGCAGCGCGAGACCGGAGACCAGCCCGGGACCGCACCCACCCGGCTGGACGGTCTGTCACCGCGGGACGTCCCGGAGCTGAAGGAGACCGTGGACTCGGCACAGCGTCGGAACGCCCCCGAGTCACGGTCGACCACTGTGCCGCCGCCCGTCGTCCCGGCGATCCGGCCGCCCGCTCCCGCGCCGGCCCCCAGCCGCCCGGCCGTTCCCGCGCCGGCGCCCGGCCGCCCGGCCGGTGGCCTTCCGGCCGACCCGCCGTCGACCTCGCCACCGACCAGTCCGCCGGCCCAGGTGCCCGGGACCTCGACCCAGCCTCCCACCGCCTTGCCGACGGTGACGCTACCGGCCACGCCCGATCTCACCCGAGGGGCGGCCGGATGATCCTGCGGAACCCTCTTCCTCCCGCCGCCGAGCACACCCATGACCGCCGACCCGGCCGCCTGGGTCTCCGGACCGGTCGGTTCGTCTGTGCCTCCCTCGTGGTGGTGGTCGTGTGCGTGCTTCTGGTGGAGGCGTACACCAACGCCCGGTTCACCCCGGACCACGCAGCCGAAGCGAAGGACCAGGGCACCGTTCCGACCGCCATCCTCGAGGGCGGGCCGGTGCTCGACGTCCGGGGCGATCAACCCCGGTCCCACCGGCTGCCCGCGAGGACCATCGCCCTCACCTTCGACGACGGGCCGGATCCGGTCTGGACGCCCCGGGTGCTGGACGTCCTGCGCCGGCACCGGGCTCCGGCCACGTTCTTCGTGATCGGTTCACAGGTGGCCCGTCACCGGGACGTGGCCCGGCGGATCGTCGTGGAGGGACACGAGCTCGGCGTACACACCTTCACCCACCCGGATGTGAGCCTGCTGCCGCCGTGGCGGCAGCGGATGGAGTACGCGCAGACCCAGATGGCGATTGTGGACGCCGCCGGCGTCCGGACGAGTCTGCTGCGATTCCCCTACTCCTCGGTGCCCGGCGCCGTCGACGACGCGAACTGGCCGGTAATCCGCGAGGCCGCCCGGCACGGCTACCTGACCGTGGTGAACGACCTCGACGGCGAGGACTGGGCCCGACCCGGCGTGGACGCGATCGTGCGCAACATGACCCCCGCTGACGGAGCGGGCGCGGTGGTGCTGCTGCACGACGCCGGCGGCGACCGGTCGCAGACCATCGCGGCACTGGACCGGTTCATCCCACTGATGCAGGCGCGCGGCTACACCTTCACCACGGTCAGCGGCGGGATGAACCGGGCGCAGCCGGGCGCTGCCGCCCTCGCCGGCAACGTCCCCGCGTCGGCCGTGGACCGCTGGAAGGCGGCCCCCGTCGTCTGGGCGATCCGGTTGGCGGACGTGGTCCTGCGCGGCCTCGGCCTGCTCTTCGTCGCGGTGGGGATCCTCGTGCTGGCCCGCACGCTGCTGCTGCTCCTGCTCGCGAGCCGGCTGGCTCGGCGGCGGCGGGCACACCGCTGGCCCTGGGGGGTGACGGCCGCACCGGTGTCGGTGATCGTGCCCGCGTACAACGAACGGGCCGGCATCGTCGCCACGGTCCGGTCGCTGGTGGCCAACGACCACCGGGACATCGAGGTGATCGTGGTCGACGACGGTTCGACCGACGGCACGGCCGACCTGGTCGACTCGCTGGGCCTCGACCGCGTCCGGGTGATCCGCAAGCCCAACGGCGGCAAGGCGAGCGCCCTCAACACCGGGCTCCTCTACGCGTCGCACGACATCATCGTCACCGTCGACGGGGACACCATCTTCGAGCCCGACGCCATCCGGCGGCTGATCGAGCCGTTCACCGACCCGCGGACCGGTGCGGTGGCCGGAAACGTCAAGGTCGCCAACCGGCGACGGCTGCTCGGTCAGTGGCAGCACATCGAGTACGTCATCGGCTTCAACCTCGACCGCCGGTTCTACGAGATGTTGGGCTGTATCCCCACCGTGCCGGGCGCCATCGGGGCGTTCCGGCGCCGTGCCCTGGTCGGCGTGGGCGGGATGAGCGGCGACACCCTGGCCGAGGACACCGACATCACGATGGCGCTCCTACGCGCCGGGTGGCGGGTGGTGTACCAGGATCGTGCCCACGCCTGGACGGAGGCGCCCGCTGCGGTGGGCGAGCTGTGGCGGCAGCGCTACCGGTGGAGCTACGGCACCATGCAGGCGATGTGGAAGCACCGGGGCGCGGTGTTCGACCGGGGCGCCTCGGGTCGGTTCGGCCGGACCGGCCTGCCCATGCTCGCCCTCTTCGGCGTGCTGCTGCCCCTGCTCGGTCCGGTGATCGACCTGCTGGCCATCTACGGCCTCTTCTTCCTGGACACGACGACGACTGCGTTGGCCTGGATCGCGATGCTGGCCGTGCAGGCGGTGACCGCCGCGGTGGCCTTCCGGCTGGACCGGGAACCGCTGCGCCCGCTGGTGACCCTGCCGATCCAGCAGTTCGCCTACCGCCAGCTGATGTACCTGGTCCTGGCCCGGGCCATGGTGACCGCGGTGACCGGTTCCCGGCTGGGCTGGCGCAAACTGAAGCGGGCCGGCGACGTGGTGGACGGCAAGCTCGTCGAGCCCTCGACGGCCGGTGCCGCCGTGGGCGGGCACGGTGGGCGCGACCGCTGGTTCGACACGCTGCGGGCGCTGGCGCTGGGCCGGGTCATCGCCTACCACATGTTCGGTGCCGCCTGGCTGAGCTTCGCCTTCCCCGCCATGGGCGTGATGTTCGCGCTCGGCGGCTCCCTGATGGCCAGCTCGCTCGACCGCTCGCCCGACCGGGCGCTCAGCAGCCGGATCCGGCGTCTGCTCCCGGGGCTGTGGGCCCTGGGCATCGTGCTCCTGCCCCTGATGGTCTGGCACGGCTGGGCGGACCGGCCCGCCTGGCCGGCGCTGCTGAGCTGGCTGGTCCCGCTGGTGCAGCCGCCGGGCAGCGCGTGGGCGGCGGACGTCACCGGCGTGCTGTGGTACCTCGTGACGTACCTCTGGCTCGTGCTGCTCTCACCCGCGATGCTGGCGCTGTACCGGCGCTGGCCGGTGTGGTCCATGCTTGTCCCGCTGGCCGGCGTGGTCATGCTGCAGACGGTGGCGCCGCCACTGGGCGCGCCGGTGGAATCGGTGCTGACCGACCTGGCCACGTTCGGCGCGTGCTGGCTGCTGGGCTTCGCGCACCGCGATGGTCGGCTGCGGCGGCTCTCGCTCACCTCCCTGCTGGCCGTGGCCGCGCTCTGCCTGGGACTCGCCCTGGCCTGGCTGGCCACCCACCCGGAGGCTGGGCTCGACCTCAACGACATCCCGGTGGCGCAGGCGTTCTGGTCGCTCGGCTTCGTACTGCTGCTGCTGCGGGCCGCCCCGCCGATGAGCTGGCTGGCTCGGATCCGGCCACTCGACCGGCTGGTGACCGCGCTGAACAGCCGTGCCCTGACCATCTACCTCTGGCACAACGCCGCGATCGCGGTCAGCTTCGTCGTCGGCGACCTGATCGGGTTCTGGCGGCTCGGCAAGCCCGGCTACCTGGTCGTGGCTCTGGTGATCCTCAGTGGCCTGGTGCTGGCCCTCGGCTGGGTCGAGGACCTCAGCGCCCGCCGTCCGCCGCGGCTCCTGCCCGGGTCCCGCCCGGCGCGGACGGCCAGCCGGGACCGTACGCCCCGGCCGACAACTCATCCGGCCGGCGCAGGCCGGGCGGACCAGTGGCAGGGGGAGGTGACGGCCGTGCGCTGAGTGCGGCCCTCAGCCGGAGAGGTCGGAGGGCAGAACTCAGGAAGTTGGCGCGTCGATGGCGTGTATGCCTCATAAACATTCAATTCGTCATATACTTGACCTACTGCCTGAGTACTCCATCAGGACGTTCCACAGTGCTTCCCCGGACCTGCTCGATCACGCACCACCCGGCACCGAGCGCTGCCAGCCCGAAGGGCGTGGCGCGGTGTCGGCAGCCGCGGGCGTCGTCCGGTGCGACAGGACCGCCGGCACGGCCCGGCCGGAAATCGACACGATCCGGCCGAGCCGTCACCGGTGCAGACGGTGGCTTGGGTGGTCACCGCGGCCGGCACGGGCCTCGCCTCCTACGGGCCCGTGCCGGCCACCCCCCCCCCGGCAGGAGGCGCTTTCGCCGCCGACCGCCCGCGCCGCCCGGCCCCTGCCAGGCCCGGCAACGGAGAGGAGAGGCAGATGTGGCACCCGCCGACCGCGGTGGAGAAGGAGCTGTGGGACGCCGTCGTGGCCGGCGTCCGCGCGGTCGACCAGGCGGATCGCCGTGGTCTCGAGACGGCTGTGAACCGCCTGCTGCGGCTCCCTCCGGGCTGGACGCACGGGGTCCTCGGGGACACCGCCGGGTTGCTGGTGGAGGAGCTCGTCCCGGATGCGCACGACCTCTGGCCACTGCTGGCGGCGCAGGTCGACCGCACCGAGACCTGGTTGCCCGAGGTGGACGGGAGGCTGCTGGCCGTACTCCTTCCCGGCCGTCGCCTGCCGCCGGCCACTGACGTACCCGGCGAACCGGGGAACATCCGACACCGGCTACTGCTGATCGCCTACCTGGCGGACGCCGCACAGGTCCGGGTGGGCGCCTTCGTCGACGTGGCGCTGGCCGGTGCCAGCAGGCGGGCGTCGCGACCACTTGCCCGGTCGGTGCCACACTCGCGTGTCGGAAACTGACCGGCTCGGGCAGTCCTGTTCATCAGGGTGGAGCTGATGACGGCGCTGCTGTCGACGCGCTCGGCGTGAACGTTGTCCTGCCGATCAGCGTAACCGACAGACGGGATCAACAAGGCTAAACGAGACATAACACGCGGCAGGGTGCCGTCGCCGCTCACGCCCCTCGGGCGAACAGCGCCAGGCGTACCCGGTTGGGGCTGTTGGTCTTGGTCATCAGGCTGGTGATGTGGGTCTTCACCGTCGTCACGCCGATGTGGAGCCGGTCGGCGATCTCCGCGTTGGACAGTCCGTCGGCGACCAGGTTCAGCACGTCCTGTTCGCGCGCGGTCAGCCCTTGCGCCGGCGCCGGCGCCCCGGCACGGGCGTGCACCGCGCGCTGGACCAGGCGCTGCAGCACCTCCTGGCTGAACGGGCTGTCGCCCGCGGCGGCCCGGCGGACACCCTCCAGCAGGTCGGCCGGCGGCGCGTCCTTGAGCAGGAATCCGCAGGCGCCGGCGGTCAGGGCGGGATACAGGTGGTCGTCGTCGCCGAACGTGGTCAGCACCAGGACGCGGGTGGCGGGGCGGTCGGCGAGGATCCGGCTGGTCGCGGTGATCCCGTCGACGCCGGGCATGCGCAGGTCCATGACGACGACGTCCGGGACCAGCCGGGCGGCGAGGGAGATCGCGTCGCGGCCGTTGTCGGCCTCGCCGACGACCTCGATGTCGGGCTGGGCGCCGCAGAGCATGCGCAGGCCTGCGCGGATGAGGTGCTGGTCGTCGACCAGCAGGACGCGGATCATGCCAACTCCGGCGCGGGCGGCCCCGCCGACGCCTCGCGCTCGCGGGGAGCCGGCGGCGCCGGCATGACGGCGGGGGATAGGGGAGGAGCCGTCGGCGCGGACACCGCGGCCGGGAGGACGGTGCGGACCCGCCAACCCGTGCCGGCCGGACCGGCCTCCAGCCGACCGCCGAGGACCTCCGCGCGCTCGCGCATGCCGGTGATGCCGTGGCCGCCGCCGGACGGCACCACCGCCGGCACCGAGCCGCGCCCGTCGTCCGAGACCTCCCAGTGGACGGCCCCCTCGACGACGGAGACCGACAGGCGCGCCCGCGCGGACGTGCCGGCATGCTTGGCCACGTTGGTCAACGCCTCCTGGGTCAGTCGCAACACCGCCAGCCCCCGAACCGCATCGAGCGAACCGACCGCCCGGTCGATCTCCGCCTCCACCGTGACACCGGCCTGGCGGGCTCGATCGACGGCCGCGCCGAGTGCCGACGGCAGCGCCGACGGCTCGATCGCGGTCAGCGCCGCGTCACCGCGTACCCCGTCGGGGTCGCGCAGGACCGCGACCAGCCGGCGCAGCTCCGCCAGGGCCGCCGAGCCCGTGCCGTGCACGTCGTCGAAGACCTCGCCCACCCGCGGGTCCAGGTCGGTGAGCACGTGCCGGGCCACGCCGACCCGCAGCACCATCGACGCCACGTGATGCGCGACCACGTCGTGCAGTTCGCGGGCGATGGCGCTGCGCTCGTCGGCGCGCGCGGCGCGGCCCTCCGACTCGCGCCGGCGCTGCTCCTCCGCCGCCCGCTCCTCGGCCTGCCGGCCGAGTTCCCGGGTGGTCCGGATGACCAGGCCCAGCAGCAGCGGCACGCCGACCTCCACCGTCAGCCCGAAGACGCCGGAGAGGAACCGTCGGAACGGGTCGCCGATGGAATCGGTCAGGTCGACCGCCGCCAGCAGCGCGGTGGCCAGCCAGATGGTCCGCGGCCGGTCCGCCCACATGGCGAGTTCGAGCAACGCCCAGCTGGCACCCACCTGGTTGATCATCGTGTCGTCGACGACGCGGAACGCGAGCGCCAGCAGCGCGGCCTGCGCCACCAGGTTGACCAGCGGTCGGCGGTGGAACACCAGCGCGACGGCGAACGCGACCAGCGCGAGGAGCCACTGCGTGGCCGTCGGTGAGCGGCCCGCCTGGGTGCCGAAGACCAGGTAGCCGATGCCGCTGAGGTCGAGCAGCAGCATCCGCGCGAGCGTGTCACGCCCGTCGAACAGCCGTCCCACCCACCCCATCGGTTCAGCCTAGGGGCTGGGGCTCGGGGACAGTAGCGACCGCCGGCCGGAACCACCTGGCCCGGACCCCGAGGTAGGCGGCCAGGCCGAGCGGTCCGAGCAGGATCGTCAGCACCAGCACCGGAGCCATGACCAGCGCCGGCACCCCCCGTTCCCGGCTGTCGAGCCACGCCCACCGGCCGGCGAACAGGTCGAACGCGACCAGGTGCGCCCAGGCCGCCGCCGCGCCGTCCGTGCTGCCGAACAGGTCGCGTACGCCGCCCAGGGCCGGCGAGAGCACGGCCGGCAGCACGTGGTCGAACGCCGGGATCACCAGCATCGCGTAGATCACCAGGACCGGTGCCACGATCAGTGGCGAGGAGATGATCCGTCCGGTCCACGACCAGCGCGGCAGCAGGAGCATCAGCGCCCAGAACGGCGCGGCCACCGCGAACGTCAGGCTGAACAGCGCCGCGGTCATGCGGCCAGCGCCAGTTCCGGGCGGCGTCGGCGGGCCAGGACCACCCCGGCGGCGGTCGCGGTCGCGACCACCAGGGCCGCCACGGCGGCCAGCGTGAGGGCGTCCGGACGCAGCAGCGGCTGCCCACGCAGTGCCTGCCAGGTCAACAGGATCGTGAGTACGCCGTACGCCCCGCCCGCGACGACCAGCAGCCGCACCCGGCTGCGCTCGTCCAGCCGCGTCCCGAGGAACCGGCTCAACAGGATCGCCAGGATCGGCAGCGCCTGCAGGGCGTGCAGTCCCACGAAGTGCCCGATCCGCAGATCCCCACCGGTGGTGCTCCAGCCGACCACCGGCAGCCCGGGCCCGCCGTCCGCCACGCCGACGCTGTGCGCCCCGCTGATCCCCTCGATCCCCGGATCCTGGCCGGGCAGCACCATCGGCACCGCGGCGAGCATGCCCAGCAGGGTCAGGCCGAGCCCCAGCCGGACCGCGTACCCGGCGACCCGGTCCACGACCGGCTGACGCAGCACCACGATCCCGATCACCAGGTGCGCGACGAACAGCACCATGATCGAGGCGCCCATCACCTGCCACAGTGCGGCGTTCAGCGGGGTGCTCTCGTTGTAGTGGCTGGTCTGGCCGCGCAGCACCTGCCCGACGATCACCACCATCTCGGCCAGCGACATCGCGACGATGACCGTGCCCGCCCACCCCGCGACCCGGCTGCGTCGCGGCAGCAGGGAGAGCATCCAGGCCAGGGTCGTGCCGTACAGCACGAAGGACACCGAGAACTTGAACGGCTTGAGCCAGATCGGCGCGCCGGTGAGGACGCGTGGGTCGGCGAGGATGCCGACCGCCGAGACGACGGCGAGGACCGCCATCGCCGAGACGAAGACCATCAGGGGGCGGTGCCAGTGTGCCGCCCGGTGCAGTGCGTTAGTCATACCTGTAGATGCTGGTGAGCCGAACCCCGGATCGCGCCCGACCGCAGGCCCCGGCTGCGGCCGGCGGTCGGACCTCGTCTCCTACCAGGGGAGGAGGCCGAGCGCGTCGGGGACAATGGGTACGTGCACATCGAGCCGGTCGACTGCGCGCCCGAGCAGACGTTCCCGCGGGCCCTGCTGCGGCAGCGCTGGGAGGATCTGACCTTCCTGCACTGGGCGGTCGCGCCGGAGCTGGTCGCGCCGCTGCTGCCATCCGGCACCCGCCCGGACACCCTCGACGGGCTCAGCTACGTCGGTCTGGTCGGCTTCCGCATGGTCGGGCTGGGTCTGGGCCGCGGGCCCGGGGTGCCGTACCTCGGCACCTTCGCGGAGACCAACGTCCGGCTCTACTCGGTCGACGACACCGGCCGCCGGGCGGTGGTGTTCCGCTCGCTCGACGCGTCCCGGTTGGTCCCGGTGCTGGTCGCCCGGGCGACCCTGCGACTGCCGTACCTGTGGTCGGCGATGCGGCTGGACCGGGACGGCGACCGCTACACCTACCGGTGCCGGCGCCGCTGGCCCGGCCCGGCCGGTACGACGAGCCGGATGGTGGTCCGGGTGGGTGGGCCGATCGCCGAACCGACCCCGCTGGAGCACTTCGTCACCGCCCGCTGGGGGCTGCACACCCGGGCGTACGGGCGCACGCGGCACCTGCCGAACTGGCATCCCCGCTGGTCGTTGCGCCGGGCCGAGCTGCTGCACCTGGACGACGAGCTGGTCGCCGCCGCCGGGCTGCCGGCCCCGACCGGGCCACCGGCCAGCGTCCTGTACTCCCCCGGCGTTCCGGTCCGGTTCGGCCCACCGGTCAGCCTGCGCTGAGCGGACGGACCGCTGCGGAAAACCGCTCCCTCTCCCGGTGGGTCCGGCGCGACGCGGTGTGTCACAGGTCCGTGGTGGGCTCTCGGGCATGGAGACGACCCGATTCCTCGACTGCCTCGCGGCCGACTTCGCCCGGCTGCGCGCCGTGGCGCCCACCGACCTCACCGCGGCTGTGCCGAGCTGTCCCGGTTGGCGCGTCGCTGATCTGGCCCGGCACGTCGGCCTGGTGTACCTGCACAAGACCACGGCCATGCGCGACGGTGCCGAGCCCGAGTCCTGGCCGCCGGCGGAACTCGCGGACGAGGAGCCGCTCGCGCTGCTCGACCGGGCGTACGCGCAGTTGCGCGCCGAGTTCGCGGCCCGCAGGCCGGAGGACGCGGTCGGCTGCTGGTACGGGCCGGACCAGACCGTCGGTTTCCTCATCCGCCGGATGGCGCAGGAGACCGTCATCCACCGCATCGACGCCGAGCTCGGCGTCGGCGTGCCGGTGGCGCCCGTCCCCGACGACCTCGCCGTCGACGGCATCGACGAGCTGCTCAGGGTGTTCGTGGAGTACTCGGTGGGGGAGTGGGCCGACTACTTCACCGGGATCCTGGCTGGCTCGCCCGGCCGGTCGTACACCGTGCGGACCGACGGCGCCGCCTGGCGGGTGCGGACCGGCCCCGGGCTGTTCCGGGTGGACGGCGACGTGGAGGACGCCGCCGACGTGACGGTCTCCGGCCCGCCGACGGCAATGCTGCGCTGGCTGTGGGGCCGGGCCGGGGAGCGGAGCGGGGTGACGGTCGAGGGCCCGCCCGAGGCGGTCGAGGAGCTGCGGCGCTGCCTGGTGACCGCGACGCAGTGAGGCGGCGCGCCACGGAAGCCACGCCGGACGGGTGGCGGGGAGGGACGAACCTCGGGCGGCCGAGGGGCATTCCCGAGGCTCCCGTGACCTAGCTGACTTTGGTTTATCTAAGTCAGCCGGGTAGCGTCACTCGCATGACCGAATTCCTGGACCAGCGGGACGACTGGCTCACGACCAACTGCTCGATCGCCCGCGCGCTCGAGGTGGTCGGAAACCGGTCCACCCTCCTGCTGCTCCGGGAGGCTTCGTTCGGCACCCGGCGCTTCGACGACTTCGCCCGGCGGGTCGGCATCAGCGAGCCGGTCGCCGCCGCCCGACTGAAGCGCCTCGTCGCCGACGGGCTGCTCGAACTCCGGCCCTACCGGCAACCCGGGCAGCGGACCCGGGACGAGTACGTGCTGACCGCCAAGGGTCAGGAACTGCTGCCCGTGCTGGTCGCGCTGCGGCAGTGGGGCGACAGCTGGGCCGCCGACGAGGCCGGTCCGTCCGTGCGGGTCGAGCACCACGACTGCGGCGCGGTCGTGCACGCCCGGCTGCGCTGCGAGGCCGGTCACGACGTGACGCCCGGCGAGCTCGACGTACGCCCCGGGCCGGGGCTGCTTCGCCCCTGACCGGCCACCCCAGGACAGCCCTCCACCCCTCAGGAGCAGGACATGAAGATCGCAGGACGTACCGCGCTGGTCACCGGCGCCAACCGCGGCTTCGGCCGCCACCTCGCCGGCGAGCTGGTGGCCCGCGGCGCCACCGTCTACGCCGCCGCCCGCAATCCGGACAGCGTCGACCTGCCGGGCGTCACCCCGCTCCGGCTCGACATCACCGACCCCGCCTCCGTGGCCGCCGCCGCCGAGGTGGCCCGCGACGTCACCCTCCTGATCAACAACGCCGGTTCGGGCACCGGCGCGGATCTGCTCGACGCCGATCTCGCGGCGATCCGGCTGGAGATGGAGACCCACTACTTCGGCACGTTGTCGGTGGTGCGCGCGTTCACCCCGGCCATCGCGGCCAACGGCGGCGGCACCATCCTGAACATCCTGTCCGCCCTCTCCTGGATCAGCTTCCCGCAGGTCGGGGCGTACGGCGCCGCCAAGGCTGCCGAGTGGTCCCTGACCAACGCGCTGCGCGCGCAGCTCGCCGACCGGAACATCCGGGTGGCCGGCCTGCACGTCGGCTACATGGACACCGACATGACCGCCAACGTCTCCGCGCCGAAGTCCGACCCGGCGGACATCGCCAGGATCGCCGTCGACGGGATCGAGGCGGACCTGTTCGAGATCGTCGCCGACGACACCAGCCGGCAGGTGCGGTCCGGCCTGTCGGGCGGTGTCGCCGCCCTCTACCCGCAGCTGTCCTGACCCGGTACGCCCCTCGGCCGGCGGTGGATCCGTTCCGCCGTCGGCCGGCGGGGCCACAATGGGAGGCATGAGGCAGGGGTTCGCCCACCAGGCGGTGGTCCAGATGGCGCCGGACGCCGACCTCGGCGCGCCCGGGGCCGCCATCACCACCGTCCTGTGCGGCCACTGGGAACACGAGCCGCCCTGCCCGATCGCGTCCCACCACACCAGCGTGGAGCGAATCGGCGACGAGGTGCGGCTGCGCATCCTGTTCGCGACCGAACCACACCTCGAGGCGAGCGTCCGGCAGGACATCGACCGGGCGCTGGGGCGCGGCGAGCTGCTCGGCCCCGACGGCCGGACGACCCGGTGGCGGCTGCGGTCGAGCGGGTCGAGCGAGCCGGCGGGCCGGGAGCTGGCCCACCTCGCCCGCCTGACCCGCGGATAGTCGGTGGCTCAGTCGGCGTCGGCGTCGTCCGGCTCGGGCAGCGTGGGATGGTCGGTCGGGTAGAGGCCGGCGGCGAAGCCGTACACGGTGTCGCCGGAGCGCGGCAGTTCGGTGAACTCCCGGATCAGCGCCTCGACGCGCTGCCAGAACTGCGCCGCCGCCTCGGCGGGGATCCGGGCGTGGCGGATCGTCGTGTAGAGCCGGTCCGCTTCGTGGGCCGGGACCGACTCGGCCGCGGCCACCGACAGGCCGTTGATGCACACCGGTGTCGTGGTGTCGCCCGGGCGCCGGACGACGCCCACGTGGATGGTGCGGCCGGTACGTCCGTAGAAGCGCTCGTCGATGGCGCGGACCCGGCGGGTCCGCACCACGCGGAGCATCTGCGCCTGGACCAGCACGCTCACGTGGTGGGCGACGGTGCTCTTCGGACGGCCCACGGCGGCGGCCAGCTCGGCCACGGTGGCGGCCCGTTCCAGCACCAGGTCGAGGATCGTGGCCCGCAGCGGGTCGGCGATCGCGCGCAGCTGCTGGGGCGTCGCCACCTCGACCGTGTCGGGAAGGTCGTAGTCGGGGATCTGCCTATTGCTCGACATTGTTGGATCAATCTAAACTCTTGGACTGTTAGCGGCAAGACTGGTGGCGGCACCCGTACGTGTCGTCCGTCCGAGAGTGAGGGGCCGCATGGCTGAGGTGCTGTTGTTCCACCACGCGCAGGGTCGGACGGCGGGAGTCCTCGACTTCGCCGACGAACTTCGACGGGCCGGGCACACCGTGCACGCGCCCGACCTCTACGACGGCCACACCTTCGCAACGCTGGACGAGGGCCTGGGGTACGCGAGGAAGGTCGGCTTCGACGAACTGCTCGAACGCGGGGTGCGCGCCGCCGATCACCTCCCCGCCGAGCTGGTCTACGCCGGCTTCTCGCTCGGGGTGATGCCGGCGCAGAAGCTGGCCCAGACCCGGTCGGGCGCCCGCGGCGCGCTGCTGTTCCATTCCTGCCTCCCGACCGAGGAGTTCGGGACCTCCTGGCCGACGGAGGTGCCGGTGCAGGTGCACTCCGCGGACGCGGACCCGTTCTTCGTGGACGAGGGCGACATCGACGCCGCCCGAGCGCTCGTCGAGTCGGCCGAGCACGCGGAACTCTTCCTCTATCCCGGTGACGGGCACCTGTTCGCCGACAGCAGCCTGCCGTCGTACGACGCGGACGCCGCCGCGCTGCTCCGCCGGCGCGTACTCGACTTCCTCAAGGACCGCTGACCGGCACCGGGGGCCTCCCCTCGGTGGCCCGCACCCGCACGGCGGTGGGGCTGGGCCGGATCAGCCGGCCCGGTCCCACCGAGGGGCCGGCGCCTCGACGCGATCATGCCAGCGCCCGTCGCCGCGCGGCGCGGTCCGGGATGGGGTCACCGCGGCCCGCCGTGGGCGGCGAGCGCGCGGAGACCAGCCAGATCGAGCACCGCGATCCGGCGGTACCCGGTGCGGATCAGCCGCTCCGCGCGGAGCGTGCGCAGCGCCCGCTGGGTGGTGTCCGTCGCCGCGCCGACCAGGGTGGCGAGCTCCGCGTGGTTCAACTCCACCCCGATGACGAGTTCGTCGTCGTCGGTCCGCCCGCAGCTCGTCGCGATCTCGGCCAGCACCCGGGCCAGCCGTACGTGCACCGGATAGGCGGCGAACTCGGCCCGGCGTTCGTTCGCCCACCGTAGGCGCTGGCCGACCGTCGCGGTGACCTGGGCGGCGACGGCGGAGCGACGGTCGAGGAAGCGGAGGAAGTCCACCTGCCGGATGACGGTGGACACCACGTCGCCGCAGGTCGTCACGGTCGCGGAGCGGCCCTGCCCGCTGATCGCCGCGAACTCTCCCACGAGATCGCCGGGCAGGCGGATCGCCAGCAGCCGGTCCGCGCCGTCCGCGGTCGTCGTGATCTTGACGAAACCTCGCCGGATCACCTCGACGTGGGTGTCCCGCGCGCCTTCGGTCAGCAGGCGCCGGCCGGACGACACGGTACGGGTCACCCCGAGGGCCAGCAGTTCCTCACGATCCGCGGGAGCGATCCGGTCCAGGAACGATCCCTGCGCCCAGACCGCGTCACCGTCCAGCGGTACGGCAGACATGACCGTGGCCTCCTCGAGGTGGGGCCGGGCGAGATCCCGTCCTTCCCCGGAATACCGCCCGCCGGTCCGGGGTGCAATACCCGCAGAGGACGGGATCAGCTGCCTGGCGAGGGGAGGCGACATGGAGTCCCATCGGAGACGGTCGTAACGCTCCTCGTACCGTGGATCGCCCGCGCCCGGCCGGTGGGCCGGCGGTCCGGCCGCCTGTCCGTCAGATGATTGACAGATGACACGCAGGGCGGTGCGGCGCGGATCGGAGGGGACATGGCTACCTGCGACCCCGGCCCGTCGACCGGCAGCCTAAGGGCGGTGGCGGGGCCGTGAGCACGCCGCCGCCGGCCGGGGCCCCGCCGCCCGGGGACCTCTCGCCCGAGCAGCGGACGCGCATCCGGCGGCTCCTCGAACGGGAGTTCAGCGAGGCGTGGCGGGCCGCCGTCGCGGCCGGAGCCAACCCGGCCGCTCTCGCGGACGCCGTTGCCCACCGGGTACGGGAAACGTGGTCACGGGCGGCTGTCGGCGATGATGCGGAGCACCTCGTCGACGATCCGCCGGACGGCCGCGTCGTCGGCGAGCAGGACTGACACCCGCTCCTCCGGGGCCGGCACGCCGTCGGGCGTACGGTCGATCTGCTCGCTCCCGGTGCCGGCGCCGAAGACGACGCCGAGCACCCCCACCACCGTGTCGACCGGGTCCGCGCCCCGGCGTAGCCGACAACTGATCGCCGCCACGGCGGCGGACGCGAGGTCGGCCAGCCGGGCCTCGTCGCGCTCGTGCGGACCGGTCGCCACCAACGGCCGGGGGTCGGCGACCCCGTCGCCGGGGACGGCGAGGACGGGGGCGCACTTGCGGCCGAGCGGTCGCTCCACATAGTCCGCGTACCACCGGGGTCGCCGTCGCATGGCGGCCAGCACGCGCTCGATCTCCCGGGACAGCGTCGGGCTGTCGCTGCCGGTCAGGTCGCCGGTGGCCGCCTCCCGCCGTAGCGCCCAGCTGTCCAGCGGCCAGAGCTGCGTGCCGGCGGTGGCGGGCACGCCGACCCAGGTGAGGATCTGCACGGCCAGCTCGGTCAGCCAGGGATCACCGCCGAGCTCCGCAGCCAGCCAGGCCGGGACCCGGGGCCGCTGCAACGCGCCCCGCCGGCCGCGCCGGCGGCGGTGACCGTCCACGGTGGCCGCGGTGAGCCGGGCCGACAGCCAGCGTTCGACGTCGAAGATCGGCACCTTGGCGTTGGCGAGCAGGTCGGACACGACCGCCTCGACGTCGTCGTGGTGCCGGTCGAGGCAGTCGTCGGCGAGCATCTGGACGGAGTTCGCGCAGGCCCAGTGCCCCCGCCGGCGCTCCATCGGACGGGTCACCCGGGAGAAGACGATCGGCCAGACGATCGCGTACGCGGCACCGGTGAGCCGGGCGTGGACCTCGGGCGTCGCGGACGCCGCGGCGGCCGTCAGCTCCCCGCGGCGGGCCAGGTCGCGCAGCTCGTCCAGCGCGGGTCGGGTGCGGGGCGTCCTGGGCGTGCGCGTCGGCCGGCACCGGGTGGTGGCATCGACGGTGCCACGTGGAGAGAGCCGTGCAGTCGGATCATCCGCGTTCGTCATGACGCCTCCTCCGGAATGTGGAATGAGCCACGGCAAGGTGTCTGCGCATTGCACCCGAAAAGATTTCGGTGCTGACCAGTAACAATGTGTCGAGTAGGTGTGGAAGGCGAGCCCCCGCTCGTCGAAGAAGCGGTTCGCCGCGCATCGGTGCCGAAACCGTCCGGCCGGAAGGCTGATACGGCACGTAAGCCGACGGATTTGCCGAGCCGTGCCGGCCCTCCCGTCGACCCGGGCACGTCCGTCAGGGCAACCGACATCCGTTCGCGGCCCGACCGATCGGCCGCTCGGCACCCGGGTCCGGGTGTGCTAGGACCCTCCACTGTGTTCACCCGCATGGCGCGGATCGATCCCCCGTTTCCCGCAAATGGTGACGTGTACGCGTCCATCCTCGTGTGCAGGGGGCATCGACACTGGCCAGAAGATGTCCTTTTTCCTGGCCAGATAATGGTCGTGGGCGGGACACTCGGCACACGACGGGGGCCACGGGCCTCCCGAAGTGCCGGTAGCCTCCGCATCGTCCTGACGGACCACCCACAGGAAGGAGAGGACCCTGCGTCCCGGGATCGAACCCCGTCCCTCCGACGGGCTCCGACAGGAGTTGCTGGACCTCCGCCGGGGTCCGGGCCTGCAGAGCAGCCCGCTGCACCGTCGACTGGGGCCCCGCCTGGCCGACCTCTGCGGCGTCTCGCCGGCCGAGTCGGAATCGGCGGCACGGGCGAAGGTGCGCGCCACCCTGCTCGCCCTCGCCGCCGACATGCCCGGCGACCTGCGCCGGGCCGTCGTCCTCGCGTACGGCCTCGATCCCACCCATGCCTATCTCCGGCTGGACCGCCGCACCGACCAACTCGCCCGCGAGCTGTCGGTCCAGCAGCGCACGGCCCGCCGCCGGATCGACGAGGCGGTCGCCCGGCTGGTCCGCGCCGCCGTACCGGAAATCCCCACCGGCACGGCCGACGCCGGCCCCGACTGGCTCCTGCACGCGATGAACGCGCTGCTCCGGCTCGACACGCCGACGCCGGAGCTCTACGAGACGCGCACCGTCGTGGCGATCCGCCCGATCGACGAGCTGACCGTGCAGTTCAGCCTGCCCCGCCGGCCGGGCGACGACGGTCCGGAGCACGACGTGCGCGCCGACGTCCTGTTCGGCGCGCGGATCCGGGAGCTGACCCGGCACAACTCGGGCCAGTTCTTCCGGCTCACCCTCGCCCTGCCGAGGACGCTGACGCCGGGGGAGCGGCACGAGCTCTGCCTGCACTACCGGGTGCCCGAGGGGCAACCGATGCGGGAGCACTACGTCTTCCAGCCGCTGACGCCGTGCGCGCACTGCACCGTCCGGCTGCGGTTCCCGGTGGATGGCGGGCCGGCGACGGCCTGGCGGCTCAACGGCGTCCCGCCCCGCGCCGTGGACGAACGGGTGCCGGGCCCGGACCGGCTCCACCCCGACGCCGTGGGCGAGGTGACGTCGGCCTTCGACGGGTTGCAGCAGGGCTACGCGTACGGGATGGCCTGGACCTTCGCCGACGGCCCGCGCACCTGAGCCGGGCCGTGGGCAGCTCGTCGGCCGGAGCGGCCCGCCCGGTGGCCGTCCGTCAGATGAGAACGTGGCGAGTTTCTCCGCCCGGCTCCGGGCAGGCGGGTTCGGGGTCCGGCACCTGGTCCGGCGTACCCCGCCGCCACCCGGTCACGAGCTGGGCACCGTGCACGCGACGTTGAAGCCGCGAGGTCTCGTCGAGGCCGGCGGGGTGATCGTCGCGGCCTGGTGGGTCGGCGACGGGCCGCCACCCGCGCCCGGCGCCCGCGTCCGACGGCGGTCCGACCCGGGCGGGCGCTGGCTGGCCGAGGCGGTGGTCGGACCATGAACCCCTTCGCCCTGTTCGAGGAGGACACCGACGAGCCGGACGAGGTCCCCTTCATCACCGACACCCACCGGCGGCGCTTCGTGGCGCTCCTGATCGACACCTCCTGGTCGATGGCGGCCACCCAGAGCAACGGCGTACGCGCGATCGACGCGCTCAACCGGGAACTGGCACGGTGGCTGCCCACCGTGCGTGCGGAGGGGCGCGGACCCCTCCGGGACGTCGAGTTCGTGGTCGTCACGTTCGGCGCGGGCGGCGTACGCGTGGTCTCCGGCGACGGGACGCCGTCGGCCGAGGACGACGGGGCGTTCGTACCGGCGTCGCGGCTGGAGCTGCCGACCCTGGTCGCGGGAGGCGCGACGCCGATGGTGGCGGCGGTGGACCTGGCGCTCACCCTCGTCGAGCAGCGACGCCAGCACGTACAGACGGTGCACGCCCAGCAGACCGGCGGGCCCCGGCTGATCCTGGTCAGCGACGGCACCCCCACCGACGAGGAGGGCAACCCCACCGACGACTGGCGGCCGCTCGCCCGGCGGCTGGAGCAGTGGCGGTCGACGCGGCGGATGCAGCTGTTCGCGTTCGGCGTGCCCGGGGTGGACGACGAGGTGATGCGGGCCCTCGCCACCCCCAGCGGCTACTTCCCGCTGGACGACCTCGACCTGCGGAAGCTGCTCGACCTGATCCTGGTCGCCACCTCCGACCACGTCGACTTCGAGCGGGTGCGCAGCCAGGTGTACGGGGACGACCTCCGATGACGGCGCGTTGGTCGGTCCTGGGCGGCAGCGCGGCGGGCGGGGCGCACGCCCGCGCCGGGGTCAGCGGCCAGGACGCGTACGCGGTCCGGGAGGTCGACGGCACCCTGCTGCTGGTGGCGGCCGACGGCGCGGGCAGCCGCCGCTGCGCCGGGGCCGGCGCGTCGCTGGTGGTCACCCTGGCCGTGCAGCTGCTCGTCGCGCTCCTCGGCGACCGGCCACCGGCCACCGCCGCCGCCTGGTCCGGGTGGCTGGACGTCGCGGCGGACCGGCTGTTCCGCCGGTTCCGCCGCGCGGCGCGGGCGCTGGCCCGGGCCGCCGGTGGACTCGACCCGGCGGACCTCGCGACCACGGTGACCGTCGTGGTCGCCCGTCCGCCCTGGGTCGCCGTGCTCGCCGTGGGTGACGGCATCGTGGTGGTCCGGGCCGCCGACGGCAACCTCGACCTGCTGCTCGCCCCGCCGGGCGGCGCCGACCGGCCGCCCGGTGCGACGACGCTGCTGCCGAACGCACGCGCCGGGAGGCACGCCCGTCGGCTCGTCGCCCGGCTGCCCGACCTCACCGGGCTCGCCGTGTGCACCGACGGCCTCGACAACCTCCTCGTCGAGTACGACGGCAGCCGGCCCCGCCAGCCCGGCGCGGCGGCCTTCGCGCAGCTGTTCACGCTCGTCGAGGCCGCCGACCCCGACCCGGCCGCGCTCATCCGGCTGCTCAGCGGCCGGCGGGTCGGCGCCCTCACCGACGACGACCGGACCCTCCTGCTGGCGGTGCCCCGATGAGCCACGACGTGTGGCTGGTCGGCCCGGACGGCCGCCGGACGGCCGACACCCTGGACGCGCCGGTCGGCTCGGTCGGCTCCCAGGGGCGGGTCTTCCGGCTGCGGCACCGGCCGGACACCGTGGCGAAGGTCCTGCACCGCGCGGACCCGGCGGAGCTGGCCGCCCGTACCCGGGTCCTGCTCGCCGAACCGACCGGGTGGACCGTGCGGGCGGGCGGACCCGTGGTGGCCTGGCCGACCGCCGCGGTGCACCGCCGTGACGACGGAAGGCTCCTCGGGTACGCCGCCCCCCGGCTCGCGCCACCCCGGTTCGCGCCCCTGCCGCTGCTGTTCAACCCGGCCGCCCGGGCCCGGATGCTGCCCGGCGCCACCTGGGCCTGGTGGCTGACCGTGGCGGAGGAGCTGGCCCGGCTCGTCCGGTCCGTGCACGCGCGCGGGCACCTGGTCGGCGACCTCGCGCCGGCCAACGTCTTCGTCTCCGCCGCCGGCGGCGTCTGCCTGATCGACGTCGACGGCTGGCAGTTGCACGACAGCGCGACCGGGCAGGACCTGCCGTGCCCGTTCTCGCGCCCGGAATACACCGCGCCCGAGGAGCTCGGCCGGTCGGGCCGGCGGCGGGAGGCGGCCAGCGACAACTGGGCGCTGGCCGTGCTGACCGCCCAACTGGCCTGCCTCGGCTTCCACCCCTACGGGGGTGTGCCGCCCGAGGCGACCGGGCCGGTAGAGGAGGTCGACAACGTCCGGCTGCGCCGCTGTCGGCTGCTCGGGGCGGACCTCCGGTCGCCGGTCGCCGCCGTACCGCCGTACGCGCTGCCGGCCGTGCTGCGCCGCCGGCTGGCCGAGGCCCTCGACGCCGGGTTCGACGCGCCGGCCGCGCGGCCCGGCCCGCAGTCCTGGGCCGCCGTCCTGGCGTACCTGCGGGACCAGCTCGTCGGCTGTCCCGCCATGCCGACCCACGTGTATCCGCGCGAGCACCGCGACTGCCCCTGGTGCCGGATGGTCGCCGCCGGCGCACCCGATCCGTTCCCCGGGAGTCAACGATGACCACGACGATCGAGATCAGCCGGGTCGCCGACCGGACCGCCGTGCTCGGACCGGGCCTGCGCGCGGTGATCTGGGTACGGGGTTGCCCGCTGCGCTGTCCCGGCTGCGTCGCGCCGGAGGACCTGCCGTTCACCGGTGGGATCACCCGCACCGTCGACGAGCTGGCCGGGTGGCTCGGTGCCCTGCCGTCCGACATCACCGGGGTGACCTTCTCCGGCGGCGAGCCGATGGCCCAGGCGGCGGGGCTCAGCGCGCTCGTCGACCGGATCCGCGCCGACCGCGACTGGTCGGTGATGTCGTTCAGCGGGTGGACCATCGAGCACCTGCGCCGGCAGCACGACCCCGACCAGCTCCGGCTGCTGGGCCAGCTCGACATCCTGGTGGACGGCCCGTACGTGGCCGCCCGCCACGCCGACCTGCTCTGGCGCGGCTCGACGAACCAGCGGCTGCACTTCCTCACCGACCGGCACGCGCCGCCGGCGCAGGACACGTCCGCCGGCATCGAGCTGCAGCTGGCCGAGGACGGCGTCCAGTGGATCGGGGTCCCTCCGGTGCCCGACTTCCGCGCCGGGTTCGAGACCGCCATGCGGGATCAGGGCGTCCAGATCGCACCGCTCGGGGCCGCCGCCCCCTCCGACGAGAAAGGCCGATGATGTCCGGTAGCCCCATGTACACGACCGTCGCGTTCAACGCCGCCCGCCGCGCCCAGATGGAGGCCGCCCGGCGGCAGCGCGCGGAGGAGCGCCGGCGGCGTCGGGAGGAGCAGCGCCAGCGCCGGCTCGCGGCAGGGATCCGGGCCGCGGACGTACGCCGCGACGCGCTGACCACGCGACTGCGCGAGCTGGTGGAGACGTCGCGTGGGCTGCCCCAGCAGGCCGAGGTGACCGCGGAGACCAACCGGGTCGCCGGCCTGCGCCGCCCCACCGACGAGGCCGGACTGAGCCGGATCGGCCGGGAGTTGCGCGGCGCCGAACGACGCGCCGACGAACTCACCGTCGCGGTGTCCCGGGAACTGACCCGCCAGGAGCAGGGCCGCGCGGTGGAGTTGGCCGTCGCACCGCTGCGCGGGCTGGCCGACGGGGACCAGTTCGACCCGGTGGGGCACCGGAACATCGCGGTGCTGCTGGACGAGACCCGGCGGCGCGCGGGGGACGTACGTGGCTTCGCCGACCTGCACCGCCAGCTCGGCGAGGCGGTCGGCGCACACCTGGAGACGGTCCGCGACCGGCAGGCGCACCTGCTGCGCCTGGCCACGGAGACCGACGAGCTCTCCGCCCAGCTGGCCGACGTGCTGGCCGAGGCGGCGGCGGCGGGTCTCGCGGTGGCCGAGGAGTCCGAGCTGCGCGCCGAGGTGACCGGCCTGCGCCAGGAGGCGGCCGGCGGCAACGTGGACCGGTGGGAGCGGCGCGTCGCCGACCTGCGTGGCCGGGTCGAGGCGGTGACCGCGGCGACCGACGCCCGCCTCGACCAGCTCGACCGGATGGCACTGATCGTGGAGGCGGCCAGCGCCGCGCTGCCGGCCGCCGGCCTGCGGGTCGTGCCGAACAGCCTGGCGGAGCGGGCCGACGCCGTGGTCTTCGTCGCCGAACGCGCCGACGGCTCACCCATCGAGTTGACCGTCTACGCGGGGGACACCGACGGCAACCGGCTGGAGTACCGCACCGACGGCTCCGACATCGTCGTGGAGAACACGGTCGACGGGGTGATCTCCCGCTGCGACCTGACCGAGGAACTGCTCGAACGCTTCCACGCCGAACTCGCCGACCAGGGGGTGACGGCCGACGGCCTGTACTGGGAGGGCAAGCCCGGCCAGCCCCGGCCACCGGCCGTGGAGGCGTTGCGCCGACCGGCCCACGACGACCGGAGCCGATCGTGACGGCCGCGTCGCCGGGCCGGCCCACGGCGCCACCGGCGGCGGCCTGGCTGGAGCGGGTCACCGCCGAGATCGCCCGCGGTCGGCACGTCGTCATCCACGGCAACGTGCGCGACCTGGTCCGCTGGGACCGCTCGTTCCATCCACTGCGCACCGCCGTCGCCGGGCTACTGTCGATCTTCGGCTATCAGCTGACCGGTTACTACGATCCGGTCGACGGGCTCAGCTTCGGCAACCTGGACGACCAGCGGGAGTTCCACCGGCTGCTGGCCGCCCCGGACGCCGGCCGGCCTTCGGCGTCCGAGCCGACCGCCGCCACCGACCGGTCCGCGACAGTGCGGAACCGGTTCTCCGCCGCGCTGCGCGACGCGCCCGCGCCGACCCTGACCAACCCGTACGACTCGCTGGCCGCGATCCGGCGGGTGCTGCGGCAGGGCGGCACGTCGTCGGCGTTCCTCATCGACCAGGCCGACCTGATGCTCTCCCCGCCCGAGCGGGGCGGCGACGCCGAGCGACGGCTGCTCGGCACGATGGCCAAGGCGATGACCGAGGCGGCCCAGACCGGCAAGCTGCGCAATCTGCTCGTGCTGGTCGCGGACGACCTCGCCGCCCTGCCGGCCTGGCTCTACCGGGACCGCCCGTACGTCCAGGTGGTCGAGGCGGCCCTGCCGACCTTCGACGAGCGGCACGTCTACCTCCACCAGCAGGCCCGCCACTTCCACCAGGCGGCCGCCGCCCAGAAGGCCCCGGAGGACCTGCGGGTGCTGGCCAACCTGAGCGAGGGCATGGCGGTCAGCGAGCTGGACGGGCTGTGGCGGATGAGCAACCTGCAGGAGATCCCGCTCGACGAACCTCGGACGCTGATGAAGCGCACCCTGTTCGGCCCGCGTCAGGACCCCTGGCGCCGGGTCCGCGACCGGCTCGCCCGGTTCGGGCCGATGGCCGGCGAGCGGGTCATCGGCCAGCCCGTCGCGGTCGACCGGGTCCGCCGGGCGCTCACCTCGGCCACCGTCGGCATCGACTTCGTGGCCGACCCGCACAACGCCGAGTCCCGGCCCAAGGGCATCTTCTTCTTCGTCGGGCCGACCGGGGTGGGCAAGACGGAGCTGGCCCGGACGCTGAGCGAGTTCGTCTTCGACGACGAGACCGCGCTGGCCCGCTTCGACATGTCCACCTTCGCCGAGGCGCACTCCGCGGAGCGGCTCACCGGCGCGCCACCCGGGTACGTCGGCCACGAACGCGGTGGTGAGCTGACCAACCGGGTGAGCCAGCGCCCGTTCAGCGTGCTGCTCTTCGACGAGATCGAGAAGGCGCACGCGTCGGTGTTCGACAAGTTCCTCCAGGTCCTCGACGACGGGCGGCTCACCGACGCGCTCGGCAACACGGCGTACTTCTCCGAGACCATCATCATCTTCACCTCGAACCTGGGGGCCGCCGAGACGTACGGCTGGCTCGACGGTGGTGAACTGCCCGACTACGAGAAGGTCAGCGCGCACTTCGAACGCGCCGTGCGGGACCACTTCACCGCCACCCTGGGCCGGCCGGAACTGCTCGGCCGCCTCGGCGGCGGCATCACCGTCTTCGACATCCTGCGGCCCGAGTTCGTCGACCGGATCGTCCGCAAGCTGCTCGCGCAGCTGGTCGCCAGCGCCCTCCGCCAGGGGGTGCGACTGGCCCTCGACGACCAGAGCGTCGTGGCCCGGGTGCAGGAGGTGATGCGCCGGCCGGAGGCGCTGCGGCTGGGGGTGCGCAGCATCCGCGACGTCCTGGACCGTCTGGTGCGCGAGCCCCTGGTCGAGCACGTCTTCGCGCATCCCGGGCAGGCGGCCCTTCGGCTGTCAGTCGGCCCGCACGGCACGGTGATCCGCGCCGGCTGAGCTCAGCGGGCCCGGCTCCTGGTCGGCGTCGGCTTCGGCTTCGGCTTCGGCTTGGGTTTCGGCCTGGCCGGAGTGGCCGACGGCGTGGGCGAGGGCACCGGTTCGGCTTTGCCCCGCAACGGCCCCAGGAAGTACGCGACGACCTGCCCGGCCTGGTCCCAGGCGCCCCGGGTGAACCCGCCCGCGCCGGGTAGGGCGAACGCGGCCAGCAGCGCGCCGAGGATCACCAGCCGTGCCGCCCGGTGACCGGGTGGTACCCGTCCCTGCCCCTGCTCAGCCAAGACCGCTCCACTCCCTGGTGAGGATCCAGTTCGCCGGCCCGAACCCGCCGTCCGGGCCGGCATCCCGCCCGGAGACCAGGAAGAAGCGCACCTCCCGGAAGTCGCGTTCGGCGGACAGCACGAGGTTGCCCAGCCCGTTCTCCCGCAACCACGCCCGCACCCCGGCGGAACCCCCGGGGCCGGCGGACATCTTCTCGAGCAGGTCCGCCTTGGACACCACGAAGGCGAGCCGCCGACGGTCGGTGGGGACGCCGTACTCCTGCAACCGCTGCACGGTCGCGTTGTAGGCGTCCTCCGGGTCGTAGGTCGCCGGGTTGGCCGCGGCGAAGACCTCCGGCGCCCCGCCGGCGAACTCGTCGCGTACCCGGCGGACCGAGAACGGGTCGAGGACGTAGATCAGGGAACGCGCGTGGTCGAGGTAGGCGAGCCGGGCGTTCTGCTCCCGGTCGACCAGGTTCTCGCCGGCCGCGTCGAAGAGGTGCACCAGCGCCACCCGCCGCCCCCGGGCCAGCCGGAGGGTGATCGCCACCGGCGGGCCGGACGCCTCGGTCTTGGCCGGCGACGCCCCCTCGCGCATCAGCCGCGCGTACACCTCGTGCCGCTGCCGGCTGTGCTCGTCCGGCAGGGACACCTCTACGCCGGCCTGCTTCCCGCCCCGTTCCAGGCCGGCCAGCGCCGACATGATCAATTGCGTCTTGCCGGCCGACGCGGCGCCGAACACCGGCATCCGTACGTCGGTGACCACCCCGGCGCCCGGCAGCAGCGGTTCCCCGCAGCTCGGGCAGCAGGCCTCCAGCCGGCGGCTGAACGCGGCGCGCAGAACGGTGGTGGGCAGCAGCGCGCCGCAGCCGCAGCGCCGCCACAGCACGCCGAGCCGCCCGGGGCGCAGATCCCGGTGCAGGTCCGCGCCGGTCAGCCGGTGGCCGGGCGGGTGCGCTCCACGGCAGCGGTACGCCGGAACCGCCGCGAGTTGGTGGCAGTGCCGGCAGCTCGCCCGCGCGCCCAACGCCGCCTGCCAGCCCCGGTCCACCCCGCGCAGCAGCAGGACCACCGGCACCCCGACCAGCCAGGCGACCGCCGAGACCCCGGCGGTTACCAGCCCGGCGCCCAGCACCCCGGCCACCACGCCCAGCGTCACCCCGGCCTGCACGGCGAGGACCGGCACGTAGAACGGCCACCAGAGCCACACCCGGTGGGCCCGGGCCCACCGGCGGGGCCGGACCCAGACCGCACGCGTGATCAGCCGTACGCGTTCCACCAGCGCCCGGGCGTCGAGCAGCACCTGGGCGGCGAAGTACTGCGGCCAGGCCCGGTCACGCCGGACGAATGCCGGCGCCACCCGACCCGCGAGCGCGCCGCCGTGCACGTCGTCGGGAGTGCGTACCCGCACCCAGGAGGCGCGACCGAGCAGGACGACAGCGGCGACCCCGAGCACCACGGCGACCCCCGCGGCCAGGCCGGCGATCGCCGTGAGGTTGGCCAGCGGCAGGGCGACGGAGAACAGCAGACCGAGGCTGACGGCGAAGTGCAGGACGCGCCCGATGAACCGCACGGCTCACCGATCCCGGAACGGGTGGGCGAGGCGGTACCTGCGGCGCCGGCCGCTGTAGTTGTCGGCGTACCGCTGCCAGCCCTTGCGCCAGGCCCTGTCGAGCCGGGCGAAGTGCTGGTCGGCCCGTTCGAGCTGACCGTCCGGGGACCGGGTCAACCACTGCCCGAGCGCCTGTTCGAGGCGTTTGACCTGCTGCGCGGCGGGCGGGCCCGAGCCGGAGACCAGGTAGTAGGCGAGCACCGCGGGCGCCTCGCCGTCCTCGGTCGTCAACGCGTCGACGAGCCGGTCGACGAAGGGGGGCATCAGGGACGGATGCCGGTCGAGGACCCCGTCGAGGTTGAGGAAGGCCACCACCCCGCTCAGCGCCACGACCACCTCGGCCTGCCGCATCTCGACCAGTCGTGCGGGGCAGTCGCGCAGCCGCTTGAGCAGGACCGCCTTGCCACGTTCGTCGGGGTTGCGGCGCAGTGCGGCGACGGCGTCGGTCAGCTTCTCGTCCTCGGCCAGTTCGGCGGCGATCCGGGCGGTGGGTGTCATCAGGCCGCGGGCGACCAGCCGGTGACAGAGGTCGAAGACGCGCGGGTCCGGCGCCGCGCCGCCGGTGACCTCGTCGGCGACCTTGCGGAAGACCTGGCCGGGCAGGCGCGCGCCGGCCGGGGCGAGGGCGAGCACCAGTTCCAGCTCCGCCGTCGTCGGCGCGGACTGGCTCCACAGCGCCCCCGCCAACCAGGAGAAGCGGTCGGGATCCTCGTTGGCGGTCAGGAACCGCCCGATCACCGCGTTCCGCTCGTCGCGGTGCCGCACCGCCGCGCCGAGCACCGCCTCCGCCAGCGGGGACGCCAGCGTCTCGACCCGGCGCAGCAGTGACCGCCACCAGCCGTCGCCGACCTCGGCCCTTTTCGTCGCGCCGAGCCGGGCGCGATCCGCCAGCACCGCCAGGAGCCGCTCGTCCAGCTCGTCGCCGCACGCGAGGCCGGCGGGGCGGACATCCCGCGGGTGGTCCGCCCAGTACCCGACGAAATCCTCGGCGGCTCCGGCGATGTCGGACCACTGCACGTCCACGTCGAACCGGGTCGCCACCCGCAGCAGCGCCTCGAACCGCTGCGGCGCCACGCCGGAGGTGAGCGCCTCGGTGAGGAGTTGCCGGGCCTGGTCGTCGTGGTCGGGGTGCCACTCGCCGGCTGGCAGCGGAGGCAGCCGGCGGTCGGTCACCGCGCCCCGGACGCGGGCGTCCTCCAACTCGCCGATGATGAGGGCGAGCCGGACGTCGGCCGCCTTGCCGGGCAGCAGGCCGTCACAACCGACCTCGTCGAGCAGCACCAGCACCCGCTGCGGCCAGCGCTCGGGCGTCTCGGCGAAGAGGTCCGCCACGTCGGCGCCGTACGCCCGGCGCATCCCCTCCGGTCCGGTACGCAACCACCCCACGATGGCCTCGGCGTGCCGGGGCTCGGGAAGGCGGTGCAGGATGGCGGCCAGCCCGAGCGCGGCGGCGGCCTCCTCCTCCGCCGCGCCGCCGTCGCCGGCCAGCCCGGACGCCGTCGCGACACCCAGGGCGTCCACCACGTCCCGCGGGTCCTCGGTCAGGAAGAGGTCGACCCACCGGCGGGCGGACGCGGTCGGTTCCATCGGCGTGTGCCGGTGCCGGTGCAGGTCGAACACGGCGTAGCCGAGCGCGTTGTCGATCCGGCCGGCCGGGCCCGCGAACTCCGGCAGGACCGCGACGACCGGCAACGCCGAGCGCGCCGGATCGGCCGAGAAGATCTTGAAGCCCAGCTCCAGCGCCCGCTCGCGGGGCAGCAGGAGGGTGCCGGCGACGAGCCAGCCCACGATCGAGGCGATGTCGTCGCCCACGAAGAGCACCCGCGGCCGCCCGGGCCGCCCGGCGTCGGCGAGCGCGCAGACCAGCGCCAGCAACGTCTCCCGGCCGTGCGGCTGGTCGAGGACGAAGGCCTGCGCGTGCGTCGGAGAGTGGCTGCCCGCCACTGCGTCGCCGAGCAGCACCGGATCCGAGCGGGTGGTCGGTGCCGGCGCGGTCGACCAGAACCCGGCCTGGAACAACTGGGCCGGCCGCAGGTCGGCGTAGCTGGCCGGGTCGGTGGTGACGATGGCGTGGGTGAGCTGGTTGCCCTCCCGGGTGCCGTTCGCCTCCCGGCCGAGGTAGAGCCCGGCCGCCGTGGCCAGGACGCCACCGGAGCTGATGTGCGCGAACGAGGGCGGGTACTGCTCGACGGGCCGCCGGTCGGCCATCCACCGCGACGGCGGTTCGTAGAGCAGGTGGTCCCTGACCAGGGTCTCCGCCGCCGCGGCGGAGTCCGCCGACCGGGCCTGGAACTGCAGGCCCGCGCTGCCGTTCAACCCCTGCCCCGGCCGGCAGTCGGTGTAGATCAGCGTCTCGAAGTGACCGCTCATCGGGCCGCCTGGCGGCGCGGCACCACGTTGAACTCGCTGAGCAGCCAGAGCAGCGGCTCGTCCACCCGGAACGGTTGGACCCCGCGCACGTCGACCCTGTTGGCGTCGTAGTCCGGCTCCGAGCCGAGCGCGGAGACCGTGAAGTAGCGGAAGTTCCGGTAGTTGAGGGTCAGGTGGGTGTCGATGTCGTCGGCGCCCCAGTCGTGCAGCAGCGCGCGGACGTGTTCGTGGGTCTCCCGTCCGGCCTGCTCGTCGTAGTAGGGGCCGGGCTCCGGACGGCGTACCAGGGGATGGTCGGCGCCGAGCACGTCGAAGAACGCGTCGATCTTGGCAAAGGCGACCGCCACGGGAATGGGGATGTTGCGGCGACCACCGAGGCGATGGCTGATCCGCAGGTTCTCGGTCACCCGGTTGACCACGTCGATGGTGCTCGCGTGGGTGTCGACGGCGGAGGCCGGCAGCCGGATCCGGTCCCGCGCCTGCGGGATCATGAACGGGTCGAGCAGCAGGATGAGCGCGTCGGCCGCGCCGAGGTAGCCGAGGTTGTCGACCGTCTCCTGGTCGAGCAGGTCCTCGCCGGCGGTGTCGAAGAAGGACAGGAAGGTCGTGTCGTAGCCGGTGATCCGGCGGTTCTGCCGCCAGGCGAACACGATCGGCTCACGTCGGCCGCGCGCCGCCTGGTTGGTACGTTGCAGAAGCATCCCGTCCGGGAACAGCTCGCCGGCCGGGTCGAGGAAGTCGATGCCGCCCCCGGTCTCGGGCCGGAACTGGCCGTCGCCGGCAAGCCGCACGTCGGCCCCGAACCGTTGCCCCATGCCCCGGCGGAGCTGGTGCGACAGCACCTTGAGGTACACGCTCTTGCCGGTGTGCCGGGCGCCGGCCATGGCGATCAGCGGGCTGCGCCCCTCGCCGAACGCCGCGGGCAGCCGGCTGTGGCAGTTCGGGCATACCTTGACCGCGGACTCGGTCCCGCAGTGCGGGCAGGGCGCGGCGGTCACCGGGCGCAGGGCGCGTCGGGGCCCGGCGAACGACGGCAGCACCAGCTCCTTGATGCCGAGTTCCCGCTCCCGCGCCTCGTCCCACTGCGGCTTGCAGGGCTCCTTCCCCGGCGACCGCCGCCCGGTGCACCGGAACCACGGCCCGCGGGGGTCGATCTTCCCGTAGCAGTACGGGCAGGAGAGGGTCGTCATGTCAGGACACCTTCATCTCGTCGATCGGATCGGTGACCCGCGCCCCCGGCGGCTGGACCACGAAACAGCGCAGCCAGTACGGCTTGGCCAGCCCGGCGGGCAGGATGAACGGCAGCTGCCACGGCGCGTCCGGGTGCAGCGAGAGCCCGGTCACCCGGCTCACCACGCGGCCGCGCTCGGCTCGAGCCGGCATCGCGACCCCGGAGGCGGCCACCAGGACCAGCTCCACCCCCTCGCACGGCTGGTCGACCTCGACGCTCAGCAGCCGCTTGCGGCTGAACAGGCCACCGTCGCGCCGGATGCGGTAGCCGAACGCGACGGGCACCCCGTCCACCGGCACCGACTCCGCGGCGGAGTACGTCTCGCCGCCGGCACCGCGCTCCACCGTCCGGACCGCGACCCGACCACCGGCGGGACCCACCCGCAGGCGGCAGCCCGACTCGGTGAACTGCCCCCGGGTCAGTCGCCGCACCGTCGGCGCGCCCTGCGGCGGGGTGAACGTGACCTCGGCCAGGTTCACCGATGGTGGCCACACCCACGCCACGTTGACCTCGTCACCCGTGCGGCGGGCGACGAGCTGCCGGACCGGCTCGGTCACCCCGAGCGCGAGGGGCTCGCCCACCACGGCGGTGTCCGTCGCCCGGTCCACGGTGAACGGGACGTACACGAACCGGCCGCTGGGCACGGTCACCTCGAGCAGGGTCTCCGCCTCCTGCACGATCCGGTCGCTGACCAGCGCCTCGCCGTACCCCTCCATCTCGTCGCGGCGGATCCGGGTGCCCGCCGCCCACGTCGGGCGCAGCTCCGACCGGCGGATGGACACTGTCCCGCCGGTCGGAGTGAGCCAGGCGAAGTGCGCGGTGGCCGTCCGCGCGTCGAGCGCGGTGACGTGCGCGCGCAGCCGCTCCACGTGCAGCGGCGCCGCGTCCCGCAGGACGGCGCGAGCCACCACCAACGGCCCCTCGACCTCGGCGCCGTGCTCGTCCCGGTAGACCGCGACGACGCCGTAGTAACGGTCGGTGCTCCCGTCCCCGATGTCGTCGGAGAGCCCGGCGCGGCTCGCGGTCACCGGCTCCCCGTCCTCGGCGGAGGCCGGCGGCCGGCCGAGGGTGCGACGCACCCGGACACTCTCCGCGGCCGGATGCGCCCGCCAGGAGCAGGACACCTCGTCGGGGCGGACCGACACCTGCACGGCCGTGACCGGCGGGACGATGCGCGTCGCCACGGTGGCGGGGCGCGACCAGTCCCCGCCGACGCTGGCGAAGACGCCGTAGAGCAGGGGCCGGGCGGGTGGTGCGGCCGCGTCCGTCGCCTCCGTCAGGGAGCCCTCGACGACCACCTCGCCGTCGCCGGCGGAGCGGGGCGGCCGGTCGGAGCGGACCACCCGGTAGCGCACCTGGGCCGTCTGGGCGGGCGGTGCCGTCCAGGTCAGCCGGACGCCGGTGTCGATCGCCCGCGCCGCCAGGTCACGTGGGGGCGGCGGCGCGAGCGCGGCCAGCCGGTCGGCGAGGTCGTCGTCGTCCGCGGCGATCCGCAGCGCCGACCGGAACAGCCGGGCCGCCTCGTCCTCGCGCTCCGACCGGGCGGCCTCGTCGGCGGCCCGTCGCAGCGACTCGACCTCGCCCAGCAGGGTGTCGACCTGGCCGCGCAGCTCGTCGCGGTGCGGGTCGTCCGCGGGCAGCACCGCGAGGGCCTGCCGGGCCGCGAGCAGCTGCCCGTCGGCGACCAGGTCGCGGATCCGCCCGGCCGGACCGGCCTCCTGGTCGGCGTCGAGCGGCAGGTTGGCCACCACCGACCGGGCGTCGGAGTGCTCCAGCCCGGTGTCGGTGGCGATCCGCACCAGCATCCCGTCCGCGAGCCCCCTGGCCCGCCCCGACCGGAGCCGGTCGACCACCTGGAACAGCGCCAGCAGGCGGAGGTCCACGCCGTCGGTGGCGGCCCGCTCCAGCAGGCCGAGGGCCTCCTTGCGGTGTCGCACCGCGGCGGCGTCGGCGAGCCGGTTCGCCTCCTCCGTCCGGGCTCGCACGGTGGCCGCGTCGAGCGGCACCGCCTCCGCCCCGAGCAGCCGGAACGGAGTGTCGTCGGGATGCACCACCTGGACGACGGTGGCCGCGCCGAGCAGGTCCTGGAGCCGGAGCAGCGAACGGTAGCCGGTGCGCTCCATGCCCGGCTCGGTCGGCAGCTCCACCGGGTCGACCACGGCCAGGCCGGCGCGGCGGACCGCCTCGTCGATCTGGCCGGCGTCCAGGCCCGGCCAGTGCCCGGCGATCTCCTTGAGCTGACCCCGGGTGATCCGGCCTAGGGCGCCGTACGCCTGGGCCAGGTCCCGGGCGAACCGCTCGGACTCCGCCCGCGCCCCGCGACCGTGTTCCTCGATCCGCTCCCGCCACCACGACGGCTCGAACATGGCCACGCCGTGCTCGGCGCGCAGCTGCTCGTCCCGGCTGAACAGCTGCGCGCAGACCCGGGCGGCGGTGTCGACGCCGCCCGAGCGCTGGTTCCACAGTCGCCGGACCGCCGTCAGGTGCTCCCGCAGCTCGGCCGCGGACATGTCCGGGGTGACCGCGTAGTGCCGGGCGAGATCGGTGGGCGACAGGCCGCCCGGCCGGTCCCGCAGCGGACCGATCACGTCGCGCAGGTATCCGCGCTGGTCGAACGCCATCGTGGTCAGCCCCGGACCGTGAGCCCCGCGACGACCTCCCGGGCCTCCTGCACTTCCTCCTCGCTGAGCACGCTGACCTGCACCTCGATGAGGAGTTCCTTGCCGCTGCTCGGCTCGACCGCGTGCAGCTTCAGCTGACCGCCGTCGCTGACGTCCATCGTGATGCTGATCGGCGAGTGCCGGGGCAGCGGGGGTAGCTGGCTGATCTGACCCTTGCCCCTGTCCACCGGCTTGTTCGCCGACAGCTCCGGGCTCTCCGCTGCCCCGGCCTGCTCGTAGAGCTCGATCTCGATCGCGGTCTGCCCCTCCGCCACCGTGCGGGCGCTCAGCTCGCGCTGCCTGATGGGCAACGACTCGTTCGCGTGCACCAGATGCTCGACGTAGAGCTTCTCCGGCTGGGACCGCCAGTCGGCCGCCGAGGTGTCCTGGAGCTTGACCCCGAACGACTTCGGCAGCACGGTGACGATCCGCTTGTTGGCGCTGGCGGTCAGCGCCTCCTCGTCCATCCCGGTCGCCAGCGCCAGCGCCTGGACCCGCTCACGCTGCTCCTCGACGGTGGGCGCCGAGCCCTCGCCGTCCCACGCCCACAGCGCCCGGCTGAGCGCGTAGCGGGCCGCGCCCTTGGCCACCGCCAGGTCGGGGTCGTGCAGACGCGGCGCCCAGCCCCACTTCTCGGTCAGCCTCCTCGCCACGGCGGGCATCTTGCTGGAACCCCCCACCAGCAGCACCTCGTCGACGGCGGCGGCCGGGTCGTCGACCCCGAGCTTCTCGCCGAGCGTGCGCAGCGTGCGTTCGGTGTACACCACCGTCCGGTCGAGCAGGTCGCCGGTGATCTCCTCGAACGTCTCCCGGCTGACCTCCACCGAGGCGGACGCGCCCGCGTAGCGCATCGGCACCTTGCGCGACGTCACGGTCGACAACTGCCGCTTGACCTCCTCGGCGGTCAGCGCGAGGTCCTGCATGAACTCCTCGTCCAGGGTCGGGTCCTCGGCCGGCTGGGCGCGGGCGACGAACTCGTCCACCAGGTACTGGACCAGGCGGGCGTCCCAGTCGGTGCCGCCGAGCTGCTGGTCGCCGTCGGTGCAGAGCACCTCGACGGCGTCCGCGCCGATCCGGATGATCGTGGTGTCGAAGGTGCCGCCGCCGAGGTCGTAGACGAGCACCGTCCGGGTGGTGGCGCCGTCGAGGTCGTACTGGAGGGCGGCGGCGACCGGCTCCGGCACCACCTCGACGACGTCCAGGCCGGCGATCCGGCCGGCGTTGCGGGTGGCGTCCCGCTCCAGCAGGCCGAAGTACGCGGGGACCGTGATCACGACCTTGCGGACCGGACGATTCGTGTAGTACTCGGCGTCCTGCGCCAGCTGCTTGAGGATCAGCGCGGAGATCGACTCAGGGGTGTACGTGGTCCCATCGAACTCCCACTGCGCCTCCTTGCCCATGCTCCGCTTGACCCGCTCCACCACCCGGGACGGGTAGAGCCGGGACACGTTCTTGGCGGCCTCGCCGACCACCACCTCACCGGTGTCCTGCTCGAAGTAGACGACCGAGGGGGTGGTCTCGTTGTTGGTGATGACGTTGCGGACGACGGCCGGCCGTCCGGTCTCGTCGACGTACGACACGACCGAGTACGTGGTACCCAGGTCGATGCCGTAGAAGGTGAGGTTCTCGTCCGACATCCTGCTCCTGTCCGCCGATCGATCGGCTGTCACGGGGTGGGCGTGGGCTGCTTGCCGCTCTCCGGCTCCGGATGGGGCTCGACCGTGGTGGGTTCCGGGTCGGGGACCCAGCGGTGCACCCGGACCGCGGCGGGCACGACGGTGCGCCCGGCCTCGACGTCGTGGTAGCCGTCGAGGACCACGGCGGCGACCGTGCCGTCCTGGCCGGGGTCGCTCGCCGGCACCGTCGCGGTGGCCCGGTGGGTCGACGGTTCGAAGGCGGCGCCGACCGCGGGGGCCACCACGGTGATGCCGCCCCGTTCCAGCGTCAGTTCGAGGTTGGCGGCGTAGCTGCGCAGCATGTCCGCGGCGGCCGCCGCGTCGAACGCCGGGGGTAGCCCGGCGGCGGTGCGCAGCAGGTCGTGGCGCAGCCGTTGCAGGTCGGTCAGGAGCGGGCGGAGCAGCAGCAGCCGCTCACCGGCCCGCAGCCGCTGGTTCTCCTCGTGCAGCCGGTCGATGACCTGCTCGCGGGCCGCGGCCCGGTCGTGCGTGCGGGCGATCTCGGCCCGCAGCCCGGCCAGCTCGCCGCCGAGCCGTTCCGCCAGCCCGGTCAGCTCGCCGCCCAGCCGCTGCGTCAGCTCGTCCAGCCGGTCCGGCTCGGTGGCCGGTGCGGGCGCGGACCCGACCACCGGCTCCGGCGGGATCTCCCCCGCAGGCTGCGCGGGGACCTCGACCGCCGGTGCCGGCGGATCCGGGTCGACGACGACGGCTTCCTCCTCGGGACCGTGCGCTTCCTCGTGCACCGGCGCTCCCTCCCCTGATCCATCCGGCAGTCGCGGTGGGCGTCTCGGTCTTCTCTGACGGACAGCTCCGCCGTCCGTCAGGGACAGACGACGGACGGCAGGGGCGGAGGACGATCAGCATGGTTCGGCGTACGGTGGCGGCCGTCGCGGCGGCGCTCACGGCGGTGGCGGTGGCCTGCCTGCCCGTCGCGCCGGCGGCGGGCGCCCCGGGGGACAGCGACGAGGTGTACGCGGCGCTCGGCGTCAACCGGGTGGCGGCCGACTACGTGGTGCTGGTCGACGTGTCCCGGTCGATGCGCGACGGCGGCCGGTACGAGCAGGTGAAGCGGGCGCTGCGGACGTTCCTGGCCGCCCTCGCCCCGGACGACCGGGTCGCCCTGGTCACCTTCGCCGATTCGGCGCGGGTGGTCCACGACGGCCCAGCCGGCCGCGCCCCCGACCAGCTGGTGGCGAAGCTGCCCAGGAGCGCGGACGGGCGGCACACCGACATCGGCGCGGCCGTCGAGACGAGTCTCCGGCTGCTGGGACGCAGGGGGACGCCGCCGATCGCCACCGTCGTCCTGCTCACCGATGGGCGGCACGACCCACCCGCCGGCAGCGCGTACCCGTTCGAGCAGGGCTACGCCTGGAACCAGCTCGTCCGTTCCGCCCGGTCGCTGAGGAAGACGTCCCTGAACGCGTATGCCGTGCCGCTGACCGGGTCGACGGGCGCGCCGCTGCTCGCCCGGGTCTACCCCGGCGCCAGGGTGCTCGCGCCCACGTCGATCGACCGGCTGGGCGCCCAACTGGAACAGCCGAAGGCGGCGGCCCGCGCGGCGAAGGCGCGCAGCCTCCTCGGCGAGGACGTGTCCCACGGGGTCCGGGTGAGCTGGCCGGCCGGCGCGGGACGGATCGGGGCCGGCCGGACCCGGCTGGAGGTCCGGCTCCGGTCGACCACCACGAGGATCCCGCTGGTCGTCGACCATCTCGTGGTGCGCAGCGACCGGTCGGACGTGCGGGTGTCCGTGCCCGGCGGGCCGGTGGAGCTGCCCGCCGGAGGCACCGCGACCGTCCCGGTGACGGTCGACTGGGACGCCGGCCCCCGCCGGGTCGCGCCGCTGGCCCGGGTCACCGGGGATGCGGCGTTCACCCTCGACGGCGAGGTCGACTCCCCGTGGGCGGCGGTGCTCACCGGTGAGCTGGGCGCGGACTTCGCCCCCCGGCTGGACGGCGGCCCGACCCGGGGCACCCTCTCCGCCCAGCGCGGCAGCATCGGGTGGTGGGCGCTGGGCGCCGCGCTGCTGGTGGCAATGGCAGCCGCCGGCTGGTGGGGCCGCGCGCGGCGGCTGCACCCGGCCCTCGCCGGCACGTTGCGTCTCCGCGACGACTCGGGCGGCGAACGCGACCTGGTGCTCACCGGCCGCCGGACCGCGATCACCGCGGACTCGACCGGGCTGCCCGGGTACGGCGAGGTGACCGCCCGCCGCTCCTCCGTCGGCGCGTCCGAGGTCCGGTTGGTGATCGGCTACTCCCGGGACGGCTCGGTGGCCGCCCGGGAGGTCGGCACCTGCGGCCCGGGGGAGACCGTCGCACTGGGCGGCGTCGACTTCACCTGGCGTACCGCGACGCCGGCGAGGTCCGGCCTGGTGGGCGGCCTCACCGGGCCGTCGCGGTGACCGGCGGCCCGGTCGAGGAGGCAACCGGCCTGCTGGGCGACGCCGACCTCCTCGCCCTCGGCGAGCTGGTACCCGCCGGTGGCCGAGGCCCAGGAGCGGACGGGCCGACCGAGCCGATCGGCGTACGGTGCGGGCGACCGCTGCTGTATCCCGTGCCCGGCGAGGACCTGCCGGTGCACCTGCGCCGCCGTGCCGAGGCCACCGGCGGGCGGTACGTGGGCGCCCTGTTCGCCTTCGATCTCGACACCCTGCCGCGGCGGCAGCGGTACACGGCCGCCCGGTTCGAGGTGACGCTCGCCGACCCGGCGGCCCTCGCGGCGCGGCTCGACGGCGACGGCGGCACGCTCGGCCTGAGCTGGCCGGCGGCGCTCGCCGAGCCGGCCTCGGCGACGGCGGTGCACACCGTGGCCGCGGCCCGGGCCCGACCGGGCTGGCTGGCCCGGCTGGCGAGCCGGGCGGGAACGCCCCGCGCCCACGTCTTCGGCATCCACCGCCACCAGTTCGGCTGGGTGTACGAGGACCCGCGAGGGGACCTGCTGGTGCCCCGCGTGCACGGCATGCACGCCCTGCTGGAGCTGCCGGCCGGCGCGACCCGGGTCGCCGGGACGCTCGACGTGCGGGTACGGGTGACGGCCGGACGCGACCCGTACAGCGCGGGGTTGCGCGAGTCGGTCACGTTCGACGAGGCGCTCGAGGCCGGCGGGACGGTCGAGGGCGCGGCGGTCCGGCTCTGCATGGCCGTCGACGTCACCGGCTACAGCCGGCGCAGCACCGCCGGCACCGAGCAGGTCCAGCGCGACCTGGTCGAGCTGCTGTCCCGGGTCCGGCGGGGAGCCGGCGTGCCGGACTCCGCCGTCCGGCCCCAGCCGCAGGGCGACGGCCAGTTCACCGTACTGCCGGCCGGGATCGACGAGTCGGTGGTGATCTCCCGCCTGGTCGCTGGCCTTGGCCGGCAGTTGCGCGCGCTCAACGCCGGCCGGCCGACGGCGGACCGGCTGCGGATGCGGGTGGCGCTGCACCGGGGCCTGGTCAAGCCCGCGCCGAACGGGTGGGTGGGTGCGTCGGCGATCGCCGTGCATCGGATCCTCGACAGCCCGCCGCTGCGGGACGCGTTGACCGCCCGTCCGGCCGTCGACTTCGTCCTGGGCCTGCCCGACGTGCTGTTCCAGGACGTCATCCGGCACGCCACCGAGCCGCCGCTGCCGGTGGACTTCGCCCCGGTCACCGTGGAGCTGCCCGCGAAGGGGTTCGTCGAGCACGGCTGGCTGCACATCGGACCGGAGGAGACGGCATGAGCACCCTGTACGCCCTGCTGGTCGGCATCAACGCGTACCGGGCGCCGGCGGTGCCCGACCTGCGCGGGTGTCGTACCGACGTGGCGGAGGCGCGGGCCTTCCTGGCGACCCGGCTGGCGCCCGGCGTCGCCCTCGACGCCCTGTCGCTGCACGACGGCCAGGCGACCCGGGCGGCGGTGATCGAGGCGTTCCGGTCCCACCTGGGTCAGGCCGGCCCGGCGGACTCCGCGCTGTTCTGGTTCAGCGGACACGGATCCGAGGCGCCCGCCCCGACGTGGTGGTTCGTGGAGCCGACGGGCATGTTGCAGACCCTGGTCTGCGCGGACAGCAGGGACGGCGGGGTGCCCGACCTGCTGGACAAGGAGCTGTCGATCCTGCTCGACGAGGTCGCCCGGCGGGCCGGGCACGTGGCGGTGGTCCTCGACTGCTGCCACTCGGCGGGCGGCACCCGGGAACTGCCGGGCACCCGCGCCCGGATGGTGGCGCCGATGGCCGCCGCGCCGGTCCGGGAGCTGCTCCTGCCGGAGCTGGTGCACGCGGCGCCCGAAGGGACGCCCGCCCCGGAGCACGTCGCGCTGGCCGCCTGCCGGTCCCACGAACTGGCCCAGGAGATGGAGCTGGGCGGCCGGCGGCGGGGCCTGTTCAGCTGGGCTCTGCTGAACGCCCTCGGCCGGCTCGGCCCGGCGGCGACGTACCGGGACCTGCTGGTCGCGGCGCAGACGGAGGTGGAGCAGAACGCGTACCGGCAGGTGCCGCAGCTGACGCCGGCCGCCCGGGGGATGGCCGACCGGCCCTTCCTCGGCAGCCGGCTGGCCCCACCCGCCTCCGGCCTGCTGCTGCGGTACGCCC
Organism: Micromonospora lacuserhaii; assembly: GCF_036902735.1. Taxonomy (NCBI): domain Bacteria; kingdom Bacillati; phylum Actinomycetota; class Actinomycetes; order Micromonosporales; family Micromonosporaceae; genus Micromonospora; species Micromonospora lacuserhaii. Next base: position 27,843 of record NZ_JBAKHO010000026.1, on the reverse strand, counting down.
GCCAGGGGTGGGAGGTCGGCGCCGGCAGTTGTCACGGCCTGGTCGGTGACGCCGCGACGGACGAGATCCGGCTGGCCGTGGTGGGCGAGTTCCCGGTGCGGGAGGTCCGGGTGGTCCAGGTGCTCCCGGAACGGAGCCTGGTCGAGCCGGTCGGCTGGCAGCCCGAGCGGGACCGGCAGTACCGGATGGCGCTCAGCCGGGTGCCGCTGCCCGCCACCACCGTGGCGGTGGGTGGGCCGGGCCAGGACCGGGCCACCGCCGCGACGGTGCTCGCCGCGCTGCGCTCCGCCGGTCCCGGGGGCGGGCCGTCGCCGCACCTGCGCCCGGTCGACCCGTCGCACGTCGACTTTGCGCCGGAGCTGCGGGTGCACGTGCCGCGGCGCGGGGTGGTCACCGTGCTGGACCGGCGCGGTGTCCGGCTCGCCGGGGAGCTGACCGACGTCGACCGGGACGGGGCGCGGCAGACCGTCCACGTCCTGGAGCACATCGCCCGGTGGCGGCAGCTCCGGGAGCTGAACAACCCGGTGACCGGCCTGGCCGGCGCGGTGACGGTGGAGGTGGTCGCGGCACGACCGGGGGAACGCCTCGCGCCGTTCGACCGGCCGCCCGTCGCCGCCGACGCCGACGGGGTGGTGCGGCTCCGCTACGGGCGGGGGCCGGGCGGCTGGACGCCGCCGACCTTCTTCATCCGCCTGCACAACCGCGGTGACCGGAAGCTGTTCTGCGTCCTGTTGGACCTGACCGAGCGGTTCCGGGTGCACGCCGAGCTCTTCCCGGGGGACTTCGTCGCGCCGGGCGGGCGGGCGGCGGCCCTGCGGGGACGCCGGGTCGTGGCGACGCCCGGTTCGGTACCCGAGCCCGGTGCCCGGGTGCGGGACTGGCTCAAGCTGGTGGTGGCCGAGGAGCAGTTCAGTCCGGAACCGTTCGAGATGCCGGCGCTCGGCGCGCCGCGCGGGGTGGACCGCGGGCCGCTGGCCGTCCGGGGGTTCCTCGACCGGGTCGGTCGCGCCGTCCAGCACCGCGACCTGGCGGCGTCCGCCGAGGACGGCGCGTACGACTGGACGACGGTGACCGTCCCCCTGGAGGTGGCGGTGCCCCGGGAGTAAGCGGTCGGCTCAGAGCCCCCGCAGCACCATCGCGGTCCGGTACGCGGGGTCGGTGAGGTCCAGGTCGGTGCGCCCGGCGAGGGTCGCCGGCAGCTGGGCGGGGGCGATCCTCCCGGAGTCGCGGAGCCGTCGGCCGACCGCCCGGACGGCGGCGGCCGGGCGCAGCCCACCGCGGACCAGTTCGGTGTGCAGGATGGTGAGCATCAGCGTGGCGACCGGGCGGGGTACCGGCCGGACCCAGTCGACCACGGCGGTGAAGCCGGCGGTGAGCAGCGCGTCGGCGAGCGGCCCGGATCCCGCGCCGACGGGTGGCAGCACGGCCAGCCCACCCTCCGCCCCGGCGCGGCCCGCCCGCCCGGCGATCGCGGCGGGGGTCAGCGCGGCCGGCCCGGCGAGGGCCAGCGCACCGTCGGCGTCGACGCCGCAGTCCAGGTGCAGCATCGACGCGTCGAGGTGGGCGAGGACCTCGTCCGGGGTGCCGGCGCCGTCGGCGCCCGACCCGACCCGGCCGAGCACGACCGACCGTGGGTAGAGGCGTCGGAGCCGCTCCACCTCGGCCGGGCCGCGGTCGCCCCGGGGATCGGCGACGAGCACCGGCGCCTCGGTGACCCGCATCGGCACCCGGGCGGCCAGCTCGGCCGCCTGCCGGGCCGAGGTGACGTGGGAGACCACTGCCGGGTCGTCGTCCGGCAACGGGCCGGCGCCCACGACCACGACCCGGTCCGGCAGGGCCCGACCGGGCGGGACGTGGTCGAACCGGCCGGTCTCCGCGCGCAGCAGCAGTGTGCCGTCCGCCCGGGGCCAGGCCAGTGCCGCGACCCGTACGCCGCGCAGCGCCGCCGCCACCGGGGCGAAGCCGGCGTGCAGGGTCTCGCCCAGCCGTCCGGCGGGGTGGCGCTCGTCGAGCAGCCGGGCCAGGTCCACGGCGAGCGGGACGACGCCGGACGGCTCGGCGGGCAGGGCGTCCGCGGCGGCCAGCAGGTGCCCGGCGGCCGAGCGGGCGTCGTCGTCGGTGTCGCCCCAGCCGTCGTCGGCGTCGTCCCTGCCGCGCAGGTACACCGCCACCGCCAGGGTGACCCGGTCCGCGGCGGTGGCCGCGACTCCCGCCGCGTGGGCGACCGAGCTGGCCAGCCCCACCAGGTCGTCCACCAGCCCGACCTGCGGGGCCGGGGCGCCGGGGCGCAGCAGCGCGGCGAGGGCGGCGGACGGTTCGCCGCCGCCGAGCCGTTCCCTGACGGCGTGGCGCAGCGCCGCCGGGTCGGGCGGTGCCGGCGCCGGCCGTGGTGTGGGTACGGATGCCTCCGCCCGGTCCGGCACGGTCACGACGGTGACGGGACGGTCCAGCGGGTCGACGGTGGCCGTGGCGGACAGGTCGAACAGGGAGGGCATCGAGAGTCCGGCCACGGCGCCGCTGCTCATCCGCTGCTGCATCTCCTGGAGGGTGGCCATCAGCCGCATCATGGGTCCGAGGTCGAACGGGACGGCGCCGCCCCGCGGCGTACGGAAGAAGTCCCGCACCGCCTCGGCCATCTCCAGCATGACCTTCGTGGCCTCGGCCATCTCGGCGCCCAACTGGTCGGCGGCGACCACCTGGCGGAAACACTCCACCGCCCGCTCGGCCTCGGCCAGCGTGGCGGGGTCCGCCGGGGTGCCGCTCAGCAGCCCCGTGACCCCGTTGGAGCCGAGGCCGCGTACCAGCCCGGTCACGTAGAGCTGACCGAGGGCGAAGCGGGCGATGAGGGGGAAGACCGGTGGCAGTCCCACCGCCGCGACGGCCTCCTCCAGCAGCCCGATCGCCTTCTCCCGGTCCTCGTGCGGGCCGCCGTGCGCGACGTGCCGGGCGCTCAGCAGCCAGCCCAGCTGGGCGGCGATCTGCGCGCGTAGGGGGTCGCCGGGGCCGAACATGTCGTACGCCTCCGCCAGGCAGTCGATCGCGTCGTCGAGCATCGGCTGCCCGGTCGCCTGCCCGGGGCCGATCCGCCAGTAGCGGTCGACCAGGATCTGGGAGAGTTCCATCAGGGGTCGGACGCGGGCGGGGCCGGTCAGCCGGGCCAGCTGAGCCCGCAGCCGCGTCTCCTTGTCCTCGTTCACGATCGGCCCCTCTCGTCTCCGTGCGGTCGCATCACTGTCCCCAGTGGACGAATCCGGCCCAGGCCGTGACGTGGGAGAGCTCGTCGTGGGCCAGGTGTCGGTGCAGCGGCGCCGGCATCCCCTCCGGAATGGACCGGTCCGGGTCGAGCATCCAGCCCTGCGCCCGCCGCAGCGCCTCCCACGCCGGCAGTCCCTCCGCGATCAGGTGGTGGTGGAACATGTACATCAGCACCGAGGTGGCCCGGTCGGGGATGGCCCACTGGGTCGACAGCACCGACCGGACGCCGCCGGCGAGGAAGGCCGTGCCCAGGCTGTACGCCTCGTCGTAGCCGCTGATCGCAAGCCCGGTCCGGCAGGCGGCGAGCACGATCAGCCCGATGGCCCGATCCGGGGAGCGCGCCGTCAGCTCGACCAGCTCCTCCGCGGTCAGCCGTCCACCGCCGGCCAGCAGGAGGTAGGAGGTGGCCGCCGCCGGGTCGGTGTTGATGACGCCGTGACAGGCGAGGTGCAGCATCGCACCGGCACCGGGGTTGTCGCCGGTGAGCCAGGCCCGCACCTCGTCGACGCTGCCGGGACCGGACCGGCTCGGCGACCCGTCGACCCGCCGGCCCACGTACCGGCCGCCGGGATAGAACGACCGGTGGATGGCGTACGCCTCGACCCGGGCCGCGGCCAGGTCCGGCGCCGCACCGCCCGGGTCCGGATCCCCGACCACCAGGCCCACCGGGGTCGGCGCGACCGGAGGAAGGGCCGCCGAGTGGCAGAGCATCCGGGCCGAGGCGGCCTGCGAGATGGCGACCAGCCGCACCGCGTACGTGCCGTCCGGCCGGCGGGCCGCCTGCCACGGGATCCGGGCGAGCTCCCCCATCGGCACCAGCACCATCCGGGGCGGTCGCCCGGTGGCCGGGCCGGGAAGGGCGGGCAGGTACCGCTGCACCAGCGGGCCGATCGCCGCCCGCCACGCCCAGTCGCACATGGCGTCGAGGCTGCCGGCGAAGTCGGCGGGGTCGTCGAGCGCGGTCAGGTCCCGCTCCGGGTCCGCGATGACCGCGTCGCGTCGGACCAGGGCCCTGAGGTAGCGCTCCACGTCCAGGTCGTCGAAGAGGTGCAGGTTGGGCAGGGCCATGTAGGCGGGCGGGCCCTGCGCCGGCGCGATGACCGCGTAGCCGGGCACCGGTGCCGCGCCCGGCATCAGGTAGACGAGCGCGTCCGCGTCGAGGGTGTGCAGCGCGGCGCGGATCTCGCCGAGCGTCGGCGCGTCGAGCAGGGCCCCCGCGCTGCTCCGCTCGGTGAGCACGGTGAGCACCTCGCGACGCAGGTCGATCGGGACCTCCTCCGCCGCGCCGGACGCGGTGGTCGTCCGCCAGCGCGACGCGAGGTCGGGTCGGCCCGCGCCCTCGAGGCGACCGGGGATCTGCCGGTTCTCGGTCGCCGCGTAGAGGGCCAGTCCCCGACCCGCGTCGAGCGCGCGGATCGCGCTGGCCGGATCGTGGAACACCAGGCACTGCCGCGCGACGTCGACGGCGTCCTGGGCGGCCCGGCGCGCCGCGGCGTTGGCCGCCCTCAGGTCGGTCTGCAGCAGCACCCGCCAGGCGTGTTCGCGCAGGCCCTCCAGGGCGACGGTGTGCGGGTCGGCCGCGCCGGCGTGCCGCCGCCGTACCTGCGACAGCAGCTCGTTGATCGCCGACCACAGGGGGTGGGCCGGCCCACCGGCCAGCCGCTTCGCCCGCCCCAGCACCTCGTCGGCCTCGACCGCGTCCGACAACGAGCCGGTCACCTCGCTGCGGCGGACCAGCCCGAGGGCCAGGCCGAACAGGTGCGAGGCGAGACGGGGGTCGTCGGGTGGGGCGATGTCCACCGACGTCCGTAGGTGCGCGACGGCGTCTTCGATACGGGCCGGGTCGGTCTCCTCGCCGGCACCGAGCATCGTGCCGCCGATCCCGGCGTGGTACATCGCGCGGTCGCTGGGGGAGAGGTCGGGCCGTTGCGCCAGGGTCGTCATGGCGGCGAGCTGTTCGGCCGTGGCGGTGGGGACCGTCCCGTCCGGACCCTCGCCATGCATCGCCGCCAGCAGCGGCACCATCGTCTCGAGGGATACCACGGAGGCCCGGAGCGGATCGTCGGCCGGTAGCCGCTCCACCGTCTCGCGGAGCAGGTCGAAGGCCGGTCGGGGGTCGTCACCCCGGTGGTTCGCCGCCATCATGTCGGTCAGGCTGGCGAAGGCGTCGCCGAGCGTCGCCAGCGCCGGGTTGCCGGCGAACGCGTCGCGGAGCCGACGGGCCTCGCCGGGCAGCCGCTCCAACGTGGCCTCGTCACCGTCGTCCATCGCCCGCAGGGCGCCGATCATCGTCCTCATCCCGTCCCGCAGCGGCGCCACCGTCGCGTCGTCGCCCTCGGTCGTCGTCAGGGCGAGGAAGGCCTCCATCTCGGCGAGCGCGACCCGCGGGTCCGACACCTCTCCCTCCACCCCGGCGCGCAGTACCGCCATCGTTCGGGCCGCCGCGCGCACCTGCGGCCACTCCGGGGTGTCGGGTGGGCCCCCCCCGGCGATCTCCAGGAGGCGGTCGAGCTGCCGTAGCCGGCGGGGATCCGTCGACGGACTCCCGCGCACCAGGGCCCCCAGCAGGTCGGCCGCCAGAACGCCCCGGACCGGCAGGTCGGCCGGGAGCCGGTGCAGGTCCTCGATCGCCGCCTCCAGGTCACCCCGGCCGAAGGCCGCCCGGCTGATCACCACGCACCGCCCGGCGATGTCGGCCGCCCCGTCCACCCGCGCCCCCCTCCCGCGTGCCACCTTCCGACTACCTCACCTGACGGACCGCGAGGGTGGACCGGGCAGCGGGGGGCGGTGTTAGGGTCGGAACCGAACGACCGGATGAGGGAGACCAGACGTGGCAGGTGACGACGACATCTCCGGGTGAGACCGGAGTGTGCGGCCACCGGGCCGGCGCGCGAGAGCGCAGCCGCCGTGGCCATGTCGTCGTTCCACCGACCCGTCTCCCGCTGGGCGGCCCCGGCGCGCCCACGTCACCCATGAGGTTCCTCGCATGTCCGACGCGTTCATCGTCTGCTCGCACCTCTCCTTCTCCTGGCCGGACGACACCCCGGTGCTGGACGATCTCTCCTTCACCGTGGGCGCCGGCCGCACCGGCCTGGTCGCGTCCAACGGCGCCGGCAAGAGCACCCTGCTCCGGTTGATCGCCGGTGAACTGCGGCCGACCGGCGGCACCGTGACGGTCGACGGGGTGGTCGGCTACCTCCCGCAGACCCTCTCCCTGGCCGGCGAGCTGACCGTCGCCGAGGTTCTCGGGATCGCCCCGGTGCTGCACGCCCTGAACGCGATCGAGTCCGGGGACACCGCCGAGGAACACTTCACCACCGTCGGCAACGACTGGGACGTGGAGGAGCGCAGCCGGGTCGAGCTGGACCGGCTGGGCCTGACCGACGTCGCGCTCACCCGGCGCCTGCACACCCTCAGCGGCGGCCAGGTCGTCTCCCTCGGCCTGGCGGCTCAGCTGCTCAAGCGGCCCGACGTCCTGCTCCTCGACGAGCCCACCAACAACCTCGACATCGAGGCCCGCCACAAGCTCTACGGCGTGCTGGAGAACTGGGGCGGCTGCCTGCTGCTGGTCAGCCACGACCGGGCGCTGCTCGACCGGATGGACCGGATCCTCGAACTGGACCGGGGCGGGGTCCGCGCATACGGCGGCAACTTCACCGCGTACGCCGAGGCGGTCAGCGCCGCGCGGGAGGTGGCCGAGAAGAACGTCCGCAACGCCGAGCAGGAGGTCAGGCGGGAGAAGCGGGAGATGCAACAGGCCCGGGAGCGGGCCGAGCGCCGACAGGGCAACGCCGCCCGGAACCTCGGCAGCGCCGGCCTGGCCCGGATCGTCGCCGGCGGTCTGAAGCGCAGCGCGCAGGAGTCGGCGGGGAGGGCCAGCGGGATGCACGCCGCGCGGGTCGGCGACGCCCGGGCCCGGCTCGACGAGGCCGAACGCGCCCTGCGCGACGACCAGCGGATCACCGGGGAGCTGCCCGGGACGAACGTCCCGGCCGGTCGTACCGTCTTCACCGGGGAACGGATGCAGGTCCGGCACGGCGGCCGGGCCCTCTTCGCCGGGGACGGGATCGAGCTGACCATCCGGGGACCGGAGCGGATCGCGTTGACCGGGCCGAACGGCGCCGGCAAGTCGACCCTGCTGCGGTTGGTCACCGGCGAGCTGTCGCCGGAGGGCGGCGCGACCCGACGGGCCGACGGCCGGGTCGCCTACCTGTCGCAGCGGCTGGACCTGCTGGACGTCGACCGTACGGTGGCGGAAAACCTGGCCGCCTTCGCGCCCGGCGTGCCGGATGCGGAGCGGATGAACCTGCTCGCCCGGTTCCTGTTCCGTGGCGCCCGGGCGCACCTCCCGGTCGGGGTGCTCTCCGGCGGGGAGCCGTTGCGCGCCACCCTGGCCTGCGTGCTCTGCGCCGAGCCGGCCCCCCAGCTGCTGCTGCTGGACGAGCCGACCAACAACCTGGACCTGGTCAGCGTCGCTCAGCTGGAGAGCGCGCTGCAGGCGTACCAGGGGGCCTTCGTGGTGGTCAGCCACGACGAGCGGTTCCTCGCCGACATCGGGGTGGAGCGCTGGTTGCGGCTCGACGGGGGCCGGCTGGGGGAGGTCGGCGCCCCGGTGTGATCTCGGGGTCGCCGAGCCGGCAGCCAGATCCGTGCCGCGACCCGGGGCAGGCGACGACGGCAGGAAGGTCGTCGGCGCCGCGGGCTGCGGCTCGTAGGATCACCGGCATGCCGCGCATCGTCCAGCTGCTGGCCTCGCCGGTGCACCGCTACGTCGGCCGCCCCGCCGACGGTCCGGCGCCGGCGGCCCCCGGTGAACTGGTCGAGGAGATCCGGATCCGGGCCGGCCTGGGCATCGTCGGCGACCGGTACTTCGGCAGGCCTGCGCACCGCGAGGCGAGCGTGACGGTGATCGCCGCGGAGTCGCTGCCACCCGGGGCCGACCTGGTGCAGGTCCGGCGCAACATCCTGACCAGCGGCGTCGCCGTGGACGAGCTGGTCGGGTCGGTGCTGGTGCTGGACTCGGGGGACGGGCCGGTCAGGCTGCGGGTGCAGCAGCCGGCCCGCCCGTGCGCCTGGATGGACGTGGCCGTCGGCCCCGGCACGTGGAAGGCGTTACGGGGCAGGGGCGGGATCCGCTGCACGCCGCTGACCGATGGCGTCCTGCGGGTCGGCCCGGTGGACGTCACGGTCGCCGGCTAGGGACGCCGGGCTCGGCGGGCCCCGGTTCGACGTCGGTCGGTCGCGACCGGGTCGCATCGGTGAGAGCGCTCCGGTGACCTGCGGATGGTTGCCCCTTCGCAACGGTCGCGGTGTTTCCGGCAATGTGTAGCCTGCGAGCGTGAGCGACGATACCGCGGCACCCGACGCGGGGCATCCGATCCCGGTGCCCGGTGCCGCCGTCGTCCTGTTGTCGCAGGATTTCGCCGCCTCCAGCGTCACCGCCCTGCGCCACCGGCTGCACGCCGCGGTGAACGCCGCCGGGCTCACCGGCGACACCGGTGACGACTTCGTGCTCGCCGTGCACGAGCTCGTCGCCAACGCGGTACGCCACGGCGGTGGCCATGGCCGCCTCGATCTCCGGTGCGACGGCGACGTGTTGATCTGCGAGATCAGTGACAACGGCACCCCGACGGGCAGGCTGCCCGTGCGGCCGGCCGCCGTGGACGTCGCCGGCGGACGCGGACTCTGGTTGGCGCACCAGCTCACCGAGGGGCTGATCCTCACCCAGGGCCCGCACGGCGTCACCGCCACGGTCACGGCCTGCCTGTCGCCGGCCAGTCGCCCCGACGCGCCGTCCAACGGGCGACCGGACGGCCCGCAGACGTCCGCGGCGGTGAACTGACGGGTCCCGCATCGGGGCGGTGACCGGTCATCCACCGGTGGCCGGCCCGGAACGGCTGCCTTGAGCGCCGGGTCGGGCCCGGGCCCGAAGTCGCGGGCGGGTTCCACCGAAGGGGTGACCCGGGTCGGCCGTCGGCCGGATGGCCAGCGACGATGACTTTCCGTTGACTGGTGGCGACGCTGAGTTGCCGACGCGTCGGCGTCGCGCCACGTCGACGAGGGGAGGTCGTGGTGTACCAGTCTCCCGCGCGCGCCTTCGCCCGGATCGGCGCGACGCCGCCGGCGGCCCGGCCGGCGGTCGTGCTCGGCCGGGCCGTCGTGCTCGGGGCGAGCGTCGCCGGGCTGCTCGCCGCCCGAGTGCTCGCCGACCACGCGGAACACGTGCTGGTCGTGGATCGCGACGAGCTGGGCGGCGGCGCACGGGCCGGCGTGCCGCAGGGCACCCAGATGCACGTGCTGCTGCCCGCCGGCCTGGGCCAGCTCGAGCGGTGGTTCCCCGGCTTCTCCCGGCAGGCCGTGGCCGAGGGCGCCGCTGGTCTCCGCGGCCACCCGGCGCAGCTACCTCGACGGGCGGCGCAAGGTGCCCGGCTCGGACGTCGACATGATCGCGGCCAGCCGTCCCTTCCTGGAGGGGCTCCTGCGGCGTCGCACCCGGGAACTGCCCAACGTGACGGTGCTCCGCGCCCGGGTGACCGGCCTGGACTGCGACGGGGGCGCCGTCACCGGGGTACGCCACGAGACCGCCACCGGCCCCGCCACCACCCCCGCCGACTTCGTCGTCGACGCCACCGGCCGGGCGAGTCGGCTCGGTGACTGGCTGGAACGGGAGGGTTGGCAGCGCCCGCCCCAGCGGCGGCTGACCATCGACCTGCACTACGCGACCGCGACGTTCCGGCGTACCGAGGAGAACCCGGTGCCCAACGCCGTCCTGGCCGGCTTCAGCCCCGGCAACGGCGGTGACGTGGCCGGCGCGGCGTTCTCCGCCGTCGAGGACGGCCGGTGGATCGTGATGCTCGGCGGCTACGGCGACACCCGGCCCGGTCGCGACGGCGACGACCTGATCCGCCGCTGCCGCAAGGACTTCCCGCCGGAGTTCGCCCGGGTGGTCGACAACGAGCTGCTCGGCCCGGTCCGGACCTACCACCAGGCCGACAGCCGACGGCGGGACTTCCACCGCCTCGGGCGGCTGCCGGGGGGCCTGGTGGCCGTCGGCGACGCCGTCTCCTCGTTCAACCCGATCTACGGTCAGGGCATGTCGTCGGCCGCGTTGCACGCCTCCTGCCTGTCGGAGTACCTCCGCTCCGGCGCCGATCCCCGCCGCCACGCCCGGGAGTTCTTCGCCCGGCAGCGGATCGTCGTCGACGCGGCCTGGGGGATGTCGACCTCGGCCGACCTGGCCCGACCGTCGGTGGCCGGCCCCCGCCCGCGTGGCTTCCGGGTGTCCCGGTGGGTCAGCGACCAGATCGTCGCCGCGTCGGTGACCGACCCGGCCGTCGCCCGACGCTTCGACGCCGTGGTGGAGATGCGCAGCCATCCGAACTCCCTGGCCCGGCCCGGCACCCTGCTCCGCGCGTGGCGGGTCAACCGGTCCCGGGCGTAGTGACCCCGACGGGCGGCGGGTCCGGCCGGTCAGCCGCGGTTCATTCCCGGGTCGGGGGACACCCCGCTCACCGCCGATTCCAGCTCCTGGGTGCCGATCACCCGCAGCAGGCGCAGTCGCTCGGCCGCGTCGGTGCCCGACCTCGGGGTCAGCACCAGCAGCTTCTGGCACGCATCGGCGGTGACCAGGGTCTCGCAGTCGACCTCGACCGCGCCGACCACCGGATGCAGCAGCGTCTTGCGGTCGAAGCGGCGCACCGCCACGTCGTGGGTCGCCCAGAGCCGCGCGAACTCCTCGCTGCCCGCGCGCAGCCGTCCGACCAGATCGGCCACGTCCGCGTCGCCGTGCCGGCGGGCCGCCGTGGCCCGCAGGTCCGCCACGATCACCCGGGACTGCCGGTCGTGGTCCTCGGCCGGGTACAGGGCGCGGGCCGCCGGGTCGGTGAACCACCGCCACGCGAAGCTGCGTCGCCAACCCGAGTGCCGGGCGTCGTCGCCCAGCAGCGCCCGGGCGAGCGGATTCTGCGCCACCGTGACCCCGAGGTCGTCGATCACCTGCGCGGGCAGGTCGACCAGGTGGTCCAGCAGGGTGAGCAGGCCGGGCCGGACGTGGCCGGTCGGGCGGTGGACCGCCGGCGGGCGGCGGCCGGCCAGGTGGAACAGGTGATCGCGCTCGTCCGTGGTCAGCCGCAGCGCGCGGGCGATCGCCGCGAGCATGCTCTCCGACGGTTGCGGGCCGCGCCCCTGCTCCAACCGGACGTACGTGTCCGGGGAGGCGTTGGCCAGCGCGGCCACCTCCTCCCGGCGGAGCCCCGGCGTCCGCCGGCGGGACCCCACCGGCAACCCCACGTCGGCCGGGCGCAGCCGCTCCCGGTGCCGGCGCAGGAAGTCGGCCAGCTCCACGCGTTGCATCCGCCCCGCCCCACCCGTCGCCTCGCTCACGCGTACCAGGCTGCCCCAGCCGCGCCCGCCACAGCCAGGGATCGGCGATCCCAGGCTGAGCCTGCTCTGCCCGAGCCCCCGGTCACCGTCGCACAGTGGTCGGGACACGAAGCTGGAGGAGCAGACATGATCAACCGTCAGTTGGGCGCCACCGGGCCGACCGTTTCGGCCCTCGGCCTCGGTGCCATGGGCATGTCCGGCATGTACGGCCCGTCGGAGGACGCCGAGAGCATCGCCACCATCCACGCCGCGCTGGACGCCGGGGTGACCCTGATCGACACCGGCGACTTCTACGGCATGGGCCACAACGAGCTGCTGATCCGGGACGCCCTCGCCGGCCGGGACCGGGACGCGGTGACGATCAGCGTCAAGTTCGGCGCGCTGCGCGGACCCGGCGGCGAGTGGCTCGGGTTCGACGCCCGCCCGGCGGCCGTGAAGACGTGGCTGACGTACACGCTGCGCCGGCTCGGCACTGACCACGTCGACGTCTACCGGCCGGCCCGGCTCGATCCGGCGGTGCCGATCGAGGAGACCGTCGGCGCGATCGCCGAACTGGTCGAGGCCGGGTACGTCCGGCACGTCGGCCTGTCCGAGGTGGGTGCCGAGACGCTGCGCCGGGCCGCCGCCGTGCACCCGATCGTCGACCTGCAGATCGAGTACTCGCTGCTGAGTCGGGGTGTCGAGGCCGAGGTGCTGCCCGCCGCCCGGGAACTCGGCATCGGCGTCACCGCCTACGGGGTGCTGTCCCGCGGCCTGCTCTCCGGCCGGTGGTCCGCGGACCGCGCGCTGGCCGCGACCGACTTCCGGGCGCACAGCCCCCGCTTCACCGGGGAGAACCTGGCCCACAACCTGAGCCTGGTGGAGGCGTTGCGTGCGGTGGCCGACCAGCGGGGAGTCACCCCGGCCCAGGTCGCCATCGCCTGGGTGCTGTCCCGCGGCACGGACGTCGTGCCGCTGGTCGGCGCCCGCCGCCGGGACCGGCTCGCGGAGGCCCTGGCCGCCGCGGAGCTGACGCTCGACGAGGCGGACCTGGCCGCCATCGAGGCGGCGGTGCCGCCTGGCGCGGCGGCGGGGGACCGGTATCCGCAGGCCCAGATGGCGATGCTCGACAGCGAGCGCTGAGCGGACGGCGTCGGCCGGTCCGGGCTCCCGCCCGGCCCGGGCCCGGCCGGCGACGTCCGGAGGTGTGGTCAGGCGTTGAGGTAGGCCAGCACCGCCAGCACCCGGCGGTTGTCGTCGTCGGACGGCGGCAGGCCCAGCTTGCCCAGCAGGTTGGTGATGTGCTTGCCGACGGCCTTCTCGGTGACGAACATCTTTGCGGCGATCGCGGCGTTCGACCGCCCCTCGGCCATCAGGGCGAGTACCTCCCGCTCCCGGGCGGTCAGGTCGCGCAGCGGCTCGTGGTGGGTGTTCCGGGCCAGCAGCTGTGACACGACCTCCGGGTCGAGGGCCGTACCACCGGCGGCCACCCGGCGCACCGCGTCGATGAACTGCCCGATGTCGGAGACCCGGCTCTTCAACAGGTAGCCGACGCCGCCGTTGCGGTCGGAGAGCAGCTCGCGGGCGTAGAGCTGCTCGACGTGCTGGGACAGGACGAGCACCGGCAGGCCGGGCACCTCGTTGCGGGCCTCGATGACCGCCCGCAACCCCTCGTCGGTCTGGGTCGGCGGCAGCCGGACGTCGACCACCGCCACGTCGGGCCGGTGCGTGATCAACGCGTGCACCAGCGCCGGGCCGTTGTCGACCGCCGCCACCACCTCGAAGTCGTACGCCTCCAGCAGGCGGATCAACCCGTCCCGTAGCAGGGCCAGGTCCTCGGCAAGGACAACACGCACGCGGGCTCCATCGTCGAGTCGATCCGGGGTCGCCGGTCACGGGCCGGTACGCGGCCCGCCCCCGGCCCGGCGGGTCGGGTGGATCCTATCGGCCCGGGCCGCACCGGAGGTGCCGTCACCGCCGGGCGGCCAGCCCCGGCGCGGCGGCGTGGGCCGGGGCGAAGACGTGCCGGAGCACCTGCGGCGGCCCCGGGCGGGCGCCCCACTCGCGCGGGTAGCCCAGCGACACCTCGACGAACCGTACGCCGTCGTGCCAGGTCGTCCGGGGGATGTGCAGGTGGCCGTAGACGCTGACCGCGGCGCGGAACCGGCGGTGCCAGTCGGCGGTGGCGGTGGTGCCGCACCACTGGGCGAACTCCGGGTACCGCAGGATGTCGGTGGGCTCCCGGACCAGCGGGAAGTGGTTGACCAGCACCGTGGGCAGCGCCGGATCGCAGGCCGCCAGCCGCCGCCGGGTCACCTCCAGCCGGGCCGCGCACCAGGCCTCCCGGCTCGGATACGGATCGGGGTGCAGCAGCATCTCGTCGGTGCACACCACCCCGGCGGCGTACGCGCGCTCCAGGGACTGCTGCTTGTCGGCCGCGCCCGGGACGCGGAACGAGTAGTCGTAGAGGACGAACAGGGGAGCGATCGTCACCGGGCCGCCGGGCCCCGCCCAGACCGGGTAGTCGTCCTCCGGGGTCAGCACGTCGAGCCCGCGGCACATGGCGACCAGGGCGCGGTAGCGCTCGTCGCCGCGCAACTGCACCGGATCCGATCGGGGCGTCCACAGCTCGTGGTTGCCCGGCGCCCAGATCACCCGGGCGAAGCGGGCGCTCAGCAGGCCGAGGGCCCACTCGATGTCGGCGAAGGTCTCGCCGACGTCGCCCGCGACGATCAGCCAGTCGTCGTCGTGCTCCGGGCGGAGCCCCTCGACGATGGCGCGGTTGGCGGGGTGGGCCACGTGCAGGTCGCTGGTGGCCAGCAGGCTACCGGTCGTCATGGCCGCCGCTCCCGATGCTCTCCGTCCGCCCCCGCCGAGTGCCGGCCGATCCGGTGTACCGACGCTAGCCAGCCGCCGGTGACCGGGCCAACCCCTATCGCCGGGCACGCGGGGACGCCCACCGCGTGCCCGTCCGGCCGGCCCCGAGTCAGGGGGCGCTAAGGGTTGGCGGGCCCTCCCGGCGGCCCATAGCGTCCGAACGATCAGTTCGCGCAGACCGTCCGCCGGCAGATCCCGCGCGACGTGCGCCCGGCCGCGCCGGCGGGTCCGGCGGCAACGGGTACGGCGGCGCCGGGCAGGACGTCGGCGCCCCCGCGCGGCCCGGCCCACCGAAAGGACGTCCCGAGTGACCGAGCAAGCGCCCGATCCCGGTCCGTGGTTCCGCCGATTCCATCCCGCGCCCGGCGGTGACCTACGGCTGGTCTGCTTCCCGCACGCCGGTGGCTCGGCGAGCTTCTACTTCCCGGTCTCCGCCGCCCTGGCGCCGCGGATGGAGGTCCTCGGCGTGCAGTACCCCGGCCGGCAGGACCGCCGCTCCGAACCGCCCGTCGGCGATCTGCACGCCCTCGCGGACGGGATCGCGGCGGCGCTCGCCCCGCTGGACGACCGCCGGTTGGCCTTCTTCGGGCACAGCATGGGCGCGATCCTGGCGTACGAGGTGGGCCTGCGGCTCGAACGGGCCGGCCGGCACCGCCTCACCCACGTCTTCGCGTCAGGGCGGCGCGCGCCGTCGCGCTACCGGGACGAGTCGGTGCACCTGCGCGACGACGCCGGCATCCTCGCGGAGCTGCGGCAGCTGGAGGGGACCGACAGCCGGCTGTTGACCGATCCCGAGTTGCAGCAGATGTTCCTGCCGGTGATCCGCAACGACTACCGGGCGGTCGAGACGTACCGGCACCGGCCCGGCCCGGTGCTCCAGTGCCCGGTGACCGTGCTGACCGGGGACAGCGACGCGATGACCAGCATGGACGAGGCGCGGGCCTGGTCGGCGCACACCACCGGACGGATGGACCTGCGGGTCTTTCCCGGCGGGCACTTCTATCTGGTCCGGCAGGCGACCCGGGTGATCGACCTGTTGGCCGAGGAGCTGGTGCCGGCCGTGCGGCTCCCCGGCTGAGCCCGGACACGTCGACGGGGCCGTCCCTCAGGGGGCGGCCCCGTTCTCCGTACCCGGTCGGTGGTGGCGGCCCACGGGCGGACGCCGTCGCCCCCGACGCGGAGCGGCGCCGGTGAAGCCGTGGCTTCACCGGCGCCGGGGCCGAGCATGACTGACTACGCCGAGGCGTCGACCGTGCCGGTCTGCGGCGACGCCGTCGCCTCCGCCCCTTCGCTCGTCGCCGCGCCGGCCGGCGAGACGGGGACGTTGCGCAGCAGGTAACCCGTCAGCACCGCGACCACCGCCATGGCGATGGCCCCGGCCAGGGCGGCGTTGTTGAGGCCGTGGGTGAACGCGAGCCGCCCGGTGGCGAGCAGCGCGTTGCCGATGCCCTCCGGCAGGTTCGCCGCCACGGCCGTGGCACCGCCGAGCGTGCCGCGGGCCGCCTCGACGACGGCCTCCGGCGCGCCCGGAATCTGCACGTCGAGCATCTCCCGGTGGTAGACGGCGGTGCCGACGCTGCCCAGGACGGCGAAGCCCAGCGCGCCACCGAACTCGCTGGCGGTCTCGGAGACCGCCGCGGACGAGCCGGCGCGCTCCGCCGGGGCGGCGGTGACGATGATCTCGGCGATCAGCGTCTTGGCCACCAGCATGCCGGCGGCCAGGCAGGCCACGCCACCCAGCAGGAACAGGATGTGCGAGGTCACCCTGACCTGGGTCAGCACGATGAAGCCCGCGGTCATCAGCAGCAGGCCGCCGGAGATGATGTAGCCCGGACGGACCTTCTTGGACACCGCGGTGGTGACGCCGATCGCGATGCCGATGGCCGGTGCGACCGCCAGCGACCACAGGGCGGCCACGAACGGGCTCTTGCCGAGCACCAGCTGCATGAACTGGTTGGTGAAGAGGCTGATGCCGACGAAGGCCAGCATCACCATCAGGTTGACGATGACGGAGCCGGTGAAGGCCCGCGACCGGAACAGCACCAGGTCGATGAGCGGGTGCTCACGGGTGCGCTGGCGCTGGATGAACGCCCAGCCGAAGAGGACGCCGACCACGATGGCGGCGACCGCCGCGTTGCTGTAGCCGTTGACCGCGAGCTCCTTGATGCCCCAGATCGTCGGCAGGATCGCGGCGAGGGAGAGGGTGACGCCCAGCAGGTCGAACCGGGCCGGCGACGGGTCGCGCTGCTCGGGCAGCACGATCGGCGCGAGCACCACCAGCAGGACCATCACCGGGACGTTGATGAGGAAGACGGACCCCCACCAGAACTTCTCCAGCAACAGGCCACCGATGATCGGGCCGAGGGTCGCGCCGCCGGTGAGCGCCCCGCTCCACACCGCGATGGCGGTCTTGCGCTGGTTGGGGTCGTGGAACATGCTGCGGATGAGCGCCAGCGTGGTCGGGGTGAGGGTCGCGGCGCCGATGCCCAGCAGGGCGCGCGAGGCGATGAGCATCTCGGGGCTGGTCGAGTACGCCGCGAGCGCGGACGCGGTGCCGAAGAGGATGGCCCCCATGACCAGCACCTTGCGGCGGCCGATCCGATCGCCGAGCCACCCCATGGTGATCAGCAGGCCGGCGAGCGCGAACCCGTAGCTGTCCATGATCCACAGGAGCTGCGAGCCGGAGGGCTCGAGATCGGCACTCATCAGTGGAACCGAGAAGTACAGGACGCCGATGTCCATGGTGAGAAGCAGGCAAACCAGGGTCAGGACGCTCAGTCCCAGCCATTCCTTGGCGGTCGCCTTGGCGCCGGGCTCGGCGCCGGCCGTCGCTTCCAGGTCAGTCATTCCCGTACTGTACAACCGTATGAAACAAACGTCCACGACATCTTTCTAAAACATCCGTATAGATCTGAGCTACGCTCTGCGGCATGGGAAATCGCGAAGCCCTCCTGGCCGCTGCGAAGCGATGCCTGTACCAGAACGGGTATCCGCGCACCACCGCCCGCGACATCGCCGCCGAGGCGGGGGTCAGCCTGGCCGCCATCGGCTACCACTTCAAGAGCACCGAGGCGCTGCTCAACGCCGCCCTCATCGACGCCGTGCAGGACTGGGGCGACGAGATCGCCCGCGCCGTGGCGGAACCGCCCGAGGAGGGGCAGAACGCGCTGGAACGCTTCGAGGCGACCTGGACCCGCCTGGTCGACGTGGTGATCAGGCACCGGCGCACCTGGGTGGCCAGCTTCGAGTTCCTGGCCCAGGTCGACCACGTGCCGCAGGTACGCGAGCAGCTCGCGGCCGGCATGGAACAGGCCCGCTACGGTCTCGCCCGGATGCTGCACGACCTGGACCCGGTCCGGGACGGCGCCGAAGCATGGGCGGTGGGATCCTTCTACCAGGCGCTCGTCACCGGCGTGATGGCGCAGTGGCTCGTCGACGACGAACGTGCCCCGTCCGGCCGGGAGCTGGCCCAGGCCCTGGAGAGCATCATGTCCACCGTCGTAGCGGACGTGGAGACGTCCGCGCAGGGCTGATCGGAGTACGGCAGCCGGCGGCGCACCGCGCCGAGGCGGCGCCGGACGACGGGCGAGCTGGCGGGGATCTCCCGCGGCATCCGAAGGTACGGGGGGCAACGTGCGAGTGGGACCGGCGCGGGGCGTCACGTCACGGATGCTCGAGGACGGCCACCTCGAGTTCCTCCTCGGCGACACCGGCCGGCGGATCCGGTGCGGGCGCATCGGCGCGGCCGTGTGGATGGCGCTGCGCCAGCACGAGGGGCAGTGCGCCGCCGCCGCCGACATGCTGGCGGAGCTCTGGGACATCGACCCGGTCAACATGCGCGCCGAGGTCGACATCTGGGTGGAGGAGTGGTGTGACGCCGGGCTGGTAAGGGTCGAGCTGCCCTGACGGCCCCACGCCCCACCGACTTTGGGGGGTTAGGCCCACCAACGATAGGGGTGCCGGGCCGGTGTCCATCCCGCCGCCGTCCGCACAGGATGGATCCCGACGGAGGGAGTGTGCGGTGGCCTGGAAATGGTGCAAGTGGGCAGTCTTCATGCTGTGGCTGGGGGTGGCCGTCGGTGTCACACCGATGGCCATGAAGCTCGGCGACTACCAGCAGAGTGACGGCGTGGTCTGGCTGCCGCACTCGGCAGAGGCCACCGAGGCCTTCAACCGGGTGGAACAGCAGTTCCCCGGCCTCGACGCCCACCTGGCGGTGGTGGTCTACAACCGGGCGTCGGGCGTGACCGCCGCGGACGCCGGCCGGGTCGAGCAGGACCGGGCGGCCTTCCTCGGCTTCGCCCGCGACGGTGCCATCCCGCCGGCGGTGAAGAGTCAGGACGGCAAGGCGCTGCTGCTGGCCTTCTCGCTCGCGGGCGACGAGGACGCCCAGGCCGCCAACAGCGTCACCATCAAGAAGCACCTGGCCGACGCGCCCGGCGACCTGCGCTCGGCGCTCGGCGGGTCAAGCGGCGCCGGTACGGACATCGACGAGGCGTTCTCCGGCATGGAGGTCACCGTCCTCATCGCCACCGGCAGCATCGTCGCGCTGCTGCTGCTCATCACGTACCGCAGCCCGATCCTCTGGGCCGTACCGCTCTTCGCGGTCGCTCTCGCCAGCCAGGTCGCGACCGCGGTGGTCTACCTGCTGGCCCGGTACGCCGACCTCACCGTCGACCCGCAGAGCCGCAGCATCTTCACGGTCCTGGTGTTCGGCGTCGGCACCGACTACGCGCTGCTGCTGATCGGCCGCTACCGCGAGGAACTGCGCCGCCACCCCGACCGGCACCGGGCCATGGGCGCCGCGCTGCGGGCGTCGTTCGGCGCGATCCTGGCCTCGGCGGCCACCGTCACCGCGGCCCTGCTCTGCATGCTCTTCGCCCAGCTCAACTCCAACCGCAGCCTCGGCGCGGTCGGCGCGGTGGGGATCGTGACCGCGCTGGTGGCGATGACCACGCTGCTGCCGGCCCTGCTGCTGGTGCTGGGCCGCTGGGTCTTCTGGCCGTTCGTGCCGCGCTACACCGAGAACGCGCCCGCACCGACGGCGCAGCACCGGATCTACGGCGGCCTCGCCCGGTTCGTCGGCCGGCGGCCGCGCGCCGTCTGGATCGGCACCGCGGTGGTGCTCGCCGCGATGGTCTTCGGCGCCACCAACCTGCACCTCGGCCTGCCCAGCACCGACTACTTCGCCGACGATGTCGGCTCGGTCCGGGCCCAGAAGATGATCGATCAGCACTTCCCGGGCGGCTCGACCGGCCCGGCCCAGATCATCGCGACGACGGGCTCCGCCAGCGCGGTCGCCACCGCGGCCGGTGGTGTCCCCGGCGTGGCGAGCGTGCAGGCTCCGCTGCCGTCGGCCGACGGGCGGTGGGTCGCCATCTCGGCGGTGCTGACCGACCCGCCGGCCAGCGCCGCCGCCCAGCGGACCGTGGAGCGGCTGCGGGACGCCGTCCACGCGGTGCCCGGCTCGGACGCGGTGGTCGGTGGAATGAGCGCCGTCGAGCTCGACACCGCCACGGCCGCCGAGCGGGACGACTTCCTGATCATGCCGCTGATCCTGGGCGTGGTGCTGCTCGTGCTCATCCTGCTGCTGCGGGCCCTGGTGGCACCGATCCTGCTGATCCTCAGCGTGGTGCTGTCGTTCGCGGCGGCCCTGGGCCTGACCGGCTTCATCCTGCACGCCCTCGGCTACGCCAACATCTCCTACGGCATGCCGCTGGAGGCGTTCCTCTTCCTGGTCGCCCTGGGCGTCGACTACACCATCTTCCTGATGACCCGGGCCCGTGAGGAGAGCCGCCGGATGGGCACCCGGCGGGGCGTCCTGCACGCGCTGACGGTGACCGGCGGGGTGATCACCAGCGCCGGCCTCGTGCTCGCCGCGACCTTCTCCACCTTCATCGCCCTGCCGCTGGTGCCCTCCATCCAGATCGGCATCTTCGTCGCGGTGGGCATCCTGCTCGACACGTTCATCGTGCGGACCCTGCTCATCCCCGCGCTGGCCGTGCACATCGGCCCGCGGATCTGGTGGCCGAGCCGGCTCAGCCGGGAGTCGCCGGCGCAGTCCGCGCCGGCCGCCGCCCGGCCGCCACTGGTGCCGACCCCCTGAAGCCGTCGGGGAGGCGGGTCACCCGCCCGCCTCTCCGGCACGTGCAGCGCCTGGGCCTCCCCCGTGGCCCGGGCGCTGCTCCCTGTCCCGGTCCGGGCCGTCCGCCGGACCGTCCCACCCGGATCCCGCCGATCCGACATACCGGTCGCCCGGCGGGGACGAAGTAAAGTGGCTGCCAGGTGCGGTACGGCTCGACGTACCGCGGAGGTCGCCGATGACCGCGACCACCGCATCCGGCACCAGACGGACGGCGCGGAGGAGGTACGGGGCAGCGGCCTTCCCGGTCGTGGCCCCGACGGTCGATGGGACATCGTGAGGCCCTGCTGGTCGGCGCGAAGCGCTGCCTGGCCGAGAAGGGATACGCCCGCACGACGGCGCGGGACATCGTGGCGGCCTCGGGGACGAACCTCGCCTCCATCGGCTACCACTTCGGGTCGAAGGAGGCCCTGCTCAACCAGGCGCTGATCGAGGCGATCGGGGACTGGGGCACGGAGCTGGCCCGTACGCTCTCCACCCACGCCGTCAGCGACCTGGAGCCGATGGCCCAGTTCGAGGTCATCTGGACGGAGATCATCGCCCTCTTCGCCAAGCACCGGCAGGTGCTGTTGGCCAGCTTCGAGGCGATCTCCCACGTCGACCACGTGCCGGCCGTGAAGGAGATCCTCTCCTCCGGCCTGGAGCAGGGGCGTCAGGGCCTGGCCCAGATGTTCGGCACCGTCGCCGAGGGCGCCGGTGAGGCGGAGTCCCGCGCGGTCGGCTCGTTCTACCAGGCGCTGCTGACCGGCCTGCTCGCCCAGTGGCTGATCGACCCGGAACACTCGCCCTCCGGTCACGACGTCGCGACCGCGCTGCGGATCATCACCGCGCGGCACCGGGCGGGCGACCTGACGGAAAAGAGCGCCTGATCCCGGCTGGGCCGGGTCAGACGCTCTCGGTTCCGTACCTGCCGGTGGCTACCCGGCCTGCGCCGGCGCCGGCGCCTCGGCCGGCGGCGGCCCCTGCTGCATGTCGGTGACCACCGTGTAGTCGGAGACGTCGACCTTCGCCTGCGGCACCCGGCTCAGCGCCGCCTTCACCGGCACCGCCAGCCGCTCCGCCTTGGCCGCGTCGCTGGCCGACCGCCGGGCGGTGAACTCCGGCATGACCTCGCGGGCGAACAGCTCCAGCGACTCCATGATGTGCTCGTGCTTGGTGTTCCCGATCTGCACCTGGAAGACCATCTGGTCGACGCCGGCCTCCTCGTACTGGCGGACCACCGCGGCCAGCTGCTCCGGCGTGCCGATCGCGCGCCGCTGGGCGTCGAGCCGTGCCTTGACCGTCGGGTCCATCGCCGCGTCCATCGCGGGGTCGCGGTCCCGGACGAAGCCGTAGACGCCCCGCATCTGCTCGAACTCGGCCCACAGGTCGGTGGTGCCCGGGTGGTGGGCGCCGTGGATGTAGTAGTGCATGAAGGCGTACCCGAAGAAGTGCGCGCCGTCGAGGCCGCGGTCCAGGGCCACCTCCTCGTCCTGGTGGCACATGAACGGCATGACCACCGAGAAGTTCGGATTGACCGCCTGGCTGACCGGCACGCACTCGTCGGACTCGATGGTCCGGTAGTACGTCTCGGCCCACTGCGCCGCCTCCTCGACGGTGACGAACGCCAGCGACAGCGCGCCCATCCCGTTGCGGGCGGCGGCCTCGATCGTCTCCGGCGAGCTGCACGCCACCCAGAGCGGCGGGTGCGGCTTCTGCTTGGGCTTCGGCACGACGTTGCGCGGCGGCACGTCGACCCACTGACCCTGGTGCCCGGTGAACGGGGTCTCGGTCATCATCCGGGTGACCACGCCGAGCGCCTCGCGCCACTGCTCGCGCTTGGTCGCCCGGTCGACGCCGAACGCGGCCAGCTCCATCTGGGTGCTGCCCTGGCCGGTGCCGAAGTCCACCCGGCCGCCGGAGATCAGGTCGAGCGTGGCGAGCCGTTCGGCGACCCGGACCGGGTGGTTGACCGCCGGCGGCAGCGACACGATGCCGTGGGCCAGCCGGATCTGCTTGGTACGCGCCGCCGCGGCGGCGAGGAAGACCTCCGGCGCGGAGGCGTGCGAGTACTCGTCGAGGAAGTGGTGTTCGGTGGCCCAGGCGTAGTCGAAGCCGAGCTTGTCGGCGAGCTCGATCTGCTCCAGGGACTCACGGAGCAGTCGTTCCTCGCTGTCCTCGGACCACGGCCGGGGAATCTGGTGGTGGTAGAGCAGGCCGAAGCGCATCTGCTGATCCTTCCGAAATGGAGTGTGACGCCGGCCGGCTCAGGCGCCGCGCTTGACGAGGGCGCCGGCGTCGACCTTGAGCTGGAGCCCGGTCACGTACCGCGACTCGTCGGAGGCGAGGTAGGTGACGGCGTGCGAGACGTCGACCGGCTCCACGTACGGGATCGGCATCGCCTGGAAGGCGTAGAAGCCCTGCTCGCCGTCCTCCTTCGTGGGGTTCTCGAGGTCCGGGCGGAAGATGCCGTACATGGTGTCGTTCTGGATCATCGGGGTGTTGCAGTTCGCCGGGTGCACCGCGTTGATCCGCCGGTTGGAGGGGGCGAGCTGGAGCGCCAGCGAGTTGACGTAGAGCACCAGCGTCTGCTTGGCCACCGAGTAGCCGGCCCCGCCCGGGCCCATCGGGCCGGGGTCGCCGTGACCCGGGATCAGGCCCACCGCCGAGCCGATCACGATGATCGACGAGCCCTCGCCGAGGTGCGGCAGGGCGGCGTGCACGGTATTGATCGCGCCGTTGAGGTTCACGTCGATGGTCTCGGTGAACGCCTCCACCGGCTTGTCCGCGCCCAGCGCCGAGATGCCGGCGTTGGCGACGACCACGTGCAGGCCGCCGAGCGCGGCGACGCCCTCGTCGATCGCGGCCTGCAGTGCGGCCCGGTCGCGGACGTCGACGATCTTCGTGAAGACCCGCCGGCCGGCCTTCTCCACCAGGCGGGCGGTCTCGTCCAGCTCCTCGCTGGTGGCCAGCGGGTACGGCGTGACGCCGCTCTCCTGGCAGATGTCGAGCGCGATGATGTCGGCGCCCTCCTCGGCCAGCCGTACCGCGTGGCTGCGGCCCTGCCCCCGCGCCGCGCCGGTGATCGCCACGACCTTGCCTTCGACTCGGCCCATCAGGCCCTCCTCGGTGAATGGGTTCGTTGAATTCGCCGGCGCCAGCGATCAACCTGTGCCGTCGACGGCCTGCGGAACTTCCTACCAACCCCACCAGAGAATCCGGCTCCGGACGGACCCCTAAAGTGCGCGCCCGCACCAGACTTAGGGGCTCACTCCAGGTCCACGGAAATGGTAGGGGTGGGCAGGCGTTCTCAGGGGGAGCGGGTGTCTGGCGTCCAAAACCACGCCACGCTTGAATAACACGCGGATGAAGGCCGGTTGCCGACCATTAAAAGGACGCGAGGTATCCCGATGCTGTGCAGATTCAGCGAAACGGCCACGATCGACGGCGATCTCGCCACGGTCTGGCGGACGGCCATCGACGTGGCGAACTGGGCACAGTGGGACCCCCACTTCAAGGTCTCCCGCTTCGAGGGCGCCTTCGAGCCGGGCGCCATCGGCTGGACCAGGCCGAAGGGCGCCCCGCTCGGCTCGTTCGTCGTGCTGAAGGTCGAGCCGGAGCGCTTCTACGCCACCGAGTCGCGGATGCCGGGCGGCAAGATGGTCATCGAGAACACCTTCACGCAGGCCGGGCCGGGCAAGGTGACCGTCCGCCGCCAGAACGAACTGCACGGCGGCTTCGTGCCGATCTTCAAGCTGTTCTACCTCAAGGCCATGCAGCGGGACCTCCGGCGCACGCTGCAGGAGCTCGGGAACGAGGCGCGCCGTCGCGCCGCTGCCGCCGGCAGCAACCGGTGACCAGCGCGGTCGTCCTGGGCGGCGGCTTCGCGGGGATGCTCGCCGCCACCGCCCTGCTGCCGCACGCCGACACCGTCACCGTCTACGAGCACGACGAGCTGCCGGACGGCCCCCAGCACCGGCGCGGACTGCCGCAGGCCCACCACAACCACATGCTGATGGGCGGCGGGGTGCTCGCCCTGGACTCGCTGCTGCCCGGCGTCGCCGCCGCGCTGGAGCGGGCCGGCGCCCAGCGCCGCGAACTGCTCGGCGGCTTCCTGGTGCTCTCCGCCGGCGGGTGGTACCGGCGCACCGAGGCCCAGGAGCCCTTCGTCCTGGCGTGCAGCCGGGTCCTGCTCGACCACGTGGTGCGCGAGCACGCCCTGCGCGACGGCCGGATCCGGGTCGTCCAGAACACCACCGCGACCGGGCTGCTCGGCGACGCCAACCGAGTCACCGGCGTACGGCTCGCCGGGCGCGACGGCGGCACCACGACCGTCTCCGCCGACTTCGTGGTGGACGCGACCGGCCGCCGGTCCAAGGCGCCGCAGTGGCTCACCGACCTCGGCCTGCCCGCCGTCCGGGAGGACGTCGTGGACGCGGGCTTCGCCTACTCCAGCCGCTTCTTCGAGGCGCCCGCCGGCTTCCACGAGGGATTCCCCGGCATCCTCATCCAGGCCCAGCCGGCCACCGGCCGACCCGGGCAGGGCCTCGCGCTCGTCCCCAACGAGCAGGGCCGGTGGATCGTCGCGCTGATCGGCACCCGGGGCGGGCAGCCGCCGACCGACGAGGCCGGGTTCCTGAAGTTCGCCCGGAACCTGCGCCACCCGATCGTCGCCGACCTGCTGGAGCACGCGAAGCCGGTCAGCGAGATCCGGTCCTACAAGGACCTGGCCAGCCGGCGGCGGTTCTACGACAAGCTGCCGGTGCCGGACGGCTTCCTGGCCCTGGGCGACTCCGCCTCGGTGGTCAACCCGACGTACGCCACCGGAATGTCGGTGGCCGCCCGCAGCGCCGTCGCCTTCCGCGCGGCGCTCGACCGCAAGGGCCTGGTGCGCGGGCTGTCCCGGCGGGTCCAGAAGGACGTCGCGAAGGCCGCCGACGGGCCGTGGCAGATGGCGCTCGGCGCCGACCGCTGGTTCCCCGAGGCCAGCTCCACGGTCAGCAAGCCGCCCAGCGCCGGCCAGCAGCGGATGGCGGCCCGGTACACCGTGACCGCCGGGGCGGACCCGCGGGTCGCCGGTGCGCTATTCCGGGTGGCCGCGCAGATGGCGCCGCCGACGTCGATGATGACGCCGCGGGTGCTCTGGTCCGTGCTGCGTGGCCCGCGCCGGCCGCTGCTGACCGCGCCGGAGGCGATAGCGCAGTTCCCGCAGCTCGGCGACCTGGTGACCGCGCGGGAGACGGTGCCGCCCGAGTGGTGACGGTGCCGGCCGCGGCGACCGCCGGGTTAAGGGGTCGTCGGGGTTGTCGCAGGGGTTGGCCCGCCCGGTTCCGCTGAATAGTTTCAAAGCGGTCCGGCAGCATTCGGAATTGATTCGGACGGCGGAGAAAAAGTGTCCCGGAAATGCCGACGGGCCGACGGAAATGCGGGGTCGTCCTTGTGAACAATGAGGAAAAACTGCTTGGTTATCTCCGTCGCGCCACGGCCGACCTGCGGGAGGCGCGTCGGCGACTCGCCCAGGCGGAGGCGCGCGGGGACGACGAACCGGTGGCGGTGGTGGCGATGGCCTGCCGGTACCCGGGCGGTGTCGGCACGCCGGACGAGCTGTGGCGGCTGGTCGCCGACGGGGTCGACGCGGTGGGCGCGTTCCCGGACGACCGGGGCTGGCCGGTCGACGACCTCTACGACCCCCGCCCCGGCGAACCCGGCCGGACCTACACCCGCAACGGCGGCTTCCTGCCCGACGCGGGGGACTTCGACCCTGAGTTCTTCGGCATCAGCCCGCGCGAGGCGCTGCACATGGACCCGCAGCAGCGGATCCTGCTGGAGATCTCCTGGGAGGCGTGCGAACGGGCCGGCATCGACCCGACCGCCCTGCGGGGCAGCCCCACCGGCGTCTTCGCCGGGGTCATGTACCACGACTACGGGCTCGGTGACGACGCCGGCGGCACCAGCGGCGGCAGTCTCGTCAGCGGCCGGGTCGCCTACACGCTGGGCCTGGAGGGGCCGGCCGTCTCGGTCGACACGGCCTGCTCCTCGTCCCTGGTCGCCCTGCACTGGGCGGTCCAGGCGCTGCGCCGCGGCGACTGCACCCTGGCCCTGGCCGGCGGCGTGACGGTGATGTCCACACCGGACATGTTCCTCTACTTCAGCAGCCAGCGCGGCCTCGCCGCGGACGGCCGGTGCAAGTCCTTCGCCGCCGCCACCGACGGCACCGGCTGCGCGGAGGGCGCCGGCGTCCTGCTGCTCGAGCGGCTCTCCGACGCCCGCCGCAACGGTCACCCGGTGCTCGCGGTGGTACGCGGGTCGGCGGTCAACTCCGACGGCGCATCCAGCGGTTTCACCGCGCCCAACGGGCCCTCCCAGCGGCGGGTGATCCGCCAGGCCCTCGCCGGCGCCGGGCTGGTCCCCGCCGACGTGGACCTCGTCGAGGCGCACGGCACCGGCACGACGCTGGGCGACCCCATCGAGGCGCAGGCGCTGCTGGACACGTACGGGGAGGGCCGTCCCGCCGGCCGGCCGCTGTGGCTGGGCTCGATCAAGTCGAACATCAGCCACACCCAGGCCGCCTCCGGCGTGGCCGGCGTGATCAAGGTGGTGCAGGCGATGCGGCACGGGGTGCTGCCCCGGACGCTGCACGTCGACCGGCCCACCCCACACGTGGACTGGTCGGCCGGCGCGGTGGAGCTGCTCACCGAGAACCGGGAGTGGCCGTCGCCGGACCGGCCCCGCCGGGCGGCCGTCTCCTCCTTCGGCCTCAGCGGCACCAACGCCCACGTCATCATCGAACAGGCCACCGGCGAGCCAGCCACCGACGAGCCGAGCACCGGCGCCGTCGGCATACCCCCGGTGCTGCCCTGGGTGCTCTCGGCCCGGACCGCGCCGGCCCTGGCGGACCAGGCGGCCCGGCTCGCGTCCCACCTGCGGGCGTACCCGGACCTCGCGCCGGTCGACGTGGCGGCCACCCTGGCCGGCCGGTCCCTCTTCGCGCACCGGGCGGTCGCGCTGGGCGCGGATCGCGACTCGCTGCTGGCGGCACTGACCCAGATCGCCGACGGCGCCGGCCTGTCCGGCACTGCCCGGACCGGCCCGACCGCGGCGCTCTTCACCGGCCAGGGCGCGCAGCGCCTCGGGATGGGCCGCGACCTGTACGACGCGTACCCCGGCTTCGCGGCGGCGTTCGACGCGGCGCTGGCGGGTTTCGACCCGGGGCTGCGGGACGTGCTGTG